>JANQGF010000324.1 GCA_028277465.1 Chromatiaceae bacterium
CCCTTGTGATACCCTCGAGCCCTGTGGCCCTGACCACCATGGCGGTACGCCAACCGCGGCGGATGACAGTGGCGCGTCGCTTGGCCGTCGCGTCGCCCCTCCCCCATCCCTTCCCCAGGACAGGGCGAGTCAGGGGGCCGACGGCTAGGTTCAGGGTAGCGGCCTCGATTGCCTGAATCCCGAGAGAGGGGGCATGTACGCAACACCTGAAACCGGCGACGGCTGGATCACCGCGAACCTGGATACCCATGACGAAGGCTTTCTGGTCACGGCGCGCTTTGCCATCTCGCAGCCCTTTCGCAAGCTCGTAGGCGGACGTGAATCGGATCTGCTCTTCGCCGCGCGTAGCCGGCTGGCCCGTCTGGGGATCAATATCCTCCCCGTGGGCACACCCCACCTCGAGGGCGGACACTGCGAGATGCAGCTTCGGATCGTCGCCGCCATCAAGTCCTATGGCATCGGCGCACATCTGGAACGCATCCTGGTACCGGGATTGCGGGTCGGTCGGCTCGTCTTCTGCCCGACCGACAACCGACTCAAGTCCGCTGAACTCCATCGGCTCATTCGGGACAATGTGCTGCAGGTCCCGGCAGGCTTCTCGCTCGACGGCAATGGCTATCTCATCCTGCGTCCGCAAAGACAGGTCTTTCGCTTCCAGAAACCCCTGACCCCCGAGGAGGTCACGGCCATCGCGACCCATGCCGACGGCAAGGATCTGCTCAACCGGCTGCAGGTGCGTGAGTCGGTCGATCATATCGAGCTCCCGCCCAGGGACGGTGTGGTGACGGCCTGCTCCATGTTCCTGCACCGCCATTATGTGGTGCTGCGCAACCTCGACGAGTCCCTGGGCGTCCATCTCCAGGCCACGGTGCTGGATCCGATCACCACGCGTGGGACCAATATCTATCTGGAGTTCATCAATCGCACCGAGCAGCTCATCATCAACCCGAGCGTCGCGGCCTCTGTACACGATGCCATCCGGTTGGCGCCCAGACCAAGCTACTGGCACGGCCGACACCTCGCGCGGCCGGACCCCCGTGAGACGAGCGGCGAGCCGGCCTGCCAGGCGCTGCTCGCGGTCTTCGACCGTCTGGAGGCGACCCCGGTCCGCGACCGCTATTCGCACCGGATGATGGCCGTCACACAGGACCCCTACGGGTTGCTGGATGGAGCCGCGCCCGAACGAATCTGGACGCAACCGCAGACGCCGCGCGATCCGCGTGGTGGGACCGATCTCGCTGCGGGCCCGGTGGCCGAGGGACTGGAACTGGACACGCATGCCGAGTCTGGTACCCAGATCCTGGCCGAGCTGCCGGACGGCGCGCGGGCAACCCTCTTGCTCGGCTATTTCCCCAACCTGATCGAGCATACCGAGATCTGCACCGCCGCCCTTCGCCAGCGAATCGCCCGCATCGTCTTCCGGCGCGCCTCGTTCGAGCACGGCCCCTTTCTCTCCGCCCGCGACCACGGCCGGCTCGCCGATTACGAGGGCCTTGGACTGGAGGTCTTCTGGTGCAACGAGGCCCGCGGCCACGTGGTGCGACATGTGTTTCGGGGTCTGCGCGGCTACTTCACGACCCCGGACAAGGTCGACCAGTTTCGCTCCTGTCTCATCTTCGCCATCTATGGCTCGACCAAGCGTCTGAATGATCAGGCCACCAGCCAGGTTCGGCGCCTGCTGGAGAATCTGCGTGGTCTGTTCGGAAGCGAGATCGGCATCCTCACCGGCGGTGGACCGGGCGCCATGCAGCAGGTGACGGACGCCGCCCACGCCCTGGGTCTCATGGTGGGCTCGAGCTTCATCGAGACGATCGATCAGGAACCGAACAAGAGCGCCGATTTCTATCAGACCTTTCAGGCCCGCAGCCGTCAGGCGCGCCAGCGCTGGTTCGAGATCGCGAGCTTTCACCTCTTTCTGGTCGGAGGCGTCGGCACCCTGGAGGAGATCGGTCTGACCTTGACCGACATGAAGCTGGGCGTCATCGAGAACAGCCCAGTGGTCTTCTTCGACGGCGCCGGCGACGGTTTCTACTGGAAGGGCTTGCGGACCCAGCTCGATGAGATGGCCGAACAAGGCCGGTTACCCGCTTGGCTGCTCGATCACGTCCTCATGACGACCGATCCGGACGCCATCCCGCACTTCTACAAGCAGGCGTTGCGGCTCGGCTGATGCCGCCTGAAGAGTGACGCGGCAGGTCGAGGGGTTCGAGGCCTGATGACATCGCGTGAGGAAACCAGGAGAATTCCACTCCAGTGATCGCGCACCGCAGGCCTCGTATCGGCCATCCATGAGAGGTTACGAACCGTTGTCTAGACCCCGCCTCCCGCGCAGATTCGAGTCATCATCGTGTCCACCATGATCATATTCGAACATCCGCTCAACGAACGCATCCGCACCTTTCTGCGGCTGGAGCATCTCTACGAGCGACTCGAGCACTTCCTACCCCAGGATGATCCTTGGGCCAGCCGAACCGCCATCGAAGTGCTACTCGACGTCGCCGCGATCACAGCGCGCTCGGATATCAAGAGCGAGCTCTTGAAGGAGCTCGAACGCCACATCGGCACCCTGAATCGGATCTCGCACCAACCCGGCGTCGATCCGAACGCCCTCGAGCAGGTTCTCAGCAATCTCGAAGAGGCCGTCGAGGGCGTCCAGCGCTCGAGCGGCCCGATCGGACAGAACGTCCGCGAGGACGACTTCCTCAAGGCGGTCGCGCAACGCGGAAGCATTCCTGGTGGCGCCTGCAGTTTCGATCTGCCCCAGTTTCATTATTGGCTGATCCAACCGCCGGAGGCCCGTCAGGACCGGTTCGAGGGCTGGTTGAACGACATCAAGCCCGCCATCGGCGCCATCCAGCTATCGCTCTCGCTGGTGCGTACCAGCGCCTCGTCGCGCCGCGTGACGGCCGAGAGCGGCTTCTTTCAAGAGGCACTGGATCCCCAGGCGCCGGCGCAGATGCTGCGTGTGGGGCTCGATCACAACGCGTCCATCTATCCCGAGATCAGTGGACACAAGAACCGTTTCAGCATCCGTTTCATGCAGGTCTCGGACACGGGTCGACCCGCGCAGCACCATGAAGAGGTCACCTTCAAGCTGACCTGCTGCGTGCTTTGAACCATGGTCAGGTCGCTTCCCTGCCCACATTGCGGAAGGCCGGTGGAATGGAACGCGTCCGCGCGCTGGCGCCCCTTCTGCAGCGAGCGCTGCCGCATGATCGACCTGGGCGAGTGGCTGAGCGAAAACCGTCGGATCAGCGATCCCACCGATGCCCCGGCGGAAGACCCTCCCCCGTCCGACGAGGGCTCGGCACAACATTAGTCCCTTATCGCCAAAATCTTCGACAAATCGACAAGAACTTCATAGGGCAGCTCTGACGAGGCTGGGCTGGACGAAGTACTCGCGGATCACCAGCGCGGTGACGACGACACGGCGCCCGAGCTTGGTGAAGAAGTACTTGT
>JANQGF010000382.1 GCA_028277465.1 Chromatiaceae bacterium
CACCAGGAGCATCGCCGGGCGATGTGACTGGTGGCGCGACACCGAAGGCGGGCGTCAAGACAAGTCAGATGGTATGAACATTGACAGAAATCGCCTCAGTCTGACGCGATTCAGGTGGAACAATCGCTCAGTTCGCCCTGTTCCACGTGGAACAAGGCGAGCTTCTCGTCCGCCCCGAAGATACCGGGCACCGGGGTGCTCGATACCCGCGTCGCGAAACACTGGCCACCGGTCCTCGAGAATAGCCGCCAAAGCCGGCTCGCGACACTCGGTTCCAGCTCTGACTCCAAGTCGTCCAACAACCAGATCGCTGGTGCCAGTCCATTGGCAGAGTGAACCGCTTCCGCGGCCAGCTGAAGCAGGGCCACGACTACCTTGGTTTGGCCACGCGAGAAGCCCGGCGACCCCGCGCGACGCGAGACGCCGAAATCCGCCCGATGTGGCCCGGCGAGACTGTATCCGCGCATCGCCTCCGCCCCTCTCAGCTTGGCCAGCGATTCCAAGAGCGAGCGCTCCTCCGACCAGCCCCGGTCGTAGCGAAGGTCGCAACCCGCCAAGAAGTCGAACGACCCGCTCAGTCGCAAGAAGTGGGATCGCCAGGCCTGAAAAAAGGTGGCACGTTCAGAATGAATGTCCTCCGACATGCTCGCGAATGCGGCGTCCCAACCCGACTGCGGTCCTCTGGCTCGAAGCACCGCGTTGCGCTGCAAGAGGACGCGTTCGAAGTCCTTGCGCAGCCTGCCGACTCGAGGTTCCACGTGGAACACGTTCCAATCCAGAAACCGTCTCCTCAGCCCTGGCTCTCCCTCCAACAGCGCCTGCGGATTCTCACCAACCAGCTTGACCGAGATCGGACGACGTCCTTTCTCTCCGGCAGGCCAGGGTTTCCGATCCAGCAGACGCCGGCTCCCCGCGCCATCGGCACGGAACTCCATTCGGAACGCCTCACCCGCCGGTCCCCGAAAGTCCCCTTTGATCCAGGTCGACGACTCGCCGCTGGTCGTGATCGGGCCGGATTTTCGACCTCGAAAGGTGCGACCCCGCGCCAACAGATAGATGGCCTCCAAGACCGTGGTCTTTCCGGCACCGTTTCCTCCACTGATGACGACGACATTCGCCTCCCGCTCGAATGCCAGATGTCGAATGTTCCTTAGGTGTTCCAGTCTCAGGGCAAACAACCCGAGACCTCCAGCAACCATCGTCGTTCGGCTCGGACCGACCGCTCATTCCATCCCTCAGAGCCGCATGGGCATGACCACGAAGGTCTCACCTTCGACCCCCACGCCCCTCCACACCGAGCTGCTGTCTCCATCCTGGAACTGAACCTGGACCTCGCCGCCATCCACCGCCCCCAAGACGTCCATCAAATAGGCGACATTGAAACCGATGGCCGTCATCTCGTCCTGATACTGGATCTCGATCTCCTCTTCCGCCTCCTCCTGCTCTGGGTTGTGCGCTTGCAGCTTCAGCACGTCTTCCCCAAAGGCGAGCCGAACACCCCGATACTTCTCATTCGACAAGATGGACGTCCGGGAGAGTGCGCGTCTCAAGTCCTCCTTCTTCAACACCGCCCTCTTGGAAAGCTCTCGCGGGATGACCTGTTCATAATTCGGATAACGCCCGTCCACCAGCTTCGAGGTCATCCTCATCTGTCCGACCACTGCTTCGATGCTCTTCTCTCCCACGCGCAGGGCGATCTCCTCATCGGCACCATGGAGCTGCCGGCGCAGCTCCAGGACCGTCTTGCTCGGAACGATGATCTGCCGACGGTCATCGATCGAGATGCCCACGCCACTCTGAGCCATGGCCAGCCGATGGCCGTCCGTGGCCACCGCCGTCAGCCCAGAGGAATCTAGCTCGATGAGCAGGCCGTTCAGGTAGTAGCGAACATCCTGCTGCGCCATGGCGAAGGAGGTCTTGTCCAGGAGCCGCTTCAACCGGCCCTCTTCCAATGCGAGCTCGAGCCCACCGATCTCGGACTCCATGCTCGGAAAATCCGCGGCCGGGAGGATGCCCAAGGAGAAGCGCCCCCGACCCGAGGTGATCACGCACCGCTCGTCCTTGACCCGAAACCGCACCTCGACACCCTCCTCCAGGTTACGGCAGATATCCAGCAGCTTCCTGGCCGGAACGGTCGTCTCGCCCTCCTCTCGAATCTCGGCCGCACACTGATTCTCGACCTGCACCTCCAGGTCCGTCCCCGTGATCGTCGTTCGATCCCCTCTGGCAACCAGGAGCAGATTGCCGAGAATCGGGAGCGTCTGGCGTCGCTCGACCACTCCGGCCACTGTCCCGAGGACGGGCAGCAGGGTGTCTCGCTTTACGACGAACTCCATGGCGTTCTCCTAACTGAGCATCAATCTTGGAAACCAGTCGTTGGCTTGCGGCCATTCATCGCAGCTCGAAGGACTCGCGGTGAAACCGCACTCTCGATTCTGACGATCGCCTGCAAGACGATGGTTCTTCTTGTGGATGGTCTGCTGCGTGATTCCGAAGCGCCCGGCCCTGATCACAGCGTCTCCCCCAACTAAGAGGTCAGGATCCGCAACAGGTTCTTGTAGTCTTCCTCGACCCCCGCATCCTCCTCCCGGAGGCTCTTGATCTTGCGGGTCGCGTGGAGAACCGTGGTGTGATCACGGCCCCCGAAGGCGTTTCCGATCTCCGGCAGGCTGTGCTTGGTCAGATCCTTCGCGAGCGCCATCGCGATCTGTCTCGGCCGGGCAATCGAGCGGCTGCGTTTCGCCGACATCAAGTCGGAGGTTCGCAGCTTGAAATACTCGGCGACCGTCTTCTGAATGTTCTCGATACTGACCTGTTTGTCCTGCGCCGCGAGCATATCCCGGAGGGCGTGTTTCGCGAACTCCAGCGTGATGGGCTTCCCGGTGAACTGGGAATTGGCAACCAAGCGCCGCAAGGCGCCTTCCAGCTCGCGAATATTGGAACGGATCCGCCGGCCGACGAAGAAGGCCACGTCCTCGGGAAGCTCCACACCCAACTGGCTTGCCTTGCAATGGAGGATGGCGACGCTCGTCTCCAGATCCGGCGGTTCGATCGAGACCGTGAGCCCCCATCCAAAACGAGACCTCAAGCGTTCTTCCAGTCCGACGACCTCCTTGGGAAAGCGGTCGCTCGAGAGCACGATCTGCTGTCGCGATTCGAACAGCGCATTGAAGGTATGAAAGAACTCTTCCTGCGACCGCTCCTTGCCCGCGAAGAACTGAACGTCATCGATCAGCAAGGCATTGACCGAGCGATAGGTGCGCTTGAACTCGTCGATCCGGTTATGCTGGAGCGCCTTGATCATCTCGGCGACGAAGCGCTCCGAATGCAGATAGACAACGCGTGCGTTCGAACTCGAGCCTAGTACGATATTGCCGACCGCGTGCATCAAATGTGTCTTCCCCAGACCGACGCCTCCATAGATGAACAAAGGATTGTAGGCCGTTCCGGGATTCTGCCCGATCTGAATGGATGCCGCCCGCGCCAGCTGATTCGACTTGCCCTCGACGAAGGTCTCGAAGGTGAAGTCGGCGTTCAGGTTCGCCGCCGCACGTCGCTCGGCGAGATCCGGCTCGGGTGCCGAGATCCGCGCGCGACCCTCTCCCGTCGGCTCGCCGGACAGGCCCTCCACTCCTCCTACCTCGAAGACGATTCGAAGGATTCTCCCCTCGCTCAAGCGCCCGCACAGCTCGAGCAGTCTTTGCTCGTAATTCTGGCGCGCCCAATCCAGCACGAACCGGTTGGGTGCGAACAGCCGGATCTGGTCTTCGTGCACCCTTGCCTGCAGCGGCAGAATCCAGGTGTTGTATTCCGCTGCCGTCAGTTCCTCTTTCAACTGACTCATACACTGATCCCATACGCCCACAGTCACTCCCGACGGATGCCGTCTCGTTGTCGTGCTCCGACTCGCACACCTGCGCAGTCACCAAGACCGATCATCCATTCTCGGAATGAGCAGCGCACCCTCATGTCCACCCAGATCCGATCGATCGGTCTCCTGGCAGTCTAGCGTCCCCGTACGGACTTATCCACAGTCGGCTCGAACCTTCTTGAGCGCCACCAAGCATTGACTTCTCGCCTGAAATTGCTTACATTTCCGGGCCTTTTTAGATCAGGGGCGAGGCGCCCCGAAAACCGGATCTTGGAGTACCTCGTATGAAGCGCACCTTTCAACCCAGCCGCCTGAAGCGTGCTCGCACCCACGGTTTTCGAGCGCGCCTCGCGACACGGAGTGGACGCAAGATTCTTAGCGCTCGGCGCGCCAAGGGCCGTAAGCGCCTCGCCCCCTGAAGGTCGAGGGAACCACGACCGGCTGTTCGAACCGGTGTTTTCCCCGTGAGCTGAGACTCACCAAGGCGCAGGAGTTTCAGCGCGTCTTTGCGGAGTCACGACGGATTGGAAAGACTGGTTTCATCCTCTTGTTTCGAGCCAATGGCCTAACGACCGCCCGTCTGGGTCTCGCGATCTCCAAGAAGCGCGCACGGCGAGCCATCGATCGCAATCGGCTCAAACGGCTCGTCCGCGAGAGCTTCCGTACGCACCGGCAGAGACTTCCCGAGGTCGATATCGTCGTCCTCTGCGCAGCTGGCGCCGTTGCATTGTCCAATCGGCAGCTTCTTGCCATCTTGGAGCGAGCCTGGGTGACTATCGGGAAGAAAGCATGCGTCGAATCTTGATTGGCCTGATCCGGGTCTACCAGTACCTGATCAGCCCCCTCTTCGGGCCCCATTGTCGCTTCTACCCCTCCTGCTCTCAGTACGCCGCGGAGGCCATCGCGCGGCATGGCGTCGGGTACGGCTCTTATTTGGCCGTGCGTCGCTTATCTCGCTGCCACCCTTGGCACGCAGGTGGCATCGATCCAGTTCCTTCTGAAAGGCAGACCAAGACTCATGGATAACCAGCGCTTGATCCTGTTTCTCGCACTTGCCGCCGTGCTTTTCCTCATCTACGAGTCTTGGATGCAGGACTATGGTCGTCCCGGCGTGGCGCCCCAGGAGGTTGCACAGGGGCCGGGTCAGACCTCCCCCGTTCCGGCTCCCGGACCGGAAGACGTTCCGGCGGTGGCCACGACCCCGGATACGGTCGCACCAGGCTCCCTGATGAGCGACGCCGCCATTCCGGCAGGGGCGTCCTACATCAGAGTCGAGACCGATCTCTTCAAGGTGGAGATCTCCCCAAAGGGAGGCACCATCAGCAGCATTTGGCTCTTGGACTACTCGGTTCTGCCGGAGCGCCCCGAGGACAAGTTCAGGCTGCTCAAGCCCCTCCCACCCAACATGTTCATCGCCCAGTCCGGGTTGCTCGGCGAGGAGGCCTCGCTGCTCCCGACGCATGAGGCCGTCTTTGAAAGCGCCCAGTCGAGCTACCGGCTCGGGGACGACGAGGATCGGCTCGAGATCGAGCTGACTTGGCGCAACCAGGCAGGCGTGGAGGTCAAGAAGCGCTATACCTTCACCCGCGGCAGCTATCTCATCGAGACCAGCCAGCTCGTGACGAATGGCACCGAGGCTCCCCTGATTACCCGGGAGTACAATCAGCTCCAACGCACCGAGCTTCACGACCCGAACGAACCCAGCTTCATCAGCACCTTTACCGGCGGCGTCTATTACAGCCCGGAGGACAAGTACAAGAAGGTGTCCTTCGGTGATATGAGCAAAGACAAGCTCAACCGGCCGGTCACCGATGGCTGGATTGCCATGATGCAGCATTACTTCATGGCGGCCTGGATCTCCCCGCGCGGCGTTCAGGAGACCTTCTATACGAACGTCTTGAACGACGCGCGCTATATCATCGGGAAGTACTCGCCGGCGGTCAGCATTCCGCCCGGGGCGACCCAGGAATTCCAGAATCAGCTCTTCATCGGACCCAAGCTCCAAGACACGCTCGCCAAGATTGCGCCGGGCCTGGACCTGGCCGTCGATTACGGTTGGCTGACCGTCATCGCCCAGCCGATCTTCTGGGTGCTCGATCAGATCTATGCCCTGGTGGGCAACTGGGGCTGGGCGATCATCTTTCTGACCATCCTGATCAAGCTCGCCTTCTACAAGCTCTCCGAGACCAGCTACAAGTCCATGGCGAACATGCGTCAACTGACGCCTCGCCTGCAGGCACTCAAGGACCGCTATGGCGACGACAAGCAGCGTCTCAATCAGGCCATGATGGAGCTGTACAAGACCGAGAAGATCAATCCGCTGGGCGGCTGTCTCCCCATCCTGATCCAGATCCCGGTCTTCATCGCGCTCTACTGGGTCCTGCTCGAGAGCGTCGAGATGCGCCAGGCCCCCTTCATGCTCTGGCTCGACAATCTCTCCGCACCGGATCCCTACTTCGTGCTGCCTTTGATCATGGGCGTCTCCATGTACGTCCAGCAGAAGCTCAATCCGCCCCCGCCGGATCCGATGCAGGCGAAGATCATGATGAGCCTGCCCTTCGTCTTCACCGTCTTCTTCGCCTTCTTTCCGTCGGGCCTAGTGCTCTACTGGACGGTCAACAACCTCCTCTCGATCGCCCAGCAATGGCACATCACGCGCAACATCGAAAAGGCAGCCGCGAAACGGAAGCGATGAGGCACCTGCCTTGATCGCCCATGGCAACCGACACCATCGCCGCGGTTGCAACCCCGCCCGGGATCGGTGGTGTCGGGATCGTGCGCGTCAGTGGCCCACTGGTGCCGACGATGGCCCAGGCCATCCTCGGTCGCTCGGTCCAGCCGCGCCTCGCCACCTTCGGCGTCTTTCGCGAGACCGACGGTCGCTTCATCGACGAGGGGCTGGCGCTCTTCTTTCCTGCACCCAAGTCCTTTACGGGTGAGGATGTCCTGGAGCTCCAGGGGCACGGTGGACCCGTCGTCCTGGATCTCCTGTTGCACCGCTGTCTCGAGCTCGGGGCGCGTGCGGCACGCCCGGGCGAGTTCACCGAGCGCGCCTTCCTGAACGGCAAGCTCGACCTGGCCCAGGCCGAGGCCGTCGCCGACCTGATCGAAAGCGCCTCGGTCCTCTCGGCCCGCCTCGCCGGGCGCAGCCTGCAAGGCGTCTTCTCGCGCCGCGTCGAGGCCCTGATCGAGCAGTTGATTCGAACTCGGACCTATACCGAGGCCACGCTCGATTTCCCCGATGAGGAGATCGAGCTCACACCGGAATCCGCCGTCGCCGACGACCTCTGTCAGATGATTGCCATGACACGAGAGTTGTTGGCCGAGGCCCACCAGGGCCGAATGATCCGGGACGGACTGGCCGTCGTCATCGCGGGTCCGCCGAATGCCGGCAAGTCGAGCCTTCTCAATGCCCTCTCTTGCACCGACGCCGCGATCGTCACCCCCCTCCCCGGCACCACCCGCGATCTCTTGAAGCTCGACATCCAGGTGGACGGCCTGCCGATCCGGGTCGTCGATACCGCCGGCATCCGACCAACCCAGGATCCAGTCGAACGCGAGGGGATCCGGCGCGCCCGCGACCAGTTGGCCAAGGCCGATCTGATCCTCTGGATCTATGACGCGGCCTGCGGCCCGAACGAGGCGCAACCGGCGGACCTGCCGGACGACGACTGCCCAGTGACCCGCGTTCGCAACAAGATCGACCTCTTTGGGGATTCACCCGAGATCATCGAATCGGCGGCCGGAACCGAGATCGCACTCTCCGTCAAGACAGGAGCCGGCATGGACCTCCTGCGTCGACACCTGAAGGCACGTGCAGGGGTGAGCACAGTCTCCGAAGGGGCCTTCACCGCCCGCCGCCGTCATCTGGATGCACTCAGACGTGGTCTGGCGCAACTTCAAGCCGCCCAACAGACCCTATTGAACAAGGCCGGAGCAGAACTGATCGCCGAGGACCTCTTGCAGGCGCAGCAGGCGCTCGGAGAGATCACGGGCCACTTCAGCTCCGATGACCTGCTTGGAAGGATCTTCTCCAGCTTTTGCATCGGAAAATAGCGAGGTATCCGGTGCACTCCGAAGATTCCGCGAGATCCTTTGAAGCGATTCGGTCCGCACAGCGGACCCTACCAAATCACGAAACGTAGGGTCCGCTGTGCGGACCAGACCTCCAGCGTCAGGTTTTCGGACAGCCTCTGAGATCCGCCGGCCACACGTCGGGGCGGTCGACCAAAGTGCTTCCGGCAATCGCCTATACCGCGTCCAGATCGAGATGCGTCGTTTTCATTTTGTGCTTGGCTTTGGGGGGTTCATCGACATCGCTGGAGACGCGGTTTGAATTTCATATTTTCTAATCTCTTAAACCGCGGCAGCTCCGATGCTTGTCGTGGCTGCCAAGGTCGATCTAATCAAGAAACTTCGCATACCGCGCTAGGCGCGGTTTAGAAGTCCAGTGGACTGCGCGCGTCCTTCAGCGTCATGCTCGGAACGGTCTGGGTATAGATCATGGTCGTCTTCACATCGCTGTGACCCAGGAGCTGCTGGATGGTCCGGATGTCGTAGTTCGCCTGCAACAGATGACTGGCGAAACTGTGACGCAGCGTGTGCGCCGAGGCACGCTTGGTGATCCCGATCTTGCGGACCGCGGCCTTCATGGCCTTCTGCACCCCGGATTCGTGCAGGTGGTAGCGCCGCTGCTCGCCCGTCTCCGGGATTCGGGTCAGCGCTGTGGCGGGAAAAAGCCACTGCCAAGGCAGCTCCCGTGCCGCGCCTCTGGACTTACGCTCGAATGCGCCGGGCAGGAAGGTTCCCGCATAGCCTTCTTCCAAGTCCTGGCGATGCACTTGCTTGACCCGCTCCAGCTGCGCGAGAAGCGCATCGCGCAAGACCCGTGGCAATGGCACCGTGCGGTCCTTCTTTCCCTTGCCGTCGTGCACGGTTAGGATCATCGCATCCAGGTTGATGTCCTGCACCCGCAGCTGCAGGCACTCGAATAGGCGCAGGCCGCAGCCGTACAAGAGCTTGGCGACCAAGGCCGCGGGGTCGCGTAGCTCGCCGATGAGCTGGTCGACCTCCTGGCGCGACAAGACGACTGGGATGTAAGGCTTGCGCTTGGCGCGCACGACCCCATCGACCGGCCCGAAATCCTGGTCGAGGACATGCCGAAACAGGAACAGCAAGGCATTGAAGGCCTGATTCTGACTCCCGGCCGAGACCTGCTTCTCCACCGCAAGAAAGGTCAGAAAGCGCTTGACGTCCGCGACCGTCAGCGACCGCGGATCCCGGCTCTGGGTGAAGGTCTGGAGCTTCTGCGTCCAGCCGCGATAGGCCCGCAAGGTCTTGGGCGAGTAGTGCCGGACCTTGACGGCCGCTTCCAGCGCATCGAAGACCCAGACCCAGCTGACACCGGTGGCCGCGCATAGCGAAGCGCCGGGCGGGTCATCCTGCTCGGCGGGCGCGGGATCGGCCAATGCCGAGAGACCGTCCTCTTCGACCGTGGCGATGCCGCCATCACAAGCCGC
>JANQGF010000001.1 GCA_028277465.1 Chromatiaceae bacterium
CCAGGAGCATCGCCGGGCGATGTGACTGGTGGTGCGACACCGAAGGCGGGCGTCAAGACAAGTCAGATGGTATGAACATTGACAGAAATCGCCTTAGACAGTCAGTTGAGCAATCCTATGACAAGAGCGTCCCCGGAGCCGGCCGTTTGCGGATGGAACGCGCGCATCACGCTCGGATTCGTCGCGCGCACCGGCCGCACCCTGCTGGCGAAGCGCAGCCGGCACGGCCCGCTCGCGGTACAACGACCCTTCTATCCAGAGGGCGCACCCTGCCATTGCTATCTGCTACATCCGCCAGGAGGCGTGGTGGGTGGAGACGTGTTGGAGATCGAGGTGACGGTCGGCGCGGGTGCGCATGCGCTCCTCACCATGCCGGGGGCAACCAAGCTCTATCGCAGCACCGGCCCCCTGGCGCGGCAGACCCAGCGGCTGCACGTGGCGGCGGGCGGCGTCCTGGAATGGCTCCCCCAGGAGAACATCCTGTTTGCGGGCACACGCGCAAGGCTCGCGACCCAGGTCGAGCTGGAGCCGGGTGCCCGCTTCATCGGCTGGGAAGTCCATGCCCTGGGCCGACCGGCCAATGGCGAACGGCTCGAGACGGGCGTGGCCGATCTGTCACTCGCCATCCATCGCGCCAACCGACCCCTGCTGCTGGACCGGCTGCGGATCGCCGAGGGCGATGGGCTCGATGGTCCCGCCGGCCTGCGCGGTTACCCGGTGACCGGCACCTTGGTGGCAACCAGTGCCAACACCGATGACCTGGTGGCGGTACGCGAGCAATGCACGGCAGACCCGGGGGTGCTCTGGGGCGTGACCCTGTTGGACGACCTGTTGGTGGCCCGCTGTCTGGCGCACTACGGCGAGCCAGCACGTCGCCTTTTCGCGGCGGTTTGGGGCCTACTGCGACCCAGGCTCTTGAGCATTCCCCCTTGTCCTCCGCGCATCTGGGGAACCTGATCGAATGCTCGGATGGTGTGCGGTCAAGCCCGTACCTGTCCGCTCCTTTGCACCTTTGCGGTTCCAATTGCCGAATTCAGGCTTAGTAATGATTCAGAAACAACCTATACACCTTAGGTTGGGCAAAGCGGAGCGTGCCCAACAAGGGCGTCTCAAGTTGCACCACTTGTTTCTGAATCGTTCCTTATCCACCTCATCCCGGAGATAACCAATGGACTTGAGCCCTAGAGAAAAAGACAAGCTCCTGCTGTTCACTGCCGGGTTGCTCGCCGAGCGACGCAAGGCTCGCGGACTCAAGCTCAACCACCCCGAGGCGGTGGCCTATATCAGCTGTGCCATCCTGGAGGGCGCGCGCGACGGCCGCAGCGTGGCCGAGCTCATGGATTTCGGGCGTACCCTGCTGACCCGCGAGGACGTGATGGAGGGGATTCCCGAGATGCTCCACGAAGTCCAGGTGGAGGCCACGTTTCCCGACGGCACCAAACTGGTGACCGTCCACGATCCCATCCTCTGAGCGCGGAGGCGAGTCCCATGACCCCTGGTGAGATCCTGACTGCCCCCGGTGAGATCGAGCTCAATGCCGGGCGCGAGGTGCTGACGCTGGAGGTCGCCAACACCGGCGACCGCCCCATCCAGGTCGGCTCACACTATCACTTCCACGAGACCAACCGGGCACTGGTCTTCGAGCGCGAGCGCACCCGCGGCTGGCGGCTCGACATCCCGGCGGGCACCGCCGTGCGCTTCGAGCCGGGCCAGACCCGCCGGGTCGACCTGGTCCCCTACGCGGGCGCGCGTCAGGTCTACGGGTTCAACGCCCAGGTGATGGGCGCACTGGATGGAGGACAGCCATGAGCCGCATCGAGCGCACTGCCTATGCCGCGCTCTACGGACCCACGGTCGGCGATCGGGTCCGGCTGGGCGACTCCGACCTGCTGATCCAGGTCGAGGAAGATCGCACCGTCCACGGGGACGAGGTCTCCTTCGGCGGTGGCAAGGTCATCCGCGACGGCATGGGCCAAAGCCAGCGCCGCGCCGCCGAGGTGGCGGATCTCGTCATCACCAATGCCCTGATCCTGGATCACTGGGGGATCGTCAAGGCCGACGTGGGGATCCAGGATGGGCGCATCGCCGGCATCGGCAAGGCCGGCAATCCGGACACCCAGGCCGGGGTCGACATCCTCATCGGCCCCGGCACCGAGGTCGTCGCGGGCGAGGGCCAGATCCTCACCGCGGGCGGCGTCGACGCGCACATCCATTTCATCTGTCCCCAGCAGGTGGAAGACGCCCTCATGTCCGGGGTGACCACCCTGATCGGCGGCGGCACTGGCCCAGCGACCGGAACCAACGCCACAACTTGCACCCCCGGCCCCTGGAACATCCACCGCATGCTACAGGCAGCGGAGGGGCTTGCGGTCAACCTGGGATTCCTGGGCAAGGGCAACGGCAGTTTGCCACAACCGCTGGAAGAGCAGGTCGAGGCCGGCGCCATGGGACTCAAGCTCCATGAAGATTGGGGAACCACGCCCGCGGCCATCGATTGTTGTCTGGACGTCGCCGAGCACCATGACGTCCAGGTCGCCATCCACACCGACACCCTGAACGAGTCGGGCTTCGTCGAGGACACCATCGCCGCCTTCAGGGACCGCACCATCCATACCTATCACACCGAGGGGGCGGGCGGCGGTCACGCCCCGGACATCATCAAGGCCGCCGGCCTGCCCAACGTGCTGCCCTCCTCGACCAATCCGACCCGGCCCTACACCGTCAACACGGTGGACGAGCACCTGGACATGCTGATGGTCTGTCACCATCTGTCCCCCTCGATCCCCGAGGACGTGGCCTTCGCCGAGTCGCGCATCCGCCGCGAGACCATCGCCGCCGAGGACATCTTCCACGACCTGGGCGCCTTCAGCATGATCGCCTCCGACAGCCAGGCCATGGGGCGAGTCGGGGAAGTCATCACCCGCACCTGGCAGACCGCGCACAAGATGAAGGTCCAGCGCGGCGCCTTGGCCGGCGATCCGGCGACCCACGACAATACCCGCGCCAAGCGCTATATCGCCAAGTACGGCATCAATCCCGCCATCGCCCATGGCATTGCCCATGAAGTGGGCTCGGTCGAGGTCGGCAAGCTCGCCGATCTGGTGCTGTGGCGTCCGGCCTTCTTCGCAACCAAGCCGAGCCTCATCATCAAGGGTGGAATGATCGTCGCGGCCCCCATGGGAGATCCCAATGCCTCCATTCCCACCCCTCAGCCAGTCCACTACCGGCCCATGTTCGGGGCGGCTGGCGGGGCACTCGCGGCGACCTGCATGACCTTTCTCTCGGCCGCCTCCATCCAGGGCGGGATTCCGGCGCAACTGGGTCTTCGGCGTCTGATCGGCAGCGTTCGTGACACCCGCGCCTTGCGCAAGTCGCACATGGTCCACAACGACTGGCAGCCGCGCATCGAGGTCGATCCGCAGACCTATGAGGTGCGCGCCGATGGCGAGCTGTTGACCTGCGAGCCGGCGGCGGTGCTGCCCTTTGCGCAGCGCTATTTCTTATTTTGACGCCGCGGCAATCCCACGGATGATTCAGCTCACGTGCAAGACAGAAGGGTCTCCGCCGGACGCTCCCACGCTGACCCTGACCTGGGAGCAGCGCCAGCGCAGCCGTCTGCGTGTCACGCTCGACGACGGGCGGGAAGCCAGTCTGCGGCTCCCGCGCGGTACCAGCCTGCGCGATGGTGATGGCTTGCATGCACGGGACGGCTTGACCGTGCGCGTGGTCGCGGCGATGGAGACCCTGTCACGGGTGGACTGCGCGGACGCCCTGCGTCTCGCGCGCGCCGCCTACCATCTCGGCAACCGTCATGTCCCCGTGCAGCTCGAGCTCGAATGTCTCCGTTACCAGCACGACCATGTGCTCGATGCGCTGGTACGTGGATTGGGCCTCGCGCCGCGGATCGAGCAGCGGCCCTTCGAGCCCGAGCCGGGGGCCTACCAGGGCTCCGGCGACGGTGCACACGGGCACGCGCATCATCGCCATGATGGCGCCTGAGCTGTCGCTGACCCGCTTGCTGCAACTGACCAGTCCCTCGTTGCCGGTCGGTGGCTTCACCTATTCGCAGGGGCTCGAGTGGGCGATCGAGACGGGATGGATTCGTACCGCCGCGGACCTGGAGGCCTGGGTGGCCGATCAACTGGTCCAGGCGCTCGCGCGGCTCGACATCCCGCTCCTCGCGCGCCTGTATGAGGCGTCCGCGGAGCGCGACGCAGTGCGCCTGGGGATCTGGATCGACCGCCTGATCGCGGCCCGCGAGACCGCCGAGCTGCGCCTGGAGGAGGCCAATCGGGGTCGCGCCCTGGCCGACTTGCTGATCGCCTGGGAGCTGCCCCATGCGCTGGAGTGGCGCGGCCTCCTCGCCCGCAGCCAGGCGGCCGGGCTGGCCTTCGCGGCGGCCGCCTGGAAGATCCCGCGCGCACCTTTGGCCGAGGCCTATGCCTGGTCCTGGGTCGAGGGGCTGGTACTCGCGGGAGTCAAGTGCGTCCCCCTGGGACAGACGCAGGGCCAGCAGGTCCTGGCGCGCCTGGCGAGCGCGATCCCGGCGCCGATCACGACAGGATTGAGTCTGGAGGACGAGGCCATCGGTGCGTCCTGTCCGGCGCTCGCGATCGCCAGCAGCCGGCACGAGACCCAATACACCCGACTTTTTCGCTCCTGAGATTGGATGGCATTCAGATGACCGATACGACCCCCCTACGCGTCGGTGTGGGCGGACCCGTGGGATCCGGCAAGACGGCACTGCTGGACGCGCTCTGTAAGCACCTGCGCGATCGCCACGAGATCGCCGTGGTCACCAACGACATCTACACCCGTGAGGACGCGGAATTCCTCATCCGCTCCCAGGCGTTACCGTCCGAGCGCATCATCGGGGTCGAGACGGGCGGTTGTCCACATACCGCCATCCGCGAGGATGCAAGCATGAACCTGGCGGCGGTAGAGGACCTGCAGGCGCGCTTTCCACGGCTGGACCTGATCTTCATCGAGAGCGGTGGCGACAACCTGGCCGCCACCTTCAGCCCCGAGCTGGCGGACCTGACGCTCTATGTGATCGACGTGGCGGAGGGCGAGAAGATTCCACGCAAGGGCGGTCCGGGCATCACACGCTCCGACCTGCTGGTGATCAACAAGATCGACCTCGCACCCCATGTCGGCGCCTCACTCGAGGTGATGGAGCGCGATGCCCGGCGCATGCGCGGCGAGCGCCCCTTCGTCTTCACCAATCTGCGCGCGGGCCAGGGTGTAAAGGAAATTGTCGAATTCATCATGCATGAAGGTCTGCTGTCGGATAGT
>JANQGF010000034.1 GCA_028277465.1 Chromatiaceae bacterium
CACCAGTCACATCGCCCGGCGATGCTCCTGGTGGCGCTCCTTGAAGGCGAGCCTCAATCCGGCGCCATCTGGTATGAACATTTCCGGCAATCGCCTTAGCTCGCCTATTCGGCGCACATCTCCTGGCGCAGCGGGCCCGTCCCGCTCGCCGGGCGCGAGTCTGGGTCGTCAGCGCTCGGGAGCGGAAATTGATCAGGATTCCCCACAGCTCAACCGAGCGGAGACTCGTCTTCGCCGCGGCAAAGCTTGAATCGGGCGCCCGGCTTCCGTTCGACCGGAAGGGCGAGCCGACCTGCTCTCCCTTCGGCGAAGCGCTCGAGACGACGTTGCCTTCGGACGCCCGAGCGGATGGCTCCGACCGGCTCGATCCCCTGCCGGCCTGGCTGATCTCCCTGTCCGCGCTGGCGATCGCGCTCGGCCTCTACAATCTCCGCGCCCTGGACGACAACCGCCTAACTAGTTGGTGGTGGGTATTCGATGGCGTCTCTCCCCGCGTCTTCTTCTTGCTCCTACTCGGTGCCGTCGCACTGGCATACGTCGTCTCCCGGCTGCGTCTGCCGACTCGGGCGACCCTGCCGCTGCTCACGGGCGCGGCCTTCCTCGTCACGGCGACCTTGTGGCAACTGCCCGAGGTCGTCGTCGACGCGTCACGACACTTCGCGCAGGCCAAGCAGGTCGAACTCCAGGGAATCTTCGAGTTTCTGGCGGCCTGGGGCCATGAGATACCTGCCTGGACGGACCTGCCGCTGCCCCCACTGCTGTACGGGGCCCTCCTCCAGGTCTTTGGCGAGCATCGGGAGGCTACTCAGGCATTCACCGGCCTCCTGTTCGCGGGCACCGCTGCGCTCACCTATCTGATCGGCAAGGCATTGTGGACCAGGGAGCTGGGGCTGTACGCCGGCGCCTTCCTGCTGGCCATGCCCTTTCTCATTGTCCAGACGCCGCTGATGATGGTCGACGTGCAGGCGATGTTCTTTCTCACGCTGGCCGTCTACGCGACGATCGAGGCCATCGCCCGTGGCGGCCTGCAGCGCTGTCTCCTGGCATCCCTGGCCATCGGCCTGGCGATGCTGACCAAATACTCGAACTGGCTGATGCTCAGCGTCTTGCCGATCGTCGTCTTGACGCATTGGCAACTGGGTTGGCGGAGCGTCGCGACGAGAGCCGCCGTCGTCGCGGGCGGAGCGCTGGCTCTGATCGGCGTCTTCCTCTTCGCCAAGCTGGACGTCGTCACTGCCCAGATGGAGCTGCTGCGCGAGTTCCAGGCGCCGGCTCTAGGTCGCTGGGGCGAATCACTGCTGTCCAGCTTCTTCTTCCAAATCCATCCATTCGTCTCCATCGCCGCCGCCGCGTCCATCTACCTGGCGGTCCGCAGGCGCGACCCGCGATACCTCGTCATCGCTTGGATGCTGCTGGTCGCCATGCTCCTGGGCTTGCGGCGAATCCGTTACATGATCGTGATGATGCCCATGCTCGCCTTGATGGCCGCATACGGCCTGCACGCGATCCAGCGCATCGACCTCAGGAGGCTCATCGTCGCCAACGCAGTGCTCATCTCGATGGTCATTACGGGCGCTGCTTTTTCGCCCTTTCTGCAACGAGCCAGCGCGATGAACCTCAAGCACGCGGGCGAGTACCTGGACGCGATTCACGCGGGCGACGTCGAAGTCCACGTCCTTCCCCAGGCAACCTCGTCGGTGAATCCCGCCGTGGCGCTGCCATTGCTGGACCTGTTCACACGCCAGCCGTTGCTCGACGGCACGCGGCCGGGATCCGTCCCGGCACCTGAGCGCGTCGCCGACCTGCCCTGGCGCTGGACCTGGGAGGTACCGGGCACCGGACATCTGCCCGCTGCCGGTACGGATGGCGCCGCCTCAACCATCGTCGTGATCCACAGTGAGACAGATCCACGGCTTCCCGCTCACCTGGCGAGGCGTATCGAGGGCTACCGGCTGGAGAAGGCGTTTGCCGATTCGAGCCGCGTATTCCGATTCAAGACGCTCGTCAGAATCTACCGGAGGGCTTAGCCCAAGGTCTTGCTGCGCGTACTAAGTAGGTACGGAGGAAATGTCGATGCAACAACCAGTAGCAGATGCGGTCACCGCTGATGGGGTGATCGGCACAGTGACGACGGAAGACGAGAAGAGACGCAAGCATCGTCTCTGGGCAAAGGGACTGTTGGGCTTTTTCGCGTTTATCAGTGTCGGAACCTACATCTACAACGAGTATTACATCTATCTCTCGGTGTACCTGTGGTTCGGGCTGATCTATGGTATGTGCCTGCAATACGGCAAATTCTGCTTCTCGTCCGCCTTCAGGGACCTGTTCGCAATCCGAGTCCCCAGGATGCTCGTCGGGATCGTCATCGCCACACTCCTATTCGGAGCTGTATCGGCGCCAATAACGGCGAGCGGGCTGAGCACCTTCCATGCCGCGCCCGTGAGTGAGCACGCCATCATAGCCGGCATCTTCTTCGGGGTCGGCATGGTCATCGCCGGCGGCTGCGCCTCCAGCTCCCTCTACAAGACCGGCGAGGGCAATATCAACGCCCTCATCGTGATCCTGTCCATCAGTGTCACGCAGGCGCTGTTCGCCGACGTGGGCGGCTGGGCGAATGCCTTCGTGCCGGAGTCCTGGACCCAATCGGCTGCAGAAAAGGGCCTGCCCGCATCGATCACCGTCACGGATGGCTGGGTCGATCAATACCTCGCGGGCTACGTCTGGAACAAGCCGGCCCTGACCTATGCCCAGATCCTGGGCCTGCCGAACGACTCGGTCGCCGGCGCCTTCGTGGGCAACCTCTTCGTGGGCATCATGCTGCCCGCCGGGATCCTGCTCGCCGTCGTCTACGTCGTCTATTGGCGCAAGAGCTTTCTCAACAAGCGCAAGAAGGCCGGCAAGCCGGTCTCGGGCATCGGTACCGAGCTGGCGGGCTACTGGTCGCTGATCATCGCCAACAAGCGCACGGCCATCGCCGGCCTGATCCTGGGCATCGCCTGCGCGCTGCACATGCTGGTCATCCAGGGCCTGCGGGTGAAGTTCGGCTTCAAGAACGCCGGTGTCCTCTTAGACCGCATCGGCTGGGACTTCGGCCTCTCCGTCCAGGGGACGGTCTTCGATCCCGGCTACTGGTACGTGACGACGCAGGAGGCGCAGTGGGTCGGCTGGGTGCTACAAAAGATGGGTATCGAGAACCTGGACAACATCTACTTCGGCTTCGTGAACGGCATACCCAATCCGGCCATCAACCCGGCCGACTGGATGTCGCTCGCCCTCATCGGCGGCGCCGCCATCATGGCGCTCTACCACAATGAGTTCAAATTCAAGAAGCCGACCTGGGAAACGGCCATGTGGTCGGTGATCGGCGGCTTCTTCATGGGGATCGGCGCGCGCTTGGGACTGGGCTGCAACGTGGGCGCCTTCTTCGTGCGTGTCGCCAATGGGGACGCCTCGGGATGGCTGTTCGGTCTCGGCATGGCGGCTGGGGCCTACCTCGGCGTCAAGTTCTTCAACTGGTGGACGGAGCGAAAGCTAGCCAAGGAAATGGCGTCCTGTGGGTTATAGCCTGTTTCAACAACCTGAGCGAGGTATGAGCAATGGGTATGTCATTCGAGAAGGCCGGCGATGGGAAGTACTGCCTGAACGTCAACGGCTATGTCTGCCCCCATCCACAGATCTATACCAAGAAGGCCCTCGAGAAGCTGGCCTCCGGGGATGTCCTGGAGCTGCTCTTCGATAACCCGTCATCCGGCGAGTCCATCGAGCAGATGATCGAGAACGACGGGAACGAGCTGCTCGACAAGCAGAACCAAAGCGGCCAGTTCATCTGGCGGATCCAAAAGTCTTGACACCGCGGCACCGCGCAGGAGCCATCACCGGACGGCGAAGGCATTCGTCCATGCCGAGCAGTAAGCGCCGTCCGAGGAACAAGCCGACCGGATAGGTGGGGCCATGAAGAGTGATATGTGGTTTGTGTTCGCAGTGACCGCCGGGTTTCTCGGCTTCCTGATGGGCTATGGCGTACCGCCGATGGCCGAGGTGGGGCTCGACGCCGTCGGCGGTCATGGAGCAGTGAGCGCGGAGCACTCCGCGGAGGACGATGCAGCGGCCAAGCAGTTCGAGGAGCTGAAGAGCATGATGGAGTAGGCGCCATACCGGCTGCCGGCGCCAGACGCATTGGGGAAGTGGTCTCCCAAGGGTGTACCGTCGCTCAGATAGACAGGGGAGCTAGCATTTGAACAACACGATTCTTCGCACAGGCATCACGGTCGGCGGGTTTGCCGTGGCCTTCTTGCTGGGGTACGCCATTTCGGCTGGAACCGGGACCGAGCCGGGATACTTCGAGGCGGTGGAGACAGGCTCGTATGGTGCGCCAGAGACGGAGGCCAAGGTCGAGGGGCTGTCGGATGCCCAGGCCGACTACTACAAGTCCCTGCTCGACAACTAGCTTGGCATGACCCCGGCCGAGCGAGCCAAGGGCTCCACTCGGTCCGCCTCATCCGTCAGCGCGAGTGATACGACGACAGCATGTCCAGTACCGAGAACAGCAGGGTCGCGCGAAGACCCATCCTCGCAACCTTGGAGAGGCCCGAGCGCCGCACGCCGACGGGTCGATCGACATGGACGCCATGATCCAACGCTCGAGAGACGCCGTCATTCTCGGCGCTGGACCCTCAGGGCTATCCGCGGGGTACCGATTGGCAGAATCCGGAATCGATGTGCTCGTACTCGAGCGTCAGCCGAGCGTTGGCGGCCTCGCCAAGACCATCGAGCACCGGGGGTATCGGTTCGACCTCGGGGGGCATCGCTTCTTCACGCACAACCAGGAGCTGGAGGCGTTGGTCCAGGAGCTGATCGGAGACGACCTGCTGCTGGTCGAGCGCTCCAGCAAGATCCTGTTCGACGGCGACTTCTACGACTACCCCTTGTCCGTCGGCAATGCCCTCTCCCGGCTCGGCCCGGGACGCTCGACACGGGTGGTCCTGGACTATCTGTGGGAGCAGGTGCGCAGGCGCTTCACGGATCGGCCAATCGTCTCGCTGGAAGACTGGGTGGTGAGGAATTTCGGACGCACCCTCTTCGAGCTCTTCTTCAAGGAGTACAGCGAGAAGGTCTGGGGCATTCGGTGCGACAGGATCGCCAGGGAGTGGGTCGAGCAGCGCATCAAGGGGCTGTCCCTAGCGGTGGCGATCAAGAGGGCCTTCGCGCCGAAGGGCGCCCGACGGCCGCGGACATTGGCTGGCCGTTTCCTGTATCCGGCGCGGGGCATCGGGCAGATCTGTGATCGCCTCCAGGCGCGGATCGACAAGTCCGGGCAGGTGTTGACCGGGGCGAAGGTGATCGGAATCGAGCACGACCGTTACTCGATTCAGAGTCTGATCGTGAAGGAAGGAGAGCGCGTCACCGAGTATCGGGGGTGCGACTTCGTGTCCAGCATCCCGCTGCCGGCACTGGTACGGATGCTCCAGCCAAGAGCCCCGGGTGAGGTCCTGGAGGCGGCGTCAGGGCTCGGCTTCCGGGATCTCGTCCTGGTCAGCTTGATGCTGGACCGGGAGCGAGTCACCGATCTCACCTGGATGTACATCCACGATGGCGACGTGCCCTTCGGACGCATCCACGAGCCAAAGAACTGGAGCACCCGAATGGCGCCTGAGGGCAAGACCCACTTGGTCGCGGAATTCTTCTGCTCCCGTGGCGACGCCATCTGGGGCTCGGATGACGCGTCACTCGCCCAGCAGACGACGCAAGCACTCGCGCGCATGGCATTGATCGAGCCACGGGATGTGGTCGACAGTATGATTCTCCGCATTCCCCACGCCTATCCGCTCTTCGAAGTGGGATACACGCGCAAGCAGGCGCGCATCCTCGAGTACCTCGCAGGGTTCTCCAATCTCCAGTTGGCCGGCCGGGGCGGGCAATTCGAGTATCACAATACCGACCACGCCATGGAGTCGGGTCTCTCGGCGGCGGACGCCATCCTTTCCCGACGCGAGGTCGCATCACCTGCCGAGGTCTTGATGCCCGCAATCAACTGGGCGCGCCCATGAAGTGCGTCCTCATCATTCCGGCCTGGCTGCCGGAGCAGATCTTTCCCTCCAAGACGGTCTCGTCGCAGATCAACTACTGGCAACCGCTCGGCACCCTCTACGTCGCTGCGGCCATGCTCCGGGCCAGCCATGAGGTCGAATACCTCAACGGCGCCTTCATGAGTCATGAGGCCATCATGGCGCGTGTGGCGGAGCTGCGACCGCGGTTCGCGGGGCTCTACGCGACCACCTTCGGGTTCCCGAAGGCGGTCAGGACGGCCGACGCGCTCAAGGCGCAGGATCCGGACCTCTTCGTCTGTGTCGGGGGGCCCTACCCCATGGCCGAGAAGGGTGCTTGCCTGGAAGGCGATGGTGGGAGCTTCGACGCCGTGATCACCGGCGAGGCCGAGGTGGCGATCGTCGAGCTGATCGAGCGACTCTCGAGCGGTCAGGGGCTGGAGGGCCTCGCTGGCGTCGACTTCAGGCGCGGCCCCGAGATCGTCCGAAACCCGCCGGCGCCACTGATCGAAGACCTCGACAGCCTGCCATTTCCCGCCCGCCACCTGCTCGGCGAGAAGGCCTTCTATATCCCCGCGCCGGGACAGTATCGGCGCAAGCCGGTGACCACCCTGATCACCTCGCGCGGCTGCAACCGACGCTGCATCTTCTGCTTCCAGGCCGACCGGAACCGCCAATCCGGCAACCGCGGAATCCGCTTCCGCAGCGTCGGAAACGTCCTGGAGGAGATCGAACTCTGTCTCGCCCAGGGGTATCGCGAGATCAAGTTCCTCGACGACTCCTTCGCCGCCGACGACGAGCGTGCGATGGCGATCTGCAGCGAGATCAAGCGGCGCAAGCTGGATTTCACCTGGTTCGCCTCGGCCAGCATCAACCAGGTGGACAAGCCGCTGCTGCGGGCGATGAAGGACGCCGGGTGCTGGGCCATCCTGTTCGGCGCCGACAGCGGGGTGCAGAAGACGCTCAATTCGCTGAAGAAGGGGACCACGCTGGAGATGATCCGCCGCGACGTCGGTTGGGCGAAGGAGGTCGGTCTGCGGGTCAATACCCCATTCATCTTCGGTGCGCCGGGCGAGACCTTCGAGGACGGCCTGAAGACCATCGACTTCGCGGTGGAGCTGGACGCCGATTTCGCCAACTTCCACGCGCTCACACCCTTTCCAGGCACGCCGCTCTACGAGGATCGTGACAAGTACGGCCGCGTTTCAGCAGACCTCTCGGATCGCACCTATCAGTCGGCCGCCTTCGTGCCCTATACCATGACGCGCGACCAGATCCTGAAGCTGCGCCAAATCGCCTTCCGACGCTTCTATAGCCGGCCGAGGTTCATGCTTCGGCGGCTGCTCCAGATGCGCTCCTGGCAGGATCTGCAGGCCAATCTCATCGGTCTGCGGAGTCTATCGGGGCTGTGGTCCGCAAAGAATCCCTTCCAGGGTTGGAAAGGCAAAGCAGGAACCGTGCAATACGGGGAGGAACGCGGAGAGAATGGGTGACTTGGGATCACCACTTTGACCCAACCACGATAAGCGGGGGATGAGGAAGGATGAAGGTCTTATTCGAGGTGTCATCGGGCGAGGCGGCGGATGTCTTCCTGCCGCTGGCCCTGGCCTGCAATCGAGGCTCCGTGACCTGGGGCTGCTTCTTCACCGGCGACGGTGTCAAGACGCTCGGCCGGGAGGACGTCCTCGGCACCGTCAAGGGCAGCGCGGCGGAGGCCGCCGTCTGCGAGGTGTCCTGGGAGCGTCACATGGGGGAGGAGCCCTGTCCGGTGGACAAAGGTAGCCAGACCACCAACAGCGGCATGGTCGGCAATTTCGACAAAGTGGTCAGCCTGTGAGGGGGTCCCGATGAATCAGACGAAATCCATTCTGGTGCTGGGCCGCCGGGACCCGACCGAAGCCATGCGGGTCGCCGCTGGCCTGACGATCTTCAACCATACCTTGAACCTCGTCTTCCTCGTCGCCGTACCCAGCACGCCCGAGAACGCGGAGATGTTGGAATTGCTGGAGTTCTCGGACGTCGAGTCGAAGACCACGGTCGCCGATCAGGCCGTTCCGCAGATCGGGGCATCCGAGCTTGCGGCCGCCATCGTCGCGGCGGACGAAGTCATCAACCTATGAGTCGCAGGGACTGCAACAGGAGGCCACTATGAAGATCCTGGCACTGACGACACAGCTTTTTCCGGGTCGAGACAGGCTCGAAGACGCCCTCGCGGAGCTGGAGGCGGAGCACGAGATCACCCGGGAAGAGACGGGCACCGACCTGACCGACCAGAACTGGGACCGCATCGTCCAGGCGATCCTGTCTGCCGACCGGGTGCTCGTGCTCTGACGCCTGCAGCCGCACTCACGCAGACACCCGTTTGGGGGGCTCTGAGCATGCAAAATAAGGCGAAACGGGGTACTAGTGCCCATGTCGAGATGTCACCCCGGAGAGTGAAGCTCCAATCCACGCTCGTGACACCGCTCCGCGGTGCCACGTCCCCTCTTGGCGCTCTGCGCCCCGACGCCGGCGCAGGCGATCAAGCTCGCGAGGCGCAGAGCGCCGGGAGCGCGCGTGGCACCGCGGAGCGGATGCCACGAGAGCGGTCTGGTGTTTCAGGATTCAGCGTCTCGGTCGTCATACCGGTCCGCAATGGTGCCGCAACCATCGCCGCCTGCCTGAAAGCGGCTCTGGCATCGCGCTACCACGACTTCGAGGTGATCGTCGTCGACGACGGATCGGCCGACGGAACGGCCGAGATCGCCGGCCGCTACGCCTGCACCCTCATTCGACTGCCGACGAGCGCTGGCGCATCCAGGGCGCGCAATGTCGGGGCCTTCCACGCCAAGGGCGAGATCCTCTTCTTCACCGATGCGGATTGCCTCTTGTGCGAGAACACCCTGGCGGCTGCGGTCGAGCGTCTCACCTCCGCCAATCGAAACACCGTCATCGGCGGCACCTATACGGCAAGCCCGGGGGACGCAGGCTTCTTTAACGCCTTCCAGTCGGTGTTCGTCAACTTCTCCGAAGGCCGGGGCCTGGGCAGCGGAAGGGACAGCGGCGACGCCGACTACATCGCCGCCCACGCCATGGCGATCCACGCCCAAACCTTCAGGGAGAGTGGCGGGTTCACGGAGCACTACCTGCCGATCCTGGAGGACGTCGATTTCAGTCACAGACTGCGGAGAAGCGGATATGAGCTGCTGATGGATGCTGGGATCCAGGTTCGACATCTCTTCAACTTCTCGCTGCTCGGCTCCATTCGCAACGGGTTCCGGAAGTCCAAGTTCTGGACCATCTACTCACTGCACAACAGGGACCTCTTGGCGGACTCAGGGACGGCCTCTCACGGCCTCAAGCTCAACGTGGCGATCCTCTTCGGCTCCATTCTCGCCCTGCTGCTGACGATTGGCCGCGGGAGCCTGGAGCCCGCGATCGCCGTCTGTCTGCTCATGGCGCTGAACATCCTCGTCAACCGGGGGTTGATCGCTGCATTTCACCGCACCGGCGGGCTCGCTTTCGCCATCTCGGCGACCGTCTATTACCTGCTCCTCTACCCATTGACCGTCGGCATGGGTGCCATCGCTGGCGCACTGTCCTACCGTCGCTATGCCCCGCTGCTGGAAGTTGCCGGATGATCTGGGCGCTCGCCCGCCACGCGGGGGCCATCGTCTGGAAGCGGCGACCACTCCACCTCACCCTCTTCCTCACCCGCAGGTGCAATGCCCATTGCCCCTTCTGCTTCTACCTCAAGAGCAAGGACAACCCTGAGCCCGAGGAGCCGGAGCTGTCGCTCGAGGAGATCCGGCGTGTCTCCGTCTCACTGGGCCGGCTCTTGTGGCTCGCCTTTTCTGGCGGCGAGGTCTATCTCCGAAGAGACCTGCTGGAGATCAGCAAGGCCTTTTACGAGCAGAACAAGCCGGCCGTCATGCTCTACCCCAGCAACGGCCTGCTGCCCGAGCTGATTCGGGACCGAACGGCGAGCATCGCGGCCGCGTGCCCCAAGAGCGTCGTGGTGGTGAAGCTATCGCTCGACGGGGTCGGCTCCGACCACGACACCTTCCGTGAGACGCCCGGCGGTTTCGGCAAGCTGATGCAGACCTACGAGCTGCTGAAGGGACTGCTGGATCACCGCCCGAACTTCGAGCTCGGGTTCAATACCGTCCTGACGGCTTGCAACCAGGATCGCATCGGAGACCTCATCGACTTCGTCGCGGGTCTGGATCCTCGCGTCACCCATACCATCACCCTGGTGCGCGGGAACCTGATCGATGACGAATTCAGGGAGGTCGCGCCTGACATCTATCGACAGGCCACGGATTCGCTTGCGGCACGCATTCGGCGTAAGAACGGCGGCCTGCACCGATTCAGCGGGGGGCGCTGGAAGGCGGCGCAGGACCAATTGCAGCGGCGGTTCATTCACCGCACGCTGCTCGGCCAGGGACGCTCGATCCCCTGTTACGCCGGACGATTGAACCTGGTCCTGAGCGAGACCGGCAGGCTCTATCCGTGCGAGATCCTGCGGGAGAGCCTGGGCAACGTCCGAGACCACGACTACGATCTCGCCCGCATGACCCGCACCGGCCGGGCGCGTGACGTCCTCCGGTCGATCTCCCCGACAAATCCCCAGTGCCGATCCTGCACGCACGAGTGCAACTATGTGACCAATCTCCTGTTCGACCCCTCCGCCTATGCCGGGTTGATCGGCGAATACCTGAGGCTCGAGCGGACGGGCTCCCGGGGCTCTCCCGAGGGTGCCCGGACGTAACTGAAAGGGCCTCACGACGTATCGCCCAAACGCGGCCGTAGCGCCCGCCTACTATGCCGCCCCGCGGCCGCGTTGCCGGTCAGGCCGATGGCGGCGGGCTGGGCGGCACCGAGGGCCGGTGACCGGCCGACCCCGATTGCCCGAGGTCAGTCATCGCCGCACCAGTGTCCGAGCCTGGGCCGGTGGTGTCGACGGCCAGCGTCATGCCGGGCATACCCAGACGCCACCGCTCCAGCTCGGTCAGCAGCATCCCGATGTGGGCGCGCCCCTCGGCGCGCAGGCTCTTGAGGACCTTGTGCTCCTCGGAGCCTTCCGGTGCGTCGGCGAGCTGTCGATCGATCCGCTCCACCGCCTGCTGCTCGAAGGCGATGGCAAGCCGCAGGAGGTTGAGAGGATCCTCAGGCTTGTCGTCGAAGCCCGCGAACTGGGCCGCGCGCATGATGTCGATCGGCTGCGAGTCGTCCGGCGGGGGGGTGTGAAAGCGCTTGGCCAGCGTCAGCATCTGGGCGTGCTCGACCTCGGCGAAGTGATTGAACATGGCGCGCAGCACCGGGTCCGTCGCCGTGCCCGCCGCCTGCTGGTAGAAGGCATGGGCACCGAGCTGGATCTCGAAGGCCGAGCGAATGACGGCGATCGCCGCGGCGTTCTCCAGCGGCGCCGGGTCGACCATCGCGAGCCGACCGCCACAGAGCGCGCACTGGCCGTAGGGCATGGCGACGCCCTCGCTGACTTTACCGCAGTCCTGGCACTCCCATTGGACGGTCTGATCACCGAGATGGATCGGCAGCTCGGCATCGGCGAACCGCTGCTCGGCCGCGAGCACCCGGGCCAGCGCCTCCGGCGGCGGCTCCGGCAGGTTCGGCAGCGGGTGCGGGGGCACATAGGCCTCGACCGCCTCGCGCGTCGGCGGCCAACTGGCCCGATCCCCGGACAGCCAGCAGGCCATGGATCGCGCCGCTCGGCGTCCGGCCCCGAGCGCCAGGATCACGGTCGCGCCGCCGGTGACGATGTCTCCGCCGGCGAAGACACCGCGCTTGGTCGTCGTCTGCAGCTTGTCGTCCGCGAGGATGTAGCCCCACTTGTTGCAATCCATGTCCGGCGTCGTCTCCGGCACGATGGGGTTGGCCTTGGTGCCGAGGGCGACGATGACGGTGTCGCACTCCAGCTCACTGATCTCGCCGGTGCCGACCGGGCGCCGACGCCCCCGTTCGTCCGGCTCGCCGAGCTCCATGCGCTCGACGCGCAGGCCGGTGACGTCCCCCGTGTCATTGGTCAGGACCTCCGCTGGCGAGTGCAGGAAGAAGAACTCGATGCCCTCTTCCTTCGCATGGCGCAGCTCCTCGATGCGCGCCGGGGCCTCGGCCTCGGTGCGTCGATAGACGCAGCGCACCCGCGGCACACCCAGGCGCTTGGCGACCCGCAGACAGTCCATTGCCGTATTCCCGGCACCGATGACGACGACGCTGTCACCGAGCGCCACCGGCGTGTCGCTGTAGGGGAACTTGTCGCCGCCCATCAGATTGACGCGGGTCAGGAACTCGTTGGCGGAGTAGACCTGGCCGGCGAACTCGCCCGGGATGCCGAGGAAGCTCGGCGCGCCGGCGCCGACGCCGAGGAAGACCGCGTCGAAGCCGCGCTCCGTCAGCAGCTCGTCGACGGTGAAGGTCTTGCCGACGACCTTGTTGGTGTCGAAGCGCACACCGAGGTCGCGCAGCACCTTGACCTCGCGGTCGATGATCTCGCGCGGCAGCCTGAAGGCTGGGATGCCGTACTGCAGCACGCCGCCGACGACGTGTAGCGCCTCGAAGACCGTGACCTCGGCCCCGCAGCGCGCCAGGTCCGCCGCCGCGGCGAGGCCGGCCGGCCCCGAGCCGACGATAGCCACGCGCCCGAGCGTCGACTCGAACCTCGGCCGCCTCAGGGTCTGCGTCGAGGCATGGTCACCGACGAAGCGCTCCAGACGGCCGATGGCGACCGGCTCCATCTTCTTGATCAGGATGCACTGGCTCTCGCACTGGCTCTCCTGTGGACAGACGCGCCCGCAGACGGAGGGAAAGAGGTTGTTCTCGTAGATGACGTCCCTCGCGCCGTCGATGTCGCGGACCAGCAGGTGGCGCACGAAGCGCGGGATGTCGATCTGGACCGGACAGCCGGCGATGCAGGTCGGGTTCTTGCACTGGATGCAGCGCTCGGCCTCCTCGATCGCGTCTTGCATCGCATAGCCGAGATTGACCTCCTTGAAGCCCTGCACCCGTTGATCGACCGGGCGCTCCGGCATCGGCACCTGGGTCGGCGACAGGGTCTTCAGCTTCTTGTAGGTGCGCTGCCCCTCCTCGAACAGCCGGCGCTCGATGTCGCAGACGTGGGCATAGTCCTCGTTGGCCTTCGCCTCCTGGGCCTTGAAGCGACGCTGGCGGGACAGGAGCTCGGGGAAGTCGACCAGGTGCGCGTCGAAGTCCGGCCCGTCGACGCAGGCGAAGCGCACCTGGCCGTCCACCGTGACCCGGCAGGAGCCGCACATGCCGGTGCCGTCGACCATGATGGCGTTCAGCGACACCATGGTCTTGACACCGAACGGCTTCGTGGCCTTGGCGCAGGCATGCATCATGGGGAGCGGGCCGATGGCGACCGCGAGGCCCGGCTTGTCCTTCTCGATCAGGTCGACAAGCGCCTCGGTCACCAGGCCCAGGCGGCCGTAGCTGCCGTCGTCGGTGCAGACGATGAGCTGGTCGGCGAGGCTCTCGAAGCGGTCGAGCCAGAACATCAGGTCCTTGTTGCGGAAGCCGACGATCGCGGTGACGCGGTTGCCCGCCTCCTTGAAGGCGCGCAACTGTGGGTAAATCGGCGCGATGCCGAGCCCGCCGCCGACGAGGACGACGTGACCGACATCGCTGATGTGCTGCGCGCGCCCGACGGGACCAACGAAGTCCTTGAAGTAATCGCCGGTCGAATAGTGGGTCATCATCTCCTTCGTGGACTTGCCCAGGGCCTGGATCACCATGGTGATGGTGCCGGCCTCACGATCGAAATCGGCGATGGTCAATGGGATCCGCTCACTGCCCTCGTGCAGGCGCAGCATCACGAATTGGCCGGGCTGCGCGGACTTTGCGACATCCGGCGCCTCGACGTCCCAGTGAAAAACGACGTCGGTGAGTTTCTCGCTGTGAACGATACGGTACATGGCAGATTCCCGAAATGCTTTCGGCCATCAGAAGGGGTTGGGCTCGCGGTTGTAGCCGGCGAGGAGAAGGGTCGATGCGGCACCGTGTCTAGCCCGACCGACTCGAGAGGTACGCGATCAGATGCACTCCTCGTCGCCCAGCCGCCGCATTCGCCTATTCTTCTGGCTCGTCTTCGTAACCCGTAATCATCGCCTTGACATTGCCCAAAGGCGTTTCGCTCACGGTCAGTGCAAGATATAAATGCACGACCAGAAAGGCGAGGACTGCAAAGGCGGCAGCGGTGTGGATGACGGCAACCGTGCCGAGATGCTCGTTACTCAGACCCCAATCGCCCCAGGAATCATAGAAGAGATAGAGCCAGCCGCTGATCCAGATTGCCGGAAGGATCAGTAGATTCAGCGCCAGATAGGTCGCACGCTGCAAGGGATTGTGCTTGTGCTGTCGGGTTCGATGATAGGGGTGGCCACCTCCGAAGAAGATGTCGAAGGTGTAATAGCGCAACATCGCCATGACGGTACTGGGACTGGAGGGCACGTATTGACGCCATTCACCGGTCACCAGGTGCCAGAAGATAGCGAATACCCAGAGGCCGACCAGCGTCCAGGCAAAGACGACGTGAAGATCGGCAGCCTGCGCGAAATCGAATAGCCGGTGGGCATCGTGAATATTGAAGCCGGTGATCATCAAGGAAATGATCAGCAGCGCCTGGAGCCAATGCCAGAAGCGCTCGAATCTTTGATAGATCATGCTCTGTTCCATCAGCCTTTCCGCCTTATCGTAGAGGAGATCAAGCGACCGATGCCGTGCAGAAGCACAGCGGCGAGGACGGTAATGACCAGCAGCCAGCCGAGACGGTCAACCAGAGCGTTGCGGTCGCGCCCCGGCACGTAGAAGCCGTCGAGCTGCTCAAGCCGGCCGTCTTTACGGTGACAGTCGTTGCAAACGAGCGCCGACTCTCTCGGCGCGACCATATGGGCCAGAGGCCATTGCATGGTCGTCTCGATGAAGCCGAATTCACCGCTATAGTCGGCACCGGCAGCCTTCATCGCGACCTCGATGGCCTTGTTCCAATCGTACGACTGCCATAGAGCGGCATCGTCGTCGCCAAACATATGGGCGATGGCGAGTGTATCATTGCCGGCGTCGTAAGGCTGCTTGCCCCGCATCACCTTGAATGGCCAGATCCGCGCGTCCGGGTCTTCGTATCGGCCCTGGAACTCGTTGATGGCCACCGGGGATTCCGGATCGAGCTTAGCGCCAAGCAACTGGTATTGGACCTTGCCACCGTACCAGGAATACTCGGGGATCAGGTTCTCAGCCCAGGCCGAATCGCCGGTCTCGGTCGCGTAGGTCACGCGTCCCGCATCGTTCTCGATCCGCAGCGGCTCTCCATCCGGGCCGCGCTTCCCGACGGTAGACCAGTCGGCCCAGGTCTTGGTCGCGACCCCGCCACGCGCGAACTCCGGGATGTGACAGGTCGGGCAGGCCACCCTATCGGTGTGCTCGTTGAGCTTGTCGAAGACGTCGGGCCCATGGGGGTTGGCCCTGTGGGGCGTGTCGCCGTGACAGGACTCGCAGGTCGCGCGACTGTGGTCGTCGCGCCCCGGAACATCGATGCCGTGGGGATCGCGGGCCCTAGGTGCGTAGCGGCTACCGCTGAAGTGATGGCCTTCCGAGACGTGACAGGTGCCGCAGGAGAAGTCCAGGCCGTCACTCCCCATGTGGACGTCCAGGGATCGGCTCGGGCTGTTCAGCGATGAATCGAGGTCCCCGTGCTTCACGCCGTCGCCACCCCCGCCGTAGAAGTGGCAAGCACCACAATTCTCCCGGCTGGACTTGCCAACATTGCGCGCGACGCGCCCCAGGTCGGGTGCCTGCCAGATGTGGCCGCTGCCCGCGGGATAGTCCTTGTCCTGGTACGGCGGACTCCCGGCGTCGGTCGGGAACTTCTTGTAGGTACCGGTGGTGTCGTGACAGACCAGGCAGTCGACATTTCGCTCGCTGGAAAAATCGAACTCGCTGTCCTTCCAGCCGTAGCCGATATGGCAGCTCGTACAGGCGGCCTCGTTCGTCGCGATGCCCCCCCAGAACATGTTGACCGTGTGCCGCTTGCCGAGTAGCTGACCGGTCTGAGGGTTGGGAAAGACCCACAGCCAATGCTGCGTCTGCTGCAGCTGCTTGGCGGATTCCGTGTGGCAGCTCAAGCAGGCCTCTGTCACCTCGGGCGCGGACGCGAAGTCCTGCTTGAGCGCGTCGAACTGAGAGTGATCCGCAGTGAGCTTGGAGGCAGCGGACAGCCTCTCGTCCGCGGCGTCTTCCGGCTGATCGGCGTGGCAATCGAAGCAGTTGAGCGAAACGGCCGCGTATTCATGACAGCTTTGGCAGAACTGGCCTTCCGCGTCGATCGGGATATAGGAGCCGTGCTCGCTGCGCTGCACGTGACAATCCACACAGGCCGCCAGGTCATGCCCCGGGATCTGATTCTCGGAAGTCGCGGTCTCGAGGAGTATCTCCCCATGCCGGCGACGCATGACATCGGTCGGCTCGACGCATTGCTCGCCTTTACCCGGGGGGATCTGCGGGAAAGGTGTGCGGCCCCCATCCGGGCTGGCGACAGCATTCGCAGCAAGAACCGTAAGGAGCAGGAGCAGGAGTCGTGTTTCCAGCCGCATGTCGCTCAACCCTCCTTGACACTACTGAGGTCGCCCGCGCGGTCGATCAGGATCGCATTGCTGACGAGCTGATGGACGCCGATGCTCAATCGCGCGTTCATCTTGAAATAGGGCAGGATCTTGGAGAATTGACTCTTGCAGATGGCGCAGATGCTCGCCATGTGCGTCACACTGTCGTCGTCCATGACGACCTTCAGCGCCTGCATGCGCGGCATCGCCCCCTTCACCCGAGCCTCCATGAGCTCATCGGTCAGGGTTCCGCCGCCTGCACCGCAACAGAAGGTAACATCCCCGCGGGTATCCTTCGCCATCTCGACGAAGTTGTTGCAGGTTGCACGGATGATGTCCCGTGGAATCGTGAACTGGCCTCCGGGCGTCTTGCCCATCCGGCTGGCCCGAGCCACGTTACAGGAGTCGTGGAAGGTGACGACCATATGGTCGTTCTTCGACTTGTCGAACTTGAGGACACCGCGTTGCATGAGGTCGTGCGTCACCTCACAGATATGCTGCGGGACCGGATAGGCGGGATCGAGGAAATCGAATGGCCCAGCAAGGGAATTGAGGAAGCTATAGGCCACACGCCAGGCGTGGCCGCACTCACCGAATACGATGCGCCTGACCCCGAGATCCAAGGCGGCCTCGCGGATACGCCTGGAGATCCGTCGCATGTTCGTATAGCTGCCAATGAACATGCCGAAATTGCCGCCTTCCGACGCATGGGTGCTGATGGTCCAGCTCAGCCCCGCCTGGTGGAAGACCTTGGCATAGCCAATCAGGCTGTCCACGTGAGGCTCGGCGAAGAAGTCGGCGGAAGGGACCATTAGCAGGATCTCTGCTCCCTTTTCATCGACCGGAAACCGGATCTTCAGCCCGGTCTCCTCCTCGACGTCCTCCTCGAGGCTCGTCATGGTGTCGGCCACGGCCCGCGATGGAAGGCCCAGATTGTTGCCATACTGGAAGACCTTGCCGACGACCTCGTTCGAATACTTCTGCCCTTGTCCCACCGAGTCGAGAATCTCGCGGCCGGCCATCGCGATCTCGGCGGTGTCGATACCGAAGGGACAGAAGACCGCGCAACGGCGACACTGGGAGCACTGGAAGTAGTAGCTGTACCAATCGTCCAGCACCTCCTTCGACATGTCGCGCGCCCCGACCCATTTCGGGAACCAGCGCCCCGCCAAGGTGTAATAGCGGCGGTAGACGCTACGCATCAGGTCTTGGCGCGCCGCCGGCATGTTCTTGGGGTCGGCCGAGCCGAGGAAGAAATGGCACTTGTCCGTACAGGCACCACAGCCCACGCAGGCGTCCATGAAGACCTGTAGGGAGCGGTACTTGGTCTTCAGCTCCCCGAGCTTCGCGACCGCGACCTGCTCCCAGTCGTCCACGAGCTCTCCCGGAAACCCGAGCGGCTCCTGCACTTCCGGCTTGGCCACGTAGGAGGCGAGATGGGACATGGCGCCCGGCTTGATCTTGGGAACAACCCGCCGCCGTCTCAATGGAGGTGTTTCGAAGTCCGTCATTATCTATTTCTACCCGCAAGGCAAGACGAAAAGAGCCCTTTGATGAGACGACGCGTACGAATACGACGACTCTATGGATACGACTTACGAACCACTGTTATGAGAAACCACTGCCATGAGACCGCCATTGGCTAATGCGATGCAGGGCGATGATCGCCCGGATTGCGTGGGAGCCCCGATGAAGGCGAGGAGAGGGGTGGATTTGGCGTACGACACCACTCAAACCCTTTCGTCTCGCTCGTTCTGAGAGCAGGTCGCATGAGGTCACCTGAGCAGGCCAATGGAGGAACGGATGGGCTAGCTCGTGCCATCCGCGGAACGATCGAGTTCCGCTGCCCATGGCGCCAACTGACGACGCTCCCGCGGATTGTCGCGCTGACTCCGTGACGGGCTGAAGAACAACCCGGGCGCGTGCAGCAGCTTGCTGAAGGGAAAGATCGTCATCAGCACCGCGACCAGCAGAAGGTGGAGATACAGATCCCATTGCCCTGGAAGGACCTGCAGGTGTGCCAGGTCGACACGCATCAGGCCGAGAAAGAACGCCTTGACCGCAACGACATCCGTGCGCGTGACATAGGACATCAGCAGGCCAGAGCCGACGATCAGCGCCAAGAGCGCTAGCATCGCATGATCAGCAGGCCTGGAGATGTAGCGGACCCGATCGACGAATAGCCTCCGCGCCCAGAGTCCCACGAGCCCGATTGCCATCATGAAGCCGCCATAGATGCCCAGCGGCTGCAATAGGACGACCCAACCCCATACCGGCTCGATGAAATAGCGCATATGCCGAATGGTCACCAGGAATAGACCCGCGTGGAGAAGCCACCCGAAGAGCCAGGTCGGCTTGTCCGCACGAAACAGGCTCGAAAAGAAGACCATTTCCCCCAAGAGGCGGAAGGCCACGCGAGTTCGCGTCGTCGGCGCGGGCGTGATTGGGATCTTCAGCGGCGAGGGCGTGCGCCAATATTGAATGATCTTGTTGCCCAGCCCGAGCAAAAATATGATGGTCGCGGAATAGAACAGGAATGCCAGAAATGCTGTAGCCATAACCATTGTGTACTCGAGCCCCTTCTCTTCATATGGCCGCGACGCTCGCGACAGCAGATCCTGATCAAGCCGCTACTACCCCGGCGCTCCGGCCGAGATTCCGGCAAGCCGAAGGCGTACCGGAATCAAATGCATCCGGCGTATCGATCAAGGTGAGACACGACTGCGTAGCGGGCGCCTACGCCGCTACTGGGAACGACAGCTTGTCTGTCAGGGCCACGACCATCCTGGTGGCCGCGCGGTCGGCCGATCGGCGGCAACCCTCGCTGAGGCGGATCGCCCTATCGGGCATCCGCCCGACCGCCCCACCTCATGACCAAGACCCCTGTCCGTTGCCTGGTGCCGGCTGGCTGACGTGGCTGCGTCAGCTCAGGCCGGCAACAGACAACAGGCGCGTACCTGTCCGCTCTAGACACAACCGGTCGGCTTCGGCAGGCCCGCGTACTTACAGGCCTGGACGGCCGGGCCTTCAGGAAACAGCGAATAGACATAGTCGCTGTTCCCCTTTTCCTTTCCGACTTGCTTACCGATGGTCTTGTTCAGCACCCGGATCGCCGGAGCCGACTGATACTCGTTGTAGTAATCGCGCAAGATGTTCAAGACCGTCCAGTGCTCCTCGGTGAGCTGGATCCCATCTCGCTCAGCCATGGACTCCGCAACGGCCGGATCCCACTCTCTGATATCGCTCAGATAGCCTTCTTCGTCAGTCTGCAGCGTCTTACCGTTAATCTCGATTGACATGTCTCACCTCCTTACATCAGCAATAATCGAACCGGGGTGTCCAGTTAAGCGCGGGAAGACCGATCGGTTGTGTTACTCGGTATGATCGACCGGCGCGGCCTGTTGCTGTAGGTCCTTGTCCCGCCGGTATTTCGTTGGCGGCCAAGGATATGCCGCAGCTTACATGTTGTGCCTACCGCACTCAAATGGACTCGCCTAATCGAATCGGTGCACACAAACCTCGCGGTCTCAGCCCATCCCCATCTGGATATAGGCGGTGGGACAGGACTCGAAGCAGACGTGGCAACCCGTGCATCCCGTATAGTCCGTAAACATGGTCTGGCCCTTCGGACGCTTCAGGTCGCGGGAAATCGCCTCCTGTGGGCAGAAGGTCCGGCACTGTCCGCAGGTGTTGCAGAGCCCGCAGCTCAAGCAGCGCGCGGCCTCGTTCAGTGCCTGCTCAGTGCTGATGGTCGCCTTGATCTCTTGAAAGCCGCCGGCCGCGTCATCGACATCGAGCTCCTTTTCTTCATTGCGCGGAGCGGGCGCGTAGTAGTCGAGTCGCAGCTCCTCGTGCCCGACCGGCGCCCCCATGAACGGCCGCTTGTAGCTCGCTCCCCGCAGATAGGCATCCATGGCCCGCGCAGCAACGCGACCTTGTCCCGTGGCGCTCGCAGAGATCCCCAAGCCCAGCACGTCGCCGCCAGCGAAGACCCCCACCTCCTTGGTCTGCCCGGTGGCGTCTGCGTCCACCCAGCCCCACTGGTTGCCCAAGTCTGCCAAACCGCCGACCAGGTCCGGCTTCTGCCCGACACCGACCATGACCGTATCCACCGGCAGCGTGAACTCGGAGCCGGGAATGGGGACTGGCCGACGCCGACCGGACTCATCCAGCTCGCCGAGCTCCATACGGATACACTCGACCGCGGTGGCGCGTCCTCCGTCCGTGTGGAAGCGCACCGGCGCGCAGAGATACTCGATCCGGATCCCTTCTTCCTCGGCGGCGTCCACGTCCTCTGAAATCGCCGGCATCTCCTCACGCGTGCGACGGTAGAGCATCACGACTTCGGCGAACTTCGACACCCGCCGAGTCGCCCTGGCCGCATCGACCATGGTCTTGTCCGAGATGGTGTCCTGCACGGCCATCTCGGCCTTGACCTGCGCATCCATCTCCTCCTCGTCGGATTCCTGAAACTCCCCTTCGTCCTCCTCCTGGTGCTTGAGCGCCTGCAGACGGAGCGAGACACGTGCGGCGTCCACCGCGCTGTCACCGCCGCCGATCACCACCACGCGGTCACCGATCTCGACTTTCGCGCCGGTATTGACGCGATTCAGGAAGCTCGCCGCGGTGAAGATATTGGCGGACTCTTCACCCGGGACGCCCATGTTCGCCCCTTTGTGCGATCCCCCGGCGAAATACACGGCATCGAAATCACGCCGGATGTCTTCCAGCGGCACATCGACACCGACCTTGGTGTTGCACTTGAGCGTCACTCCCAGATCCAGGATGTTCTGAATCTCTCCATCCAGGACATCCTTCGGCAACCGATAGGGCGGGATTCCATAGCGCAACATGCCGCCCGGCTTGTCGAAGGCCTCGAATATGGTCACCGGGTAGCCTCGACGGGCCATCTGGTATGCCACCGACAGCCCTGACGGACCAGAGCCGACGACGGCCACCTTCTGCGGCTTGACCTCTTCCGTGAGCTTCTTCAGCTTGAGCTTGCGCTTCAGGCCGTAGTCGCCGATGAATCGCTCCATGTTATTGATGGCGACGGCACCGTCCCCCTTGTGAATTCGGTTGCATTCCGATTCGCAGGGGTGCGGGCAGATTCGGCCGTGGACCGCGGGTAGCGGGTTCTTGTCGGTGATGGTCTCCCACGCCTTATCCAGCACATCTCCGACCGTCTCATTGAAGAGATCGGCCTGCGCAATGGTTGTGAGATAGCCGCGAATATCCTCACTGGCGGGACACTTGTTTCGGCACGGGGGGAGTCGCTGCACGTAAACAGGACATTTATCACTCCGGCCGTTGCGGACGACGATATCGACAGGATCGAACGCCTTCAGGCTGCGCTCGACCTCGCCTCGGGTCAGTCCGTCATGAAGAATAGAGGTTTCCATTGCGTGCGCTCATGGTTCTGGGCTTATTTGATCGAGGGGCTCAGATGCGTACCTGAGACGACCGGTTATAGGTCCACATCGCGTTGGGGCCGTCCTCGATGTGGTACCGCGTGAAGGGGAACCCGGTCTTCTCGAAGAAGCGCTGCCAGCCGATGCGCTCGATCCACTCGCCGACCCGCTCCCAGTCCTTGGCGCCCTCCTTGTATGCCTGCAGGATCGTGCGTACGGCGGCCGAGACCTCCGGCCAGCGGGGCGGGTTATTGGGCAATCCCCAGACGGCAAGCTTCATGAGTGAAGGACCACCTCGGGTGTTCGCACCCTTACCGCCTACCCAGATGGAGAGGGTGTCTGTATTCGCGTCGCGGATCTCCATGCTTGGACATTGACCATGACAGGCGCCGCAATACATGCACTTCTCTTCCACCACCTCGACCGAGGGGTTGCCGTTGACCACCACGGGACGAACCGCCGCCGCGGGACAGATGGCGACCACCTTTGGAAGCTCGCAGATCATCATTTTGTCGTGATTGATTCGCGGCGGATGATGGTGCTGGACCACGATCCCGATGTCGGCGTGCCGACCGCAGTTGATCTGGCAACAGGAGGTGGCGAGCTTCACCCGATGCGGCATGCGCTCGTTTTCGAACTCCTCGATCAGATCATCCATGAGCGCCTTGACTGCACCGGCCGCATCCGTGCCGGGGAGATTGCAGTGGAGCCAGCCCTGGGTGTGGGCGACATTGGATACGGAAGGACCCGTTCCACCGATGGGAAATCCCAACTCTTTAGTAATCGCCTCGATCAGGGGCTCCAACTTGGCTTCGTCATCGACGGAAAACTCGACGTTGGATCGCGTGGTGAAGCGAAGAAACCCATCGCAGAAACGATCGGCGATCTCGCAGATCTTCTCCACCCTTTCTGGGCTCAGCGTCCGTGGAGACCCTGCACGGACCGAATACAGGCTCTCACCGCTTTCCGAGACGTAATGCAGGACGCCGGGGCGCAAACGCTCGTGGTAGTCCCACTTGCCGTAATTTCTGAGCATAACCGGATGCAATTGTGTGGTGTGATCCGGTACGCCTTGATCCCGAGGTGCCAGCTTCTTAGCCAATTCATCTACTCCCCAAAGATTGATGATGGTGATAAGGCGATTTCTGTCAATTCTCATCCCACCTGGCTGGTCTTGACGCCCGCCTTCGGCGTCGCGCCAGCAGTCACATAGCGCGGCTATGCTCCTGCGGACGCTCCTTGAAGGCAGACGCCAATCCAGCGCCATCTGGCATGAGAATTTCCGGCAATCGCCTAAGGCGCTCCGCGGTCATCGTGAGTATATTCCCCGATCCCCTCGCCCGTGACCCTACAGGTGATGCGGGATAAGGCGCAACCCCGCGGGGCCGATCGCGCTCGGTGCGATGCGGGGACTCGCGGCTAGAGATAGGCGATTCGGTCCGCACAGCGGACCCTACCAGATCACGAAATGTAGACCTCTATTCTCTCGCGACTGGAACGACCCGCAGTCGCAGGGTCCGGCCATCGCGCAGGACGACCAACTCCGTCTCCTCGCCGACCTTGAGGCCGGACAAGGCGCTCATGAAGTCATGGATATTCTCGATCTCGACGCCCGCCAACTCCACCAGCAGATCGCCGGAAGTCACGCCGGCCCGTTCCGCGGGGCCGCCCTTGACCGCGCCCTGTAGCCGGACACCGCTCAATTCCTCTTGGCCATAGGCGGGGATGGTGCCGAGATAGGCGCGCAGGTGCCGGCGCCCCAGACCGGAGCTCTGACGCTCGACCAGGCGATAGTCCGGGGCCGCGCTCGATCGGGCCAAGCCGCGAACGACCCCGGCCACCAGGCGCGCGATGTCCCGGATCCCCTCGTAGCTCAGCTTGTCCGGGGTATCGCGCGGGCTCGAATAGTCTTGGTGCGAGCCGGTAAAGAGGTTCAGCACGGGGACGCCCTGTAGATAGAAGGGCGTCGCGTCGGTGGGCAGGTAGGGGTCCGGTTGCAGCGTGAGCGGCAGCCCGACGGGCAGGTTACGGCGCTCGATCTCCCGCGCCCAAGTCCCGCTCGAGCCCGTCCCCTGCACGAAGACCCGGTCGCGCAGATGGCCGACCATGTCGAGATTGAGATAGGCGGCCACCTTGCCGCGCAGGTCGCCCTGTCCCGCCAAGGTCGAGACGAAATGGCTCGAGCCCAGGGTCCCCAGCTCCTCGCCCGACCAGGCGACGAAGCCGATGTCGCGCACCGCGCCAAGCTGACCCCGATCGGCCAGGCCGGCCAGATATTGCGCCGTCTCGAGCATGGCCGCCACACCCGAGGCATTGTCGTCCGCGCCGAAGTGGACCGCACCGCGCTCGGCATCCAGGGCCAACGAGCCCGAGGTCTCGCCACGGCCGAGGTGATCCACATGGGCACCCAGGATGACCGGCGGCGCCTCGGAGCTGGGCTCGGCCCGCAGCCAGGCGACGACATTGCGGCCTTGCCGCTCCTCGCCGAGGATGTCGACGTCGGCACCGAGTTGGACCTCGCCGAGCGCGAAGCCTGCCACCCTCTCGCCCTGGTCGAGCCGGTCCTGCAGCGTCTTCAGGTCCTCGCCGGCCGACGCAAGGAGCCTGCCTGCCAGATCATCGCTGAGCGCCACACCTGCGATACCGCCCGCGCCGGTGCTTGCCTCCAGCCGGAGTTCGACCAGCCGATCGCGCGCCTGGGCATTGGGACCCGTGACCACCAGGAGTCCCACCGCACCCTTGCGTTTGGCGACCGCCGCCTTGTAGGGCAGGTCTGAATAGTGGATCAGATGGCGCCGCCACTCGGGCGGTATGGACTCCGGCTGAAAGCGCAGCACCATGACCCATCGACCAGCGACATCCAGGTCGCCGTAGGCATCATAGTCGGGAACCTCGCCGGTGCCCGGGGCCGTGATGCCGTAACCGGCGAACACCACGCCCGCCTTGGCCGTCGAGCCGTTCGCCGAGAAGGCCAACGGTCGCCAATCCCGGTCGAGCAGGGGCCGTTCGCTGGTGTCGCCGACCTCGATGGCCAGCGCATTGCCGTCGCCCAGCCGCACGCCCGCAGTGAAAGTGAAGGGTTGGAAATAGCCGCCGCCTTCACCGCCCGGCTCGAGTCCCAGCTGCGCGAACGCCGAGGCCACGTAAGCCGTGGCCTTGCGCTCGCCCGCGGTCCCGGTCAGACGCCCCTCCATCGCTTCCGATGCGAGCTGCTCGACGTGCAATCGGGCGTCCTCGGCGCGGATCGCCTGCACGGTCTCCGTCATGAGCGCGACCGAGCTCTCGGCGACCCGGGGCCCGGCCGGTGGATCGAGTCCGAGAAGACGTCTCGCCCCGGCGTCGTCCCAGTCGGCGATGAAGAGTTGGCTGGTCTTGTCGGCGGTTCGGTTGGAGGTCCAGACCAGCCGCCGGCCGTCGGGCGAGAAGACCGGGAGGCCGTCGAAGCCGTCCGTGAAGGTCACGCGCACGGGCTCCTGGCTGCCGCGCGCGTCGACCAGGAAGAGCTCGAAATTCGCGAACCCCTCGCGATTGGAGGTAAAGATCAGATAATCGCCACTCGGATGGAAGAAGGGTGCCCAGGACATGACGCCGGTGCGCGTGATCTGGCGCTCCTCGCCACTGGCCAGATCCATGGTCATGATCTCGGCGGTGGCGCCGTCGCGCGAGAAGCGGCGCCAGGTGATCTGGCTGCCGTCCGTGCTGAAGAAGGGTCCGCCGTCATAGCCTGGGGCATGGGTCAGGCGCCGGACGTTGTCGCCATCGGCGTCCATGATGTAGAGGTCCATCATGAAGGACTTGTCGTGCTCGAAGCGTGCGGCTTCGTCGGGCGTCATCTCGCCGCTGTAGGCGCGGCGGTTGGAGGCGAAGACGATCTGTCGTCCGTCGGGCGAATAGGACCCCTCGGCGTCATAGCCGAGCGTGCGAGTGAGGTTGACCATCCGACCCTCATCTAAGTCCTGCGCGAAGATGTCGAAGGTCTCGTCATAGTCCCAGGCATAGCGCCGTTCTCGGCCCGAGGCGCGAAACTCCAGCTCGGCCTGCATCTTGGCGCGCGCCTCCGGATCCTCGTGCGTGGAGGCGTAGAGCACCCGATTGCCCGCCGGATGGATCCAGGCGCAGGTGGTCTTGCCGACGCCGGGCGAGACCCGCTCCAGGTCGCCGGTCGCGAAGTCAAGGAGATAGATCTGGTAGAAGGGGTTGCCCGGCTCGCGCTCGGATTGGAAGATCAGTTGCCCGCCGTCGGCACTGAAATAGCCCTCGCCCGCGCGTTTGCCCTCGAAGGTCAACTGACGGGTACCCGAGAGCAGCAGCGCTTCTGAATCGCCGGTTTGTGACGCCTCGGCCGTGGCCGGCATCCCGATCCAGATGAAGAGACAGGGGAGCACCCAGCGGGCGGTTCTAAACATTAGGAGCCTCCATTGTCGGGACCCGTATCGCTAACGGTCATGCCGTGTCTCTGGCACCCCGGAGCATGGAACAAGAGCCGCAGCAGTTTGCAGGCTCGTCGCGGCGAGGCGCCGCTCCCACCAAATC
>JANQGF010000035.1 GCA_028277465.1 Chromatiaceae bacterium
TAGTATCATGACGCCCGCAATCGACCTCGGAGGACGCCCGATTGTCATACCGACGCCCTGTTCGTGTCTTGGTGCACGCGTCGCTGCAGGGTCTCGCGCCACCAGTCACATCGCCCGGCGATGCTCCTGGTGGCGCTCCTTGAAGGCGAGCCTCAATCCGGCGCCATCTGGTATGAACATTTCCGGCAATCGCCTGAGCGCCACCGATAACGCGGCTCAGTCCGTCTGCCGCCGCTGCCAGAAGTAGTAACCGGTCAGGGTCAAGCCGACGAACACCAGGACCGCCAGGGTCACCAGATGGAGGTTCTCTTCGAGCAGCTCTTCGTTGCCGCCGATGAAATAGCCCAGCGCGATCAGGATCGCGGACCAGATCCCGGCGCCCAGGCTGGTGTAGAAGGCGAAGATCGGGATCTTCATGCGGCACAACCCAGCCGGAAGCGAGATGAGGTGGCGGATACCCGGAATCAGGCGGCCGGTGAAGGTCGAGACGGCACCATGCCGAGTGAAGAAGACGTCCGTCTTGTGCAGCAAGGCAGGCCGGACGAAGAAATACTTCCCGTACCGCTCGAGGAAGGGTCTCCCGACCAGAAGCGCGAACCCGTAATTGACGAAGGCCCCCGCCAGGCTGCCGACGGTCGAGGCGAGGAGGATGGGGAGCAGCCCCATCTTGCCTTGATAAGCGAGGTAACCGGCCGGGATGAGGACCAGTTCGCTCGGGACCGGTAGCACGGTGGATTCCAGCGCCATCAGGATGAAGATACCGGCGTATCCCCAGCCATTGACGGTTACCAGGATCCAATCGATGAATTCATGCAGCATGCCCAACTGGCCTCACATCTAAACCTAAACCGCGTCCAGCGTGAAATAACTTGCTTCGAGTGACTCCGGCCGTGCAGCGATCAGGCGCCATCGAGGGGGCGCGGTTTGGACTTGGGCGATTTCTGTCAATTCTCATCCCACCTGGCTTGTCTTGACGCCCGCCGTCTGCGTCGCGCCGGCAGTCACATCGCCCGACGATGCTCCTGCCGACGCTCCTTGAAGGCAGACGCCAATCCGGCGCCATCTGGCATGAGAATTTCCGGCAATCGCCTTGGCGACAGATTCACAGCGGGTCCTCGCGGGAGCTGCCGGGAGCTCGGGTCGGCCGAGAGAGAAGTATGCCTGAGACTCGGCCCACCCGCGCATCTTTCTGCTACCATCGACCGCCGCTGAGTCCCAAGGCCGTCGATCCCGCCACGCCTTGCTCCGACCGAGGGTGGCACATCTGGTTCAAGCGCGCAGCAACAGGAAAGCGAGGCTCCTCATGTCCCTCATCCAACCTTTCGCCGCTCTGCGTCCGGCCCCGGGCCGTTGCGTCGACGTCCTCGCCCCACCTTACGATGTGATGAACGCTGCCGAGGCTCGGCTCATGGTCGAGGGGCGTCCCTGGAGCTTTCTGCACATCTCGCGCCCGGAGGTCGATCTCCCCGAGGGTACCGACCCCTATGCCCCGGCGGTCTATGCCAAGGCCCGGGAGAATCTCGACCGCATGCTCGCGGCAGGACTGTTGGTGCGCGACCCCACGCCTCGTTACTATCTCTATCGTTTGACCATGGGGGACCATCGGCAGACCGGGCTGGTGGCCACCGCCTCGGTCGCGGCCTACGACGAGGGTCGGATCAAGAAGCATGAGTTCACCCGTCCGACCAAGGAGGACGACCGGGTGCGCCAGATCGAGTCGGTCAATGCCCAGACAGGCCCGGTCTTCCTGGTCCACCGGGCGACATCGACGCTCGGCGAGCTGCTCGGGGCTGTCGGTCCAGGCCCTGCGGAGATGGATGTCACGGCGCCGGACGGCGTGCGACATGAGCTCTGGGCCGTCGCGGATCCGCCGCTGATCCAGCGTCTGACCGACGCCGTCGAGGCACTGGAGGGGCTCTATATCGCCGACGGCCATCATCGGGCCGCCGCCGCCTCACGCGTCGCGGCCTCCCGCCGGTCGGCCAATCCAACCCACAGGGGTCTGGAGCCCTACAATCGCTTCCTCGCCGTGATCTTTCCGCATGATCGGATGCGGATCCTGGGATACAACCGTGTGATCAAGGATCTTCAGGGTCATGACCCGGACTCTTTGTTGAAGCGTCTGACGGTCTCATTCGAAATCGCGGCGAGTCCCGCCCCGGTCACGCCGGGGCGACCGGCCGAGTTCGGCATGTATCTGGATGGGCAGTGGTATCGGTTGAGGTTGGATCCCGAACGCATCCCCCATGAGGACCCAGTCGGGCGGCTCGATGTGAGTCTGCTGCAGGACAACCTGATCGGCCCGATCTTGGGCGTCCACGACCCCAGACGCGACGAACGGATCGATTTCGTCGGTGGGATCCGCGGGCTGTCCGGCCTGGTCGCGCGGGTGGACTCCGGCGAGATGGCCGTCGCCTTCTCGCTCCATCCGACGCGCATGGTGGACCTGATGGCGGTGGCCGATGCCGGTGAGGTGATGCCGCCCAAGTCGACTTGGTTCGAGCCCAAACTTGCAGATGGTCTGGCCAGTCATATCCTGGATCAGTGAAGTACCCGGCCTTAGGCGAAGGAGAAGCGCATCCTTGGCCATCCTGGCGAGATCCAGCAGGCCATTCGAGAACGCGGTTTCCGGATGGCTCCGGCCTCAGTCGCTCAGGCGACTGAGGATGGCGGGAAGCGCTGACCAATCAGCGCTGGCTGGACCCGACGGAGGGGCGGTTGGCCAGCGGTGTTTTCCCTATGGTCAAACCCACATACAACCTGCCTGAACAGGATAGCGACGACGAGGGCGCGATCCGACACTGGCTCGACAGCCTCGCCTCTCATTACCCGACCGAAGAGCTCAAACAGGTCGCCCGCGCCTGCGCTGCCTTGACCCGCTGTCGTGGTGATCGCCGTATCGAGACCGGCGAGACCCACGTGCGCCATGTGCTCTCCACCGCCGATATCCTGGTCCGTCTGCGGATGGACTATGAGACCCTGATCGCGGCGCTCCTCAACGGCTGTCTGGATCGAGGCGAGCTGAGCGAGGCCGTCCTGCTGGAGCGTTTCGGTCCGGGTGTCGCGCACATGGTCGCCGGCCTTGCCCGGATCGATCAGATCGCGAATGTGGACGCCATCATCGCCGCCAAGGACCAGCAGCAACACGAGGAGAACCTGCGCCGTCTGCTGCTCGGCATCGCCGAGGATGTCCGGGTGGTGCTGGTGGTTCTGGCCGAGCGGGTCCACCTGATGCGGGCGATCAAGGGGCTCGAGTCCGAGCAGCGCGCCAAGATCGCCCGTGACACTCGGCGCATCTATGCCCCGCTCGCCAATCGGCTCGGCATCTGGCAGGTGAAGTGGGAGCTGGAGGACCTGAGTCTGCGTTATCTCCAGCCCGACGACTATCGGCGTATCGCCGAATTGCTGGCCGAGCGGCGCGAGGAGCGCGAGCACTATATCGCCGTGGTCATTCAGATGCTGCGTGACAAGTTCGAGGAGGCCGGCATCCAGGCCGAGGTCACCGGCCGGCCCAAGCACATCTACAGCATCTGGAAGAAGATGCAGCGCAAAGGCGTGGACATCGAAGAGATCTTCGATCTGCGCGCCGTGCGGATCATGGTGCGGACGGTCCCGGATTGCTATGCCGCGTTGGGGTTGGTCCATGGCCTCTGGAAGCATATTCCCAAGGAGTTCGACGACTATATCGCCACCCCCAAGGGCAATATGTACCAGTCGCTGCACACGGCCGTCGTGGGTCCGGAGGACAAACCGCTGGAGGTGCAGATCCGGACCCACGAGATGCACCGACATGCCGAGTTCGGTGTCGCCGCCCACTGGGCGTACAAGGAGGCGAAGGGTCATGACGCCGAGTTTCAGCGCCGCGTCGTCTGGATGCGGAACTGGCTCGAGCTCAAGAACGAGGGGGAGGACGCCAGCGATTTCGTGGAGCGGTTCAAGGCGGAGTTCGAACCGGTGCACGTCTATGTGCTCACGCCTCAGTCCAAGGTCGTGGAGCTGCCGAGGGGGGCCACGGCCCTGGACTTCGCTTATGCGATCCATTCCGAGATCGGTCATCGTTGTCGCGGAGCGCGCGTCAACGGGCGGATCGTGCCGCTCAATCAACCGCTCAACAGTGGTGACAGTGTTGAGATTCTGACGCACAAGCAGGCAGCGCCCAGCCGCGACTGGCTGAGCCCGCACCATGGCTATCTGGTCACGGCGCGGGCGCGCAACCGCGTGCGCCAGTGGTTCCGGCAGCAGAACTTCGACCAGCATCTCCAAGAGGGGCGTACCCTGCTGGAGCGAGAGCTGTCGCGTCTGGGGATTTCCGCCAAGCCGCAGCTCGATGAGCTTGCGCCCAAGTTCAACTTCAAGCGCGGCGAGGACCTTCTGGCCGCCATCGGCCGGGGTGACCTGCCGGTCGGGCAGGTCACCCGTCGGTTGGGCGAACCCAAGCCCGAGGACTCCAAAGAGGAAGAACCAAAGGTCCGCCCCTCGCAGCGGCACAAGACCAGCCGCGGCAGCGACGTGATCGTCGAAGGGGTCGACGACCTCATGACCCAGATGGCCCAGTGCTGCAAACCTGTCCCGCACGACCCCATCGTCGGCTTCGTGACCCGTGGGCGGGGTGTCACCGTCCACCGCAAGAACTGTGGCAACCTGCGACGGCTGCCGCCCGGCGAGGCCGCGCGTTTGGTCCAGGTCCGGTGGGCCGATCAGCCCGCCGACGCCAGCTATGCGGTGGATCTGCTCGTCATTGCCGCCGATCGCAAGGGGTTGCTGAAAGACGTGTCCTCGGTCTTCGCGGACGAAGAGGTGGACATCGTGGCGGTCGACACACACTCGGAGAAGACCACCGAGACGGCCTCCATGCGCTTCACGGTCGAGGTGAAGGATATGGCCAAATTGGAGCGCGTTCAGGCCAAGCTGCAACAGGTCCCGGACGTGTTGGAGTTACGACGAGCCTAACGGTCATGCCGTGTCTCTGGCACCCCGGAGCATGGAACAAGAGCCGCAGCAGTTTGCAGGCTCGTCGCGGCGAGGCGCCGCTCCCACCAAATC
>JANQGF010000139.1 GCA_028277465.1 Chromatiaceae bacterium
CAGCAGTCACATAGCGCAGCTATGCTCCTGCCGACGCTCCTTGAAGGCAGACGCCAATCCGGCGCCATCTGGCATGAGAATTTCCGGCAATCGCCTTAGAGTCCGCTCAGTCGCAGGCAGTGTCGGATGAAGCCGTGAACGGAGTACCAGTTCTCCGGGTAGAAGAAGTGTGCACCTGGGCGGTGAAGCACGAAGACCTCATGATCGCCCTCTAATCCCAGTCGTTGTCGGAGGTGGGTGCGGCCGATGCGGGTGGCCAAGGTCTCGACCTCATCGACGCGCATCCAACTCGGTTCAGACACGCGGTTCCGTTGCCGCGCACCTCCTATCCGTGCATTCATCTTAGGCGATTTCTGTCAATTCTCATCCCACCTGGCTTGTCTTGACGCCCACCTTCTGCGTCGCGCCGGCAGTCACATGGCCCGGCTATGCTCCTGCCGGCGCTCCTTGAAGGCAGACGCCAATCCGGCGCCATCTGGCATGAGAATTTCCGGCAATCGCCTTAGCTGGTCCAGATGTTCGCGGGGACTCGAACCAATTAGCCAGCGCGAGCTCGCCCCGCTCGGTCGTTCAGACCTGTTTCAGGGTCCCAGGCGTAGTCTGTCCTCGCACCTGAAGATTCAACGAGGGGGTGAGCCATCGTCTTGAAGAACACTCGAGACATGGGCTCCCGAAACGGCGCGAACCTGGTCCGCCGCCTCGGCATCTCCCAGAGCCCTTTCCCGTCGATGTCGAATGACCCGGAATCAGGAGTGCGGACGAAGCATTGACAGACTGGCCCACACCTGACAAGGGTCTTTGTCCATTGATCGAACAGGGTAATCCTTGTTTTTTTCCTGGGCAGTCGAAATACTTGAGCGCGACAGTAGGAAAATCCGTGCGGCAAGTCAAGCCGACACGGCTGAGTTCACCTCAGAGTCGACTTTCCTTAATCGCATAACCGAGGATTTCTCCCCATGAGCAACGAGATCACCACGAATGTGAACCCTTTGACGGTCATCGTCCTGCTCGGTGCCGTGCTTGGTCCTTTGGCCGCCCTCTCGATTGGTAGTAAGACGGCTGATGAGGAAACCCTGGCGCGGGCCAATGCCGGATTGGCAAATGCAAAGCCGACCGACCTGTACGCAAACTACGACGCAACGCGGAGCGCCGAGACTGCTTCGGCCAGGACGGTCGCGGAAATTGCCCAGGGTTCTGGCGTCTTCCGTGATCTCCAAGCGATTATCGAGTCAGCGGATGTCACCGAGATGCTTGGCGGCGAGGCACGATACACTGTGTTCGCGCCAAGCTCGGAGGCCTTCTCGAAGTTGACGCCAGAGCAGAGGTCGGCGTTGCTGAACGATAAGGAGGCGAGCAGCAGATTCATCGCTTCTCATGTCGTCCCGGGACGTCTGACGGAGACGATCCTAATGCAAATGCAAGCCGTGTCGACGCTTTCGGGCAAAAATGTACCTGTCAGCTCACTCGGTGAGATCAAGGTTGGAGATGCCACTGTTTCCAAGTCGATCGGGGCCGAGAACGGTATGGTCCATGTAATTGATAGAGTCATGCTCTGATCGAGTCGGTAATTCTGTGTCGAGGCCGCCCCCTCTCGGCCTCGGCCCTCGGCTCAAGGGGCATGTCGTGGGCAACAAGACCCTGCGGCTAGGCTGCTCGGCACGTTAGAGCGGTCGGTCGTAACATTTCACTCTGGACGCGGGTTGAATTGGTCCGCGTCTACCATCACGCGGCAGAATCGCTGCTCTCATCGCTTGGCGCTGGCCATGATCACCTCCAGCAACTGGAGGATGCTGTTGTGTCGGTAGGGCCCGGTCAGGCTGCCACCAACCATCGAGGAGCGTAGGGCGCGCACATCCGGCGCGCAAATTCACGTCTTCCATCCGTCCTGCGAATTCGCTCGGCTTGGGCTGGGAGGCCGTCGGCCCCGACCTCAAGCGTCCTGAACTGACGGTCGATCCGCGTCTCCGGCGTCGGGGGAGGCAATTTCCGAGGCATCCCTCGGGTGGGTGTTGCTGGACTTCGCCCGAGAGACAGCCGTCCGGTCCTGAGGAACTCGCGGGTGGCGAGATCCCACCGGATGAAATTGTAGTGCAGCGAAGATCGGGTGGCCTTTTCGCGCCAGGGGAAGGCATTTCTGCGGCGCTTTGGGTAGACTCCCGGCTTTTCGATTCGGGTGGCCTTTGCCAGGGCGCCGACCGGTGGGGAGTGGTGGTCGCAGCGGACTTGCGCGATGATGGCTCCGAGATCTGGGCGTTTGCCGTGCAGACCTTCAGCCGATCGTCCCCGGCGCCTTCCGGCGCTATCGGCGAGCCGCTCCGAGCCCAGATGGGAGACCTCTCTTCATGCACCGCACGAGCGGCATCTTGCTGCATCCGACCTCGCTCCCCGGCCCCTTCGGGATCGGTGACCTGGGTCCTGCCGCGTACCAATTCGTCGATTTCCTTGCGGCCGCGGGACAAGGCCTGTGGCAAATGCTGCCGCTCGGGCCGACCGGCTATCAGGATTCGCCCTATCAATGCACCTCCGCCTTTGCGGGTAATCCACTCCTGATCAGCCCAGATCTGCTCTTGGAGGCGGGTTGGATCCAGTCGTCCGATCTCCGCCCACCCGAGTTTTCTTTAGACTCAGTGGATTTCGGCGCGGTCGGGGTCTGGAAGCGCGAGCTCCTGGTACGTGCGAAGCACGGCTTCGAAGTGAGCGCGACCCTCGCCGATCGCCGCGACTATGCCCGCTTCTGTGAGGGTCACCAGGGCTGGCTGCGAGACTATGCGCTCTATCATGCCCTCAAAGTCCACCATGAGCTTAGGCCCTGGACCGACTGGTCTCCCGAGTTCGCCTTGCGCGATCCGGGGGCCTTGGCCCGGTGGTCCCAGGTCCATGCGGACGAGCTGGAGCTCCAACGATTCATCCAGTATGTGTTCTTCCGACAATGGACCAGGTTGCGCGTCTATGCCGGGTCGCGTGGTGTGCGGCTGATCGGTGACATGCCGATCTTCGTCGCCCATGATTCGAGTGAGGTTTGGACCCACCGGGGCTGGTTTGAGCTCGATGATCTGGGGCATCCCACCGTTATCGCCGGTGTCCCGCCGGACTATTTCAGCAGTACTGGCCAGCGCTGGGGCAATCCGCTCTACCGCTGGTCCGCCTTGGCGGCGGACGGCTACGGCTTCTGGGTCGAGCGACTGCGACGGGTCCTGGAGTTGGTTGATCTGGTGCGGATCGACCACTTCCGCGGTTTCGCCGCCTACTGGGAGATCCCCGCCGGCGAGAAGACCGCCGTCAAGGGTCGTTGGGTACCGGGACCTGGGATGGATCTGTTTCGTGCGCTGCGTGCGGCGCTCGGCGAGGACCTTCCCCTGATCGCGGAGGACCTAGGTGTGATCACGGAGGACGTCGAGGCCCTGCGCGATGCGTTGGAACTGCCTGGAATGGCCATTCTGCAATTCGGTTTCGAGGACCTCGATGACGGCTTCGGAGGCTCCTATTTCCTGCCGCACAGACATCGGGAGCGGCTCGCGGTCTACACGGGAACCCATGATAACCAGCCGCTTCTCGGTTGGTGGGTCGACAGGGATCCTGCCTTGCAGCGTCAGGTGTGCCTCTATCTGGGCGGCGATGGGGGTGAGGTCCATTGGGACTGCATCCGTGCCGCGCTCTCCTCGGTGGCTGCGCTGGCGCTCTTCCCCATGCAGGACGTGCTCGGCCTGGGGGCCGAGGCTTGCATGAATCGACCAGGCAGGGCCGAAGACAACTGGACATGGCGCTACCGTGAGGAGATGCTTGGCCCAGACATGGCGGCACGCCTGCACCAGCTCAGCCGGCTCTACGGGCGGTTGCCTTATCCGGTCGACTGAGGCTGAAGTCGAAGGGAGGCGTCGGTTTGCGCCTTAGGCGATTGCCGGAAATCTTTATACCAGATGGCGCCGGATTGAGGCTCGCCTTCAAGGGGCGCCACCAGGAGCATCGCCGGGCGATGTGACTGGTGGTGCGACACCGAAGGCGGGCGTCAAGACCAGTCAGATGGTATGAACATTGACAGAAATCGCCTTAGTAGCGGGCAACTCCGACGGGCGATGTGGTCACGAGTCCGCTTCAGGGGACCTTGAACTCTTCAGGTGCCCTCGAGGAATCGGATACCGCACCATAGAGAGGACCCGTGACCTCTGCTCTCCCACAGAGATCTCCTGCAGCCGCAGGCTATCCGTAGAGCTCACGCCCATCTGGCATCTTAGATGCCTATCTCGTCGATCGCCAGTTGCTGGTTGTTGAGGGCCAGCAAGCGACTTGGGGATGCGAGCAAACGCTTGAGCGGATGCAAGTAGAGGATCGGATTG
>JANQGF010000201.1 GCA_028277465.1 Chromatiaceae bacterium
ATCGTCAGCAGAAATCACCTCAATACCGCAGCAGTGAGAAGACGCGCCGACCGTTCAGCGGTTGGATGGGGCGCGCATTGGATCCGACCGCCTGGGCGATCCGTCGGATCTGCCAGGGACGCACGACGAGCGGCTCCTTGAAGACGAACCACGACACCGGCTCGGTACAGGGCGGCGTGGCCAGCGATCCCGTATAGCGAAAGTAGCTCTGATTGGCCGGCAGTAGGAAGAGCGGATTGATGCCGACCTGCCGATGTCTCACCCGTTCTCCACGCCGCATCGGCAGATGTTCCAGGATCCGCGACAAGATCCGATTCTCGCGTTCTCCGGAACGGATGGGCACAGCGACCACGGCAATGCCCCCCTGTGGATCGCGATGGACCAGGTGAAGCTCCGCCTCGGAGCCCAGGCCCTTGAAGCGATGCTCGCCCGGCACGTGGAAATTGAACTCTTCCAGATCGTAGACTTGGCCACGGACCAGCAGTGCACTCCCTGGCGGGGAGACGAAATGCACCCCCCGGCCGGTGTTGATCGCTTCCAGGAGTTGTGATCGGTACTGGAACCTCAGAGGCGTGTAAACCACCCGATGCGTGCGCGAGATATCGATTGGCGATTGCAGCTGGCCCGTCGCACAGGTCTCATACGCCTTCCCCAACTCGCCCCAATGATCGGGACCGGATTCGCCCGCATAGCTCCAGCTCGGGCCAGAGTCCTCCGGTGAGTAAAGGGCGCTGCCTTGCACGCCGCCCAGGGGGCCAATCAGAAAGGCGATTCCGATCAGAGACCGCCGACTCGCTCGGGCCACCTCTCCGAACCAGGTCTCCTCGAGCATGGCTTCAGTCCTTCCGCTTCTTCAGGCTCGCAATGGGTACGACCTGTGCCGTCTGCGGCGCATCCGCATAATAGGGCCGCTCGCCACCCCGCCCCTGCATCTCGGCGAGCTCCTTCTCGCGTGCCGCGATCAACCCCAGGCACTGACGCACGTCCTGGATCGTCGCGTCCGACAAGGGATGCCGCAGGCCCGGCGGCGGCGTGACGTCCCTGATGATCGCCGACAGCGTCTTGCGCATGGCGATCAAGATCTCCTGTTCTTTGGTCAGCTCGGTCATCTTGGCCTCCGCTCGAGTGCTCGGGAAAGGGAAACACCGACCTCATCCTTCTGCCCCGAATCGCTCGCGATCAGGGCGGTGAGCCCTGCCTCGTCGAGCACCTGGACACCGAGTGCACGCGCCTTCCCGAGCTTGGACCCAGCCGCGTCCCCGGCCAGAAGATAGTCGGTATTCTTCGAGAGACTCGAGGTCACCCTGGCCCCAAGCCCTTGCAGCCACGCCTTGATTTCGTCGCGCGGCCGGCTCAGCGTGCCGGTGATCACGAAGGTCTGGCCGCCAAGGGGTGGTTCGACCGCCGACTGCTCGCGGTCCTCCGTCTGCGACCAGTGAACGCCCGCCTCCAGGAGCCGCTCGATGGCCTCTCGGTTCCGCGCTTGAGCGAAGAAACCGGCGATATGGGCTGCCACCACGGGGCCCACACCCTCCACCCGACGGCACCTGTGGAAGTAAAGATCCTCGGCACCAGCCGCGCGCAGCGACCGGAGATCACCGAAACGCTCAGCCAACAGCTGGGCGCGCGCACGCGTCAGGCCACGGACCTCAAGCCCCGCGAGCCAGTCGGCCAGATCCCCCTGCGACTCCAGGCCCGGGTGCTCCCCGAGGAAGGCGGTCACGTTAGCCGCGGTCTCTGCCCCAATCCCCTTGATGCCGCGCGTGCGCACGAAATCGGCCTCGCGCGCCTCCATGAGTGCCTCCAGTGAGTCGAAGGCCTCGGCCAATGCCTGAGCCGTGGCCTCCCCCACCTCGCGAATCCCGAGCGCATAGATGAAGCGGGCGAGGCTCGTCTCCTTGCTACGCTCCAAGGCAGCGACGAGATTCGCGGCCGACTTCTCGCCCATCCGCTCGAGGCCGGCGAGCTGGGTCGGTGCCAAGCGATAGAGATCGGCCGGCTCCCGGACCCATTCCAGATCGACCAGCTGCTCGATCAGCTTGTCTCCCAACCCCTCGATATCCATCGCCCGCCGGGAGGCGAAGTGCTTGATCGCCTCCTTGCGTTGAGCGGGACAATAGAGTCCGCCCGTGCAACGAGCGGCGGCCTCGCCCTCGGGACGGATCACGTCGGCGCCACAGACCGGACATCGCGCCGGCAGCTCCACGGCGAGCGCATCGGGAGGACGGCGGTCCGCGAGGGCGCGGACCACCTCCGGGATCACCTCACCGGCCCGACGAACCACGACAGTGTCGCCAATGCGCACGTCCTTGCGGATCACCTCGTCCATATTGTGCAAGGTGGCATTGGAGACGGTCACCCCCCCGACCGAGACCGGCCGCAGCCGCGCGACGGGGGTCACGGCACCGGTCCGACCGACCTGAAAGTCCACCGCATCCAACCGCGTGAGGGCCTCCTGGGGGGGAAACTTGCGCGCGATGGCCCAACGGGGGTGATGCGTCGTCGTGCCCAAGCGGTCCTGATCGCTCAGCCGGTCGACCTTGAACACGACGCCGTCGATGTCGAAATCGAGCCCATCCCGGCGCTCACCCAGGCGCTCGAAGTAGGCACGACAACCCTCCACACCTTGCACACGCTCCAGCTCTCTCGAGACGGGCAGACCCCAATCGGCGATCCGGCGGAGCATCGCATGGTGACTCTCGCCCGGCGACGCCGACATCTCACCCCAACCGTAGCAGCAGAAAGCGAGGGGGCGATCCGCCGTGATCCGGGGATCGAGCTGGCGGAGGCTCCCGGCCGCTGCATTGCGCGGGTTGGCGAAGGTGCGTTCACCCCGGCCCCGGATCTCCGCGTTCAGGCGCGCAAAGCCCGCTCGGGTCATATAGACCTCGCCGCGCACCTCCAAGAGGTCGGGATAGTCGGCGCCGAGCAGGCGCAGCGGCACCATCCGGAGGGTACGGACATTGTGTGTGACATCCTCACCCCGGCTACCGTCACCTCGTGTCGCACCCTGAACCAACCGGCCCTGCTCGTACCGCAGGCTCACCGCAAGCCCATCCACCTTGGGCTCGGCGACATAGAGGATCGGATCCTGGTCTCCGAGCAGGGCCACCACCCGCCGATGGAATTCCGCCAGCCCTTCGTCGCTCATGGCATTGTCGAGCGACATCATGGGGACCCGATGGCGCACCTCGAGGAATTCGGGCCTCGGCTCCGCGCCAACCCGCTGGGTCGGCGAGTCCGGCGTGACCAGCTCTGGATACTCTGCCTCCAAGGCCAGGAGCACTTGCACCAGACGGTCATACTCGGCGTCCGGGATCTCCGGATCGTCGAGGACATGATAGCGGTGGTTGTGGCGACGGATCTCCGCGCGCAGGCTCTCGGCGCGCAAACGGGCTGTCTCCGGGCCGCTCACCTCAGGGTGGCCTTCGCCCAGCGCGCCTCGTTCTCCAGCACGGCCCGACGCATCTCCTCCTCCTTTCTCACCGTGAGCGGACGCCGCGTGTCGTCCAAGACGTCGCCGTTGAGCGCCAGGGCAAGCTTGCGTGCAGTGGCGATCATCTCGTCCAGGATGGTCATGTCCTCGGGGTCGCCCTCCAGCTGCGCGAACAGCATGACGCCCGGGGTCGAGAAATGCTCCATGGCATCGAAGGGGAAGGTCCCGGGCTTCACCATATTGGCCATGCTGAAATAGACCCGGGTCTCATCGTCGAACTCGTCGCAACAATGGAAGATGTCCATCTCGCCCGGATGCAGACCACAGCTCTCGGAGACGTCCAGCAGCGCCGAGCCCTTGAAGGGGTATCTGCGAGCACTGACCGTCACCTGAATCAACATGGGGTCGGGTGAATCCGAGGCCACGGCCGCCAGCGGCTCGGGCTCCCCCCCCGGGCCGGATTGCTGCTTGGACCCGAGATCCTCACCCGACGGCCCCTGCCCGCCCGCTCCCATGGCCGCGTCCGGCGTCTCGGCGTCGGGCAGGGTCCGCGCCCAGACCGGGATCAAGTCCTCGGCCTCACCCTCCAGTTGGCCGAGCCTGGGCTCGCGCCTCTCAGCCCGTACGCCATAGGGTGCATCCTCGACATCCCCGGCCTCGATCTCCTCCTCGTACGCCTCCTGCTCTTCCCGCTCGCGGTGCCGTTCCCATAGATAGAGCAGCAGGATCAGCAGGGCTCCCACGACAAGCAGAATCAAGCGAATCGTATTGGCGTCCATTCGAGTCCTGGTCGCAAGCGTGCGTGTTGAAAGGTGACGTCGGAGTATAGCAACGCAGTTGGAACCTGTATTCCTCCGGTTCAGGAGACCGCGGCAAGCCGGACCGCCTCGTCCACGTCCACCGAGACGAGCCGCGAGACACCTGGCTCCTGCATGGTCACACCGAGCAGATGGTCGGCGATCTCGATCGTCACCTTGTTGTGGCTGATGAAGACGAACTGCACCCGGTCTGACATGGACCGAACCAGTTCGCAGAACCGCCCGACATTGGCATCATCCAGAGGCGCGTCGACCTCGTCCAACATACAGAAGGGGGCCGGGTTGAGCTCGAAGATGGCGAAGACGAGGGCCACCGCGGTCAGCGCCTTCTCGCCCCCCGAGAGCAGGTGAATGCTGGCGTTGCGCTTGCCGGGGGGGCGCGCCATGACACGAATGCCCGTCTCCAAGAGATCCTCGTCGGTCAGCTCGAGATAGGCGTGCCCGCCACCGAATAGCCGCGGGAAGAGGCGCTGGAAACCCTGATCGACTTGATCATAGGTCTCCTTGAATCGATTGCGCGTCTCCCGATCGATCTTGCGGATCGCCTGCTCCAGGGTCTCCAGCGAGCGGGCGATGTCCTCATGCTGGGCATCCAGATAGGCCTTGCGCTGCGATTGCTCCCTGAACTCGTCGATGGCGGCCAGGTTGATGGCCCCCAGACGCTGGATGCTGGCCGCAACCTTGCTCAAATCGGCTTGCCAGACCGCCTCGCTCGCACCCGGGTCCATCTCCTCGAGCACTCGGGTCTGACTGCTTCCCGCCTCGGCAAGCTGCTCCTCCAGGGTCCGTCGTCGGACCAACCGCTCCTGGCGCTCGAGCCGCAGCGCCTCCAGGCCCTGCTGACTTGCATGGACCGACTGCTCCACCCGCTGGCGCTCCTGTTCCAATCCGCGCAACTCCGCGTCGAGCGACCCCTGGCGGTTGCGGGCCTCGGTCAATGACTGCTCGACCTCGACCCGCAAGGCCAGCTGCTGATCGAGCCGCTGCCGCTGCTCGGCGAGCGGCTCGACCGCCGCCTCCAACCCCTGCAGCAACTCATCACGCCGCTCGCGCAGCTGAGTCTGTTGTTCCTGGGCACGCGCAAGACTCTGAGCGGTCGCCTCCCGCGCCGCCCGGTTCGACTCGACGCTGATCCGCAGGCCCTGGCTGTCGTCGCGGCACCGACGCTCCTCCTCGCGGCGCTCGGTGAGGCTTGCACGCAACCGGTCACGCTCCTGGGACAGGGTCTCGCGGCGCTCGGCCAGCCGTTCAGCCTCGGTCAGGGCATCCTGCAACCGCTCGCGCGCCTCTTCCAGGTCCGCGCCGGCCTGGGCGAGCTGCTCACCCAACTCGCGGCGCTCGGTGACGAGACGGGCCGAGCGTTCCTGCTGATGCCGTTGCGCCGTCTGCAGAGCGCTGAGCTCGGATCTGAGGCCGGACTCTTCATGCGCCAGGGCCTTGCGCCCTTGATCCGCGGCGACCCGCGCCTGTTCGGTCTCGGCCCGGCGCGCGAGCAGACGCTCCTCCCCGGCCACGAGCTCGGCTTCGCTCGCCAGCAGCTCCTCGATCTCCCCTGCCAATGACCTGATGGCGTCCGCCCGAGCCAGTGCCCCGCGGCCTTCGCCGACCGCAGGCGTGCTCAGCCAGTTGCGCCCGATCTGCAGACCCTCGGGGGTGACCAACCGCTCGCCGGGACCCAGTCGGCTCCGCTGCGCGAGCGCATCCGTCAGACGCTGGGCGACTCTGACTCCACCCAGCAGGCCATCGAGTGACCAGGGCGCTCGGACCCTGGCGGAAAGTGCGTCCACTCCATCTTGGGAGGAGGAGGCGGCCTCATTCGTCGCATCGGTGGTGTCGAACAGCACCATGCCGGGCAAAGGGGCGCTGACCTCGACACCATGGCGGTCCAGACCCGCGGTACCCACCGCACCCAACGCAGCGCCGAGCAGGCTCTCCACGGCGCCCTCCCAGCCGGATTCGACCTGGAGATGATCGACCAGCCGCGGCGCGTCCGCGAGCCCCTGACGCGCGAGCCAATCGCCGCGCTCGACGTCCGTATCCGCCAGCGCCGCCTCCTGCAGCGCCCGCAAGGAAGCCGAGCGACCCCTGGCCTCCTGCAGACGGGTGCGGACGCGGTCGGTCTCGGCGCGCAGTGCGCGGAGATCGCGATCCTGGGCCTCCAGCACGCCCGCACACTCGCGCTGCTGCGACTCGATCAGCTGAATCCGGCCCTCCAGCTGCGCCTCGCACGCGTTCAGCTCCTGGATGCGCGGGGACGGGTCTACCGCCTCCAAACGGTCGATCTCCTCGACGACGCGGCGCAGACGTTCACGATCGCGACCCAGTTGCCGATCCAATGCATCGATCCGTGCACGCTCCACCAGGGCCCGCTCCGCCGGCTGAGCGGCGACGCGATTGAAGGCGTCCCATTCGACCTCCCAGCTCGCGAGCCGCCCCTCGGCCGTGCCGAGCCGGTCCGAGGCATCGCCGAGCGCCTTGTCGGCGGCAAGCAATTCCGGCTCCTCGCGCGCCAGCGCCCGAACCAGTTCTGCGAGCCGAGCCTGGTCGCGTTCCAGGTGACGCTCGGCCTCGTTCAGCGCCTGTTCCAGGCGAACCAGCTCCGCCTCTCGGCGGCCCCGTTCCTCGTTGGCGAACTGGATCGCCTGCTCGGCCCGTGCGATCTCCGCACCCACCGCATAGTAACGCCCCTGGGCCTCATTGAAGACCTCGGAGGCGAGCGCATAGTCCGCGCGCCTCGACTCGATGTCCGCCTCGAGCCGGCGCTGCTTGGTGATCTCCGCCTGGGCCCTGAGCTCGATCTCGCCCAGACGCCGGTCCTGGTCCCCGATCTCTTCATCCAAGGACCGCCAGCGCAGGGCCTTCAACCCGAGATCCAGCCGGCGTTCCTCGGCCTTGAGGCGTGTATACTTCTCGGCCGTCGCGGCCTGACGTTCCAGATGCAGCAACTGGCGGCCGACCTCCTCGCGCAGATCCTCCAGACGTTCCAGGTTCTCTCGGGTGTGGCGCATCCGGGTCTCGGTCTCGCGCCGGCGCTCCTTGTACTTGGAGATCCCCGCCGCCTCCTCCAGGAAGTGGCGCAGCTCCTCCGGCTTGGCCTCGATGAGGCGCGAGATCGTCCCCTGTTCGATGATGGCATAGGAGCGCGGCCCCAAGCCGGTGCCGAGAAAGAGGTCCTGGATATCGCGCCGCCGACAGCGCGAACCGTTCAGGAAATAGATGGACTGACCGTCGCGCGAGACTTGCCGCTTGACCGAGATCTGATTGAAGGCAGCGTACTCGCCGCCCGCAGCGCCGTCGCCGTTGTCGAACACCAGCTCGATACTGGCAACACCCACCGGTTTGCGGCCACTACTGCCATTGAAGATGACATCGGCCATGGACTCGCCGCGCAGCATCTTGGCCGAGCTCTCGCCCATCACCCAGCGCACGGCGTCGATCACATTGGACTTGCCGCAGCCATTGGGTCCCACGACCCCGACCAGGTTGCTTGGAAACAAGACGGTCGTCGGGTCGACGAAGGACTTGAACCCAGCGAGCCGGACCTTCTCGAGCCTCATCGCACAAGCCACCCCATGGTTGCACTGACCGAGAAGACGGCTGCTGAAGAAAAGGGTCCCATCGTTCCTCGCTGCACCAAATCTCAACCGCAATGGAATCCGAGACGCGAGCCATGGTATACCCGGGGCACAAGGGTCTTCCGCCGCACGGTGCGCCCTGTACGTACCCGACCCAGGTGCTGACTCGGCGTGACCGTGCAAGCGACGACGCACCACCAGGAATGGCGCCAGCGCACGCATCGCGTCCCAGGTACCGAACATCCCAGGTCCGACCACAGCGGAAGACGAGGCCCCGCACGGTTCGGATCCAGACGAGCGACCATCCTTTCCCCGCGCCGCGCTGGCCGCCTCACACCAAGGTGAGAGAATGGCTCATGTTAGGAATCCTCAACCGCAAGCGCGCACGATCCCGCGCCAGCTCGACACCGCCCCGCGCCCCGACCGGGATGCGGATCTACGCCGTTGGTGACATTCATGGCCGCTACGACCTCCTGCACGCCCTGGAGCAGAAGATTCTGACCGACGCCGCAGACCATGCCAAGTCGGTGAAGACGGTCATCTACCTGGGCGACTATGTGGACCGAGGACCCGAGAGCCGAGCGGTGGTCGAGCATCTGAGCACCAGGCCCCTCCGGGGCTTCAATGCCATCCACCTGATGGGCAACCACGAACAGACCTTGCTGGGCTTCCTTCGTGACCCGGTCGCTCACGCCAACTGGTTGCTGTACGGGGGCCTGGCGACCCTGAGCTCCTATGGCGTCGACTCGAGTCACCAGGAGGCACCCAGCCCCTTGCACCAGATGGCGCGGGAGCTTCGATCAAGGCTGCCCGAGCACCATCTGCACTTCCTCGAGCAACTCGAGCTCTACCGGGTGTTCGAAGATTACCTCTTCGTCCATGCCGGTATCCGCCCGGGGCGTCCAATCCAGAACCAGAACCCGGAGGACCTCCTCTGGATCAGGGACGACTTCTTGCGCAATCGGAAGCGGCACGCCAAATTCGTCGTCCATGGCCATCAGATCTCGGACGAGCCAGATGTGCGAGATAACAGAATCGGCATCGACACAGGCGCATTCGCCACCGGGCGTCTGACCTGTCTCGTGATCGACGGCGAAGACAAGGGGTTCATTTCGACGTGAGCGGGTATCGTGCTCCTACAGTGAAATGCATCCTTGCAAGTGGCCCTGCGCACAGCGATCACGAGCCGTCGGGGGGACGGGGTTCAACCACCGGGAAAGGTTGATTTCTCAGCGCTTTCTTTACGTCGAATTCGATCAGCCCATCGCCTGGTGACCGCCGTCTGCTGCCACAGTTGGTGCCGCCGCCCCCATCTCGCGCCTGCCTGCTGCGTACCCGAATCTCATCGCAAAGCCCACGCCTGCACCGATGGCGCGGTTCGCGAACCTACCGAATGAGCCTTGCCCGACCCTCCAGCCAGGCATTCCAGGCCATCTTGGACTCGCAGCGGCGCTTGAATTTCCACCTTAACTGAAAGTTAATCCGAGGCGCTTTCCATACTATTTTGTTAAAGAATTTATCGCCAAGACTAGTCGAGCGCCGTGGCGTCAACGGCCTCGCATCGTGCCGCTGCCGCGTGTCTATGCGACGAACTTTGTGGCCATCTGTAACCAAGTCGAGCTCGAGAATACCGGGAGTGTCTGATTGATGGGTAGGTGGATACTGATCGCAGTTGTGGCGGCTCTAGGTGCGACGGGCATTGCTTATTACAGCATGTCGCCCGATCGAGGTCCCGTCGCACCCGAGCAAGCCGTGACCGAGGCCGTCCCGGCTCCCACTACCAGAGTGACGACCAAGCCCCCGGTGATTGCACCAGTGACTGCAGAGGCCCCTGCGCGCGAGCGGGCCGGGGGCCGAGAGCCGGTCTTGTCCGAGCAGCCTGGCGCACCGCCGGAGCCGCAGCCTCGCGAGCCTATCTCGCTCAGCCGCGGTTTGATCAGCATGAATGTCGAGGGACAGCCCTTGCGCGAGCTGCTACATGAGATCGCCTCGCTGGGCGCCTTCCGGATCCAGATCGACAGCGGTGTCGAGGACCGGACGGTCACGGCCAGCTTCGACGCTTGGCCGCTGGACCAGGCCCTGCTCGAACTAGCGAGGGGTCTCGATGTTTATCTGCTTTACGGCGACAGCCCTCGCCGTCCGGTGAAGGGCGCTTGGCTCTTCGCAGGTGGCCAGGGCTATCGTGCCGAGCCCTCAGCGCCCGAGTCCAGGGCCGGGCTGCTGGAGCTCGAACGGCAACTGGCCGACCCCGACCCCCAGGCGCGGATCGCAGCGCTTCGCTCGTACACGGAAGTTCTGCCCGAAGAGGCTGCTCGTGTGGCACTGGAGCAGCTCTGGGACAGAAACGATGCGGTCCGGGTCGCGGCCCTGGACACTGCACTAAAACAAGGCATGCCGGTGGACCTGGAGCAACTGGAGGAGTTGGCGGGCGCTGACCCGTCCCCTTTGGTGAGGTTTCTCGCGCTCAGCGGACTCCTGCAGAAGGCCACGCACACCGAGCTCGAAGGGCTACGCTATCTCGCGACGTCGAGCTTGGACGACCCCGACGAGGGTGTCAGCTGGGCGGCTGGCCAGATCCTGGACGCCATCGACGGCGCTCCGGCTGGTGCGGATCAAGAAGACGCGGATACGCGCCAAGACGACGACACACCTTAAGGGAGGGATCACAGAGACCCGCCCCGGCTCAGCCTATGCAAAAGAGGCGAGGGTGTCGGATGCCGCACCGGTCCGCCGGCATTCTCGAGTAGAGGGACCTGAAAGGACCTTGACCACTTCGAGGTGAATACCATGCACATACACAAAGCTGTCCGCAAGCTCCTCTTGGCTGTCGGCGCGTTGGCCCTCTGCTCGAGCGCAGCGGTGGCGGACATTTATCTCAACCAGGCCCGGACGAGCTCGTGGATCAACAACACTGGCAACTGGAACTTCGTACCAATAACCAACGCTGCTAACAGCACGACTTGGACCTTCTATGCTAACCGCAGTAAGACAGTGCTGATCGCCTACAGCGCCGAATGCACGGTGCAAGCCAGGGATTGGAATAACTGGCTGAACATCGACGTCATTCTCAACGGCACCGTAATCACGCCGTCCAGTAGTGACAACGCCTTCTGCACGTCCCATGGAACCAACCGGCTGGATGGCTGGACCAGTGTTGTGGTCAATGGCTACGGCAACTTGCAGCCTGGCCTCAACCGGGTGCAGGTCAGGGCGCGTCACGTAGGCTGGCAAGCCGGCGACCGTTATCGCTTGGATGATACTCACTTGGGGATCTGGGACTGAGCCATTCCAGTAGTGGTGGATCAAGGGGCGGGGCAGTCGACTGCCCCGCCCCTTGACCCGCTGGCCCGCTCGGTGGACGCCGCCAGGAGACACACTGAACCACTGTTTGCGCAGGGCCAAACAAGGCGTAATCGTTGCCGCTTGTTGTGGTCAAGTGCGCCTCGACAAAAGAAAAGGGCCTAGCTTTTCAGCTAAGCCCTTGTTTCATCTGGTGGGTCGTGTAGGATTCGAACCTACGACCGATGGATTAAGAGTCCACTGCTCTACCAACTGAGCTAACGACCCTCATGAGGCCCGAGCCAGAGGCGGGTCGGCCAGAAGACAAAGGCCGCGCCCCTGCTCGATTGTTTGGGGTGGACGATGGGGCTCGAACCCACGACCACAGGATCCACAATCCTGCGCTCTACCAACTGAGCTACGTCCACCATAGAAACTCGCCGTCGATCGTCCGTGAAACGACTCTGCATTTCTCTCGAGATGCATCCGGTCATCCATACCAGTTGCTGACCCATACTTCTGCAGACAGCTTATCGCCCGCCGACTCGTAATCAGGTATCGAACCAAACCGCACCCACCGATGACCATTGGCACGCTCGGCAGGACTCGAACCTGCGACCCACGGCTTAGAAGGCCGTTGCTCTATCCAGCTGAGCTACGAGCGCTTAGGCGATTTCTGTCAATGTTCATACCATCTGACTTGTCTTGTCGCCCGCCTTCGGTGTCGCGCCACCAGTCACATCGCCCGGCGATGCTCCTGGTGGCGCTCCTTGAAGGCGAGCCTCAATCCGGCGCCATCTGGTATAAA
>JANQGF010000274.1 GCA_028277465.1 Chromatiaceae bacterium
CGCGACGCGGAAGGCGGGCGTCAAGACCAGCCAGGTGGGATGAGAATTGACAGAAATCGCCTTACTTCCCCAAGAAGCGCTCCAGTGTTGCGTTCAGGCCTTCGATCGAAAGGGGCTTGGTGAGATAGGCATCGGCCGAGGCGAGCGTTCCCCGGAGCTTGTCCATCCGGGATGTCTTGCTGGTCAGCATCACCACAGGCGCCTGAACATGAATATCCCGCTTCAAATGGCGGGACACGTCGTAACCATTGATGCCCGGGAGCATGACGTCGAGAAAGATGAGGTCATAGGACTGCTCCCGGGCTTTGGTCAGCGCCTCTTCGCCGGTCACGGCGAAATCGACGCTGTAACCCTTTTGGACGAGTCGCAGCTCCATCATCTTGCGGACGGATTCGCTGTCGTCGACCACCAGGATTCGCTTGGCCGACTTCGGCACCCGTTGGTCAGCGATCTCTCTCGGTTGCGCGTGCAGCTGAAGCGACGCGTTGTCGTGGATGGCCAATTCGGGCGCGAACTGATAGACCTCCGAGACCAAGCCGTCGAGGGTCTTGAGTATTCGATTGGCCAGCAAAGGCCGCTTGAAGAAGACGTTGAAGACACCCTCGAAGACTGCTTGCTCCTTGGCCGCAACACCGATCCGAACCACCGGGATGGGCTCGGTGGGGAAGCCGTCGCGAAGCTGGATCCAGGCCTCCAAGCCCGCGGCAAGATCCTCGTTGACCATGCAGATGTCCGGTCGGCGCCGATCCTGCCGCCAGGTCACATAGCGCCGGGGGCGAACCTCGGACAGCATGAAGGCGCGCTCCAGGGCCTTCTGCTCGCTGACGGAAAAACCGCACAGCGCAGTCCTGAACTCTCTACTCTCGGTCGTGGCCATCTTGGGTCACTTCGTCGCCAGAGGCTCCCATAAGTAATTCATCGATTGATGATGTTAAATCCTACGGGATTCTAACCGAATTGGCGGAGAGCGGTGTCACATGTTATCAAGGCCCTCGCAACCAAGTGGCCAGTGACCGATGGGACTGGATTCACTCGGGTGACCTCTTGTGCGAGTGCAACACTGCATGCTAGATTCCGTCGTCTTTCTCTATGGCAAAGGGTTGTCCGGCCCCCGGGGATCGCAATCATGTCCAAAATTTGTCAGGTTACTGGTAAGCGTCCCCTTACCGGCAACAATGTCTCGCATGCGAACAACAAGACCAAGCGGCGCTTCCTGCCGAACCTCCATCATCACCGCTTCTGGGTCGAGAGCGAGAAGCGCTGGGTGCGTTTGAAGGTGTCGGCCAAGGGGATGCGGATCATCGACAAGAAGGGGATCGATACCGTGCTCGGCGAGATTCGCGCGCGCGGCGGAAAGGTCTAACCGGAGGATTCATCACATGGCCAAGGCAGCACGCGAGAAGATCCGTCTCAACTCGAGCGCGGGCACGGGTCACTTCTATACCACCACCAAGAACAAACGCAATCAGCCTGGCAAGATGGAGATCAAGAAGTTCGATCCCGTCGTCCGAAAGCACGTGATGTACAAGGAAGGCAAGATCAAGTAAGTAATGATTCAGAAACAACCTATACACCGTAGGTTGGGCAAAGCGGAGCGTGCCCAACAAGGGCGTTTCAAGTTGCACCACTTGTTTCTGAATCGTTCCTAACGGCCCCTTCAGACCTGCCTCTCGACCTCAGAATCAGATTTCCCGCCCTGTCCAGCCTGGCGCTCCAACCGGGGGCAAGCCAGGTCGTGGCCACTGGATCGGCGATGACCGCGGGACCGATGAGGTCGGCATTGGGGTGACACGCCGCCCGCGTGACGACAGGCACCGGGGCATTGCATCCGTAGGCTCGCGTCGAGCGGGTGGTCGGCCTGTCAGTGGTCGAAGTGAACGCGGGCAGGGTCAGGTCGGGCGCCGGTGCCCGTACGCGCACGCGCAGGTTCACCAACTCCACCGGCAGGTCGAGCCGATGCCCGTAGGCCGCGGCGTGGCGGGCGTGAAAGGCATCCATGACCTCGGTGACCGAGCTCCAGGGAAGATTCAGGGTGTGGGATTGGCCGCGATAGCGCAGATCGAGCGAGTGCTCCACGCGCAGACCCTCGGTCGCCGTCCCCTCTCGTTTCAGCTCGACGACCCCTGTGTCGGCCAATGTCTGCAAGTCTGTGGCGATCTCCTGGTCGGTCAGATCGGATAGGAGTCCGAGCCGCGTCCTGGTCAGCGTGCGCCCGGCCGGGGTTGCCAGCATGCCCAGCGCCGAGAGCACCCCGGCCTGGACAGGGACCATCGCCTCTTCCATGCCGAGCGCCTCGGCCAGGGCGCAGACATGCAGTCCTCCCGCGCCCCCGAACGAGGTCAGGACGAAGTCCCGCGGGTCCAGCCCGCGTTGCACCGAGATGACCCGCAAGGCGCGAGCCATGTGCTCGTCGGCGATCCGGATGATCCCCAGCGCCGTTTCTTCCAGCGACAACCCGAGTTTGTGGGCCAGGCGTTCCACGGCGACCCGCGCCGCGTTCGAATCGAGTCGCATGCGGCCGCCGAGAAACGACTCCGGGTCGAGTCGGCCCAGGATCAGATTGGCATCGGTCACCGTTGGCTCGATCCCGCCGCACCCATAGCAGGCGGGACCAGGATCCGCCCCGGCGGATTCGGGTCCCACCAGCAACAGGCCGCCGGCGTCGAGACGCGCGATGGAGCCACCGCCTGCGCCGATCGTGTGCATGTCCACCATGGGCAGCGCGACTGGCAGGCCCGCGATTCGCCCGGCCATGGTCAGTCTCGGTTGACCGTCGATGAGGGCCACGTCGGTCGAGGTGCCCCCCATGTCGAAGCTCAACAATCGAGGCGACGCCGCACTCGCGGAGGCGGCGAAGGCCGCCCCGGCCAAACCGCCGGCAGGTCCAGACAAGAGGAGTCGTGCCGCGTGTCGAGAGGTCTGAGCGGCCGCGATCGCCTCTCCGCTGCTCTGCATGACCGCGATGCGGGCGCCCGGCAATCCGGCGGCGAGACGCTCCAAATAGCGGGCAACGATTGGTCCCACCCAGGCATTGAGCCAGGTGGCGATGCCGCGCTCGTACTCACCGACGAGCGGTAGGACCTCGGAGGAACGGGCGACGAAGAGGTCGTCCGGCAAGGCCGCTGCCAGGGCGCGCTCGGCAGCGTCGTCCAGGTAGGAGAAGAGCAGATTGATGGCCACCGACTCGGGGGCAAGTCGGGCGACGTCGGCCTTGAAGGTCTCCAGCTGCGCTTGGGTGAGTGGTTCGATCCAGCGGCCCTCCGCGCTCAGACGCCCGCCGGTCTCCACGCAGAGCTCCGCCGGTACCGGCGGGCGGTGCGGCGGTGGTTGGAGGTCGTAGAGATCCGGTCGCGACTGCCGGCCGATGGTCAAGAGGTCCTTGAGTCCATGGTTGGCGACATAGAGGGTGCGTACTCCCTTGCCCTCGAGCACCGCATTGGTCGCGACCGTGCTGCCGTGGATGACTCGAAGCTCGGCTGGATCCAGGCCCAGGTCGGCGATCCCGCGCAGAATGGCCTGCTCGGGGGCGTCGGGTGTGGAGAGGACCTTGTGAACCTGCAGCTCAGGCTCGCGCCAGAGCACGAAGTCGGTAAAGGTCCCGCCGGTATCGATCCCGAGCAGTCTCATCGGATGGGAAGACGAGGAGAGAGTCCGCTTTGGCGCGCTCTAAACCGCGCCCAGCGCGGTACGCGATGTTTCTGGTTTGGATCGGTCTTGGCAAACTCGACGACTGCCGGAGCTAGCGCGGTCTAACATATGAAGAAGTATGAAATTTTAAACCGCGTCCCGACCGAGGCTAGTGCAGTCCTCAAAGCCAGACACGAAGTGAAAACTACGCATTTCGCTCTGGACGCGGTTTAGTTCGAAACGTCTTTTTCGCATAGGCCCAGCTGTCTGAACGAAGAGTCCGCATGACTTCATCAGTCCTGCACGCAAGACGTCAGCAGTATGCCTAGCAGAACAAAAACGCATGGTGGAAGGGAATGGCGAAGGAGGTTCCGGAGCATTTGCAGAGGTTGTGGGGGAGCCGGGGACTCCTTCTGACGCATCTCGTCTAACACCGCCGCGTATTGAAGTGTCGAGCTTAGCAGAAAGTGATCGTGCAGACAGCGTCATACGGGAACAGGGACGCACAGACACTCGTCGAGAAAGTTGCGGCGACAGCTGTGCACAGAAGTCGTACGCACAAGGATCACGCCAAACCTGAGAAACCGGCCGCCTTTACGCTCACCGATCAGCAAAGCAAGCTACTGGAGGCCTCTAGCGCCATCTCCGGAACTTCACCCGGCGGAGATGACATGGCGTTTGTTCATGCCATCCTGTGCCAGGTAGGCTTGCCTCGCTCCAAGGTCATCGGCCGAGAGTTCCTTCGCCAATCCGGAGGGGCTTGGGTGAACATCCAGGCCGGTTGGCTGGACGAAGGAAGGGGCCCGGTCCAGCAGCCGGTCCCCTACGGTGTAGAGCCGCGAGATAATTTCGCACCGTAGGCGCGATAAACTTCTCTCCGCGCCCCTATCGTCCTGGGAAACGATACTGCGGCTTTATCTCCAGCGAGTGCGTGAAGTACGCCCAAGGCGAGAGCGGGCTCTGCTATGTCTTCGAGGAGACCTGGGACTGCGGGACCCTGCAGGGCATCCCGGTGCTAGAGGGTACCTCGACCATGGACTGCGCGGGTCCCGTACGCTGCATGGGCGAGGACTGTCTGGATGCGGCCGAGGAGCAGTCGAGCGACTTCGCCGAGGCAGCCGCCGCCCTGGAGGCGGCGCAGATGGCGGTCTCGGACATGGACTGCAGCACTGGAAGCTGCGTGGTCTTCTCCGGCGAGGCCATGGAGTGCAAGAAGGCGGTGGGCGGCATCGTCAACTGCTGCACCACGCCCGACGGGATCTCCCTGGCGGACTATCTGTCGCTGGTGCTCGCCGTGGGCAAGATCGACAACGCCCTGATGGGGCTGGATGCGGGCAATGTGCTGCGCGGCTCCTGGGAGACCCTGCGCAATCCGGTCGTCTCGGCCTGGAGCGAGGTCACCAAGTCCTTCACCTCGGTGGCCAACAGCCTGATGGGCAAGACCGCCGCGGAGGCGAGCGATGCTGCGGCGCAGCTCTCGCTGGATGCCTTCAAGCAGGCCCTCATGAAGCAGACCGCCGAGTGGGTGGCCAATATCTTCGGCGAGGCGGCGGCCAATGCGCTTTTCACTGTTAACGGCGGCACAGCCTTCGTCGGCGGCAGCCTGCAGTCGGGCACCATTCAGCTCGGGGGACTGGTGGGCACCGCGCTTTCCTGAGTCATGACCGCCTAAATGATCTACACGGTGGCGGTGATCCTGATCCAGCTGATCTGGACCTGCGAGGAGGACGAATTCGAGCTGGGGGCCAAGCGCGAGCTCAAGTCCTGCCACTACGTGGGCTCCTGCTGCAAGACCAAGGTGCTCACCGCCTGCATCGAGCGGCGCAAGGCCTACTGCTGCTTCAACACCCCCCTGGCGCGGATCCTCAACGAGCAGATCCGCCCCCAGCTCGGGCGCGGCTGGGGCGATTCCGACGATCCGGACTGCTCGGGGATTGCCGTGGAAGACTTCGAGCGGGTCGACTGGGAGCAGGTGAACCTCGACGAGTGGCTGGCGATCCTGGCCGAGACCGGAAACTACCCCACCCTTGAGGACCTGGACCTGGAGGAACTCACAGGCACCGGGAGCGAGTACGACCTCTCGGACGAGCGGGAGGATGCGGCCGAGCGCAGCGACACCCGCTCCGACGGGCTCGATAGCGACGAGGCG
>JANQGF010000078.1 GCA_028277465.1 Chromatiaceae bacterium
GGAGCATGGAACAAGAGCCGCAGCAGTTTGCAGGCTCGTCGCGGCGAGGCGCCGCTCCCACCAAATCGAGCGGCTGGGGTGCTGTTCCACGGTAACCTACAACCGGTCGATCTCTTGGGTAAATTCTTTCCAGGAAATCGCCTCAGCTCGCATAGTAGTCGCCGTAGCGGCCGTAGTAGGATGCATAATCACCATAGCCGTAGTAGGCGTGTTTCTTGACATCGACCTGCGTCAGAACGGCCCCGCCCAGCGGCGCACCGGCCTTGCGCAACAGATCCAGCGCATTCCGCACGGCCTCACGCGCGGTGGCCTCCCATTTCACGACGAAGACGCTGACGTCGACGAAATGGCTCATGATGATGGCGTCCGAGACCGCTAGAAGGGGTGGGGTATCGATGAGGATGAGGTCGTAGAACTCCGAGGCCTCTTTCAATAGGGTTTGCATCCTTTCCGACTGCAGCAATGTTTGCGGGTTCTCCGTCTTGCCGCTGGCCAGAACGATATCGAGCCCGGTCGCTTCATCGCGTGTCAGACAATCCTCCCAACGACTGGCGGCTCCCGTCAGATACTGGGTCAGCGAGGCGGCTGGGCCTTCCGGGTCCAGCATGGCCTTACCGACGTTCGCCCGCCTCAGGTCGCCTTCGAGATACAGCACCTTGAGGTCTCCTGCCTTCGAAAGCAATCGCGCCAGACTGAGACAGAGTGTGGTCTTGCCTTCGCCGGGCAATGAGGAGGTGACCAGAATCCGTTTCGGCTTGTCGTCACCCGGATGCCCGAACATGAGTGCGGTGTAGACAGAACGGAGTGCCTCGGAATAGGCGGACGTCGGCTTCTTGATGGCGTATTGGAACGGCTTCTGTCCCTTCAGCTTCAGCGCCGTCAGCTTTGGCACCATGCCCAATCCCTTGACCTTGTTCGTTCGCTCGAGATGCTCGAGTGCGCGGTAGCCGTTGTCCAGCGCCTCGAGCAGAAACGCGAGCCCCAGCCCGACCATGCCGGACAACACGAGGGCGACGGCCAGAATCAGCTTTTTCTTGGGGAAAGAGGGCGACGCCGGAACCTCCGCGTGCGAGATGATCCGGGCATCCGCCTGCTGCAGGTTCTCCTGGTTAGAGGTCTCTTTGAAGCGGGAGAGGAAGGTCTCCAGCAAGACACGGCTGGACTCGGCCTCGCGCTCGAGCTCCCGCAGCTCGACCCGGGCCTTCTCGATGGTCGTGTTCTCCGCCTTGAGCGCCTCCAAATTGCGTAAGAGTGTGGTCACCCGCGTCCGGGTGATGCGGACTTCGTTCTCGACGCTACGCATCACCTTGGCGACTTCCTCGGCGATCTTGCCGCGTAGATCGCTGAGCTCCGAGTTGACGTTGATGGTATCCGGGTGACGCGGTCCATACCGCTTGGAGATCTCGGCCTGTTTGCGGCGGACCTCGGCCTCCTGCTCGCCAAGCCGCTGGATCAGGGGTGAATCAAGCACCTCCCCAATGGACGCCGCGCTGCTGCCCTGTCCCACCTGAGCAGACGCCTGTGTGTAGCGGGCCTCCGCCTCCGCCAGCTCCGTTTGCGCATTGATCAGCTGGACGTTGAGCTCGGCAAGCTGCTGCTCACCAATGGTCGTTTGCCGTCCGGATTGGATGATCTCATTCGCCTCGCGGAACTCCTGGACCGCGGTCTCGGCCGCGAGCACGCGGCCTCTCAAATCGCCGATCCGCTCACTGAGCCATTCCGTCGCACGCTGGGTCGCCTCGAACTTGGCCTCGAGCTGATCGGTCAGGTAGAGCTCCGACAAGGTATTGGACAAGAGCGCCGCCTTCTTGCCGTTCTCGGATTCGAACGAGATCCGGATGGTATAGGAGAGCTTTGGATTGGAGACTGAGAGCGCCCCGGTGACATTGTCCACCACGGTCGCATGCTCCAGCGATTCCCGCTCCGCCTCGGTGAGAGACGCCTCGTCGACCGCCGCGAGTCCGAGTGCCGTCAACCATTTCGGCGAGAGGTAGGTCCTTGGATTCAGCGCATCGGTAAAGGGGTTCTTCTTCCGCAGCGCCGGGTTGAATTCAGGATCTCGGGTCAACTTCAGCTTGTCGACCAGCTTGCCGACTAGGCGCCGGGAGGAGATGACATCGAGCTCGGTGCGGATGACACTGGCGTCCGTGGACAGACCGGACATCACCGCCTGGATGTCGACGATCGCCTCCTGGCGGGTCTGCAGGGTCAAGAGTGCCGATGCCGTGTACTTCGGGGTGAGCTGGAAGGCGATGAGCAACGCCAAACTGGATAGAAAGAGGATTGAGCCGACGATGACCGTCCGACGACGCCAGAGTGTTCTGAGCAGCTCCTTGATGTCGATGAGGTCGGCATCCTCGCCTGTCTGCATAAGACCATATTGCATTGGCCAAATCAGCCGTGCCTACCTAGAAGAAGCGTTCCCGCACGGTAATGATGTCTCCGGGCTCCACGAAGGTATTCTTCTGGACCCGTATGTCTTCCTGGTCACCGCGTTGGATGAAGAGCTTTTTCTTCGCCGCCCTCGGTGTGAAGCCGCCCGCGATGGCGACCGCATGCAGAACCGTCATTTCCGCCACATAGGGGTAGCTGCCCGGATTGTTGACCTCGCCAATGATGAAAAAGGGTCGATAGTCGAGGATATCGACGCTGACCTTGGGGTCATCCATGAATCCGTCTGCCAGCTTCTTCTTGATCTCCGTCTCGGCCTCGGCGAGCGTCAGGCCGTTCACGGTGACTGGCTCGACCAAGGGTAGCGACACCGTGCCATTCGCATTGACGTTGAACTCGCCCGACAGGTAGGGCTCACCGAACACGGTGACTCGAATCTTGTCGCCCGGGCCCAGCAGATAGCTCTGTTCCAGTGCCCCAACAGGGCCCAACCCTCCGACGGCCAACATGAGGAGACAAACCAAGGTAGCAAGGCTCAACCGCCCCTGTCGTTCTATGTATCGCATCTTTCAATCGGTTCGAATTGGTCTCAGAGAGACGCTGATCAATCAGCGTTTAGCGACATCGCTTTTCAGTCGGCTCAATAATTGAAGCGGAGCTGCAAGAAAGCCCGGTGTTTGTCATATTCCGAAACGCGCTGGGTGCTGGTCCGTTCGCGATACGCGTACCCAGTTCGCAAGCTGATGAGACGGGTGAAGAAGTACTCCGCCCCGACCTCGGCGAGATAAGTATTGTCTTCCCGTGGTGAGCCCACGTAGTCACCGTAATCGTAACCGATACCCCCGTCGAGGAGCAGTGATCGCGTGAGCTTGTGTTCCACCCGCAAGGAGAGCGACGTATTAACCAGTGCCGATGCACCAAGCTCGGTCGTTTGGTAGGTCCGGCGATCCAGGTTGCCGATGACGGACGTCAGCGCGGTAGGGTTCCATAGCAGTTCTGCACCCAAGACAATGGCGCGACCCCCCGTCACATCATCGAGTGTGGCGTCGGCATAGTAGCTCGGTGCATATCCCAAGTAGACATCGACCACCCAGAGATCACTAACCGTCTTATTGGCACCCAGAGTGAGGTCGAAGCCCGAGTTGTCGCGGTCTGGGCCACCGTTGCGGGTCGAATCGTCATACTTGATGTCGCGCAGGCGGGTGCTGAAATAGGCCTCGTTGCCCGCGGACGGCGCATAGGTCAGACGGAAGCCGCCGTCGATGACGGTGCGGTCACGGTCCGAATTATCGATCGTGCCACCGCCGACCCGGTCGCTGTCTTCGTACTTGATATCTTGAACCTTGCCGTCGACCCGTAGTGAGAAGATAGCGACGTCGCGCTCGAAACCGAGCAGACCGCTCAAGAGATCGTAGACGAGCGGCTCCGCGGAGGCATTGGTGCTGTCGGGTGCGGAGCGGGGCACATGCGCATGCCGGTAGAGCAGGCGGGTAATGAGATCCGTGTTCCGCACGATCTCGATCCGGTTGCCGTTGACGGCGTAGTAGTCTTGAAAGTCTTCTTCCGTGATGTCGCTGTAGAAGCCGAAGTCGCCCCCGATCTCCAATTGGACATCGTGGACCGACCAATCCGAGTCGAGCCGCGCACGGGGTTTGAGGATGGTGATGAAGTCGTCGACTTCATTGTTTAGGGTTGCGTAGATATTGGAATCGTAGCTCTGCTCGATCTCCAGCCCCGGAAAGAGAAGCCAGGCACCTAGACGCGTCGCTTGAGCATCATAGGTCTGGATGGGTCGTTCTCCCGCGCTCCGTGAGTAATCGACGCTCTCCCGACGACGTTGCTCAGGTTGTTCGGAAAACTCGACCTGCTGGCCCAGAGCTTGATAGCTCGAGGATTGCACCAATACAAATGCCAGAAACAACCCCCGTTTCTTCACGGTAACTGCTCCAAGAGTCGACCGAGGACAAGGATTTGTTCTAGATAGTTCATGCCATCGAGACGGTGATTGGCTACTTTGTCAAGGCGAGACGGTGTCCCATCCAAGACCGTTGATGCCGAAGGCCCCGTGACCAGCACCCTAGAAGATCGGGCTGGCTGCCGGTGGAGTAGCTGTTGGGGTCCCGCCACCACCGGCTGCGGTCTCGAATGCCGCAAAACCGGCATCGCCGACGGCTGCACCGATACCGGTTGCACCACCGTCTCCGCCAGCGGCTGGACCCGCAGCAGTGGCGAAGTTGCGCAGATCGGCCTGGGCGTCCGCCAGTTCCACGGAATCCTGTACTCGCTGATCGATATCTTGCATCGCGGTGCGCACGGCCGAGTTATCAGCCAATGCCTCAAGGGCACGGGCAGCTTCCTGGCTATCCGTCGATGCGATTCCCTGCGTCGCCTCCGATCGCTTCACCAAACGAACTGCATAGCTGAGCTCGACCACGGTCTCCGCGACGGTCGCCGCGGCCACCTCAGTGACCCCCGGGTCGCCGATGATCCGGCCCAACAGCAAGGCGAGGGCCGCAGCCGTCTCGGGCTGGTCAGCGGCGAGCGTCGACGTGTGAGCGGCAACCGCCTTCGCAGCCTGAGCTGCAACCTTCGGCATCGACGCGATCAACCCCTCGAGAAGCGATTCGAGGGCTGCAAAATCCTTCGCGCATGGATTCGCGCCAATGCTGTCGGTCATGAGCTGTCCAAGCGTCCCGCCCGCGATTCCCTGCTCGATCTGGTCGGCGGAGAGGGTCGCAAGGCCAGCCGATGTACAAAGGGTATCAGCTGCGTCGGTCCGTTCCACGGGCGCGGCCAGCAGCACCGCCAGGGCCAAGGAGGACGAGGTTGCGATGAATTGGGCTTGCATGGGCTAAGGCTCCTTCTTTGTGTTTAAACGGGACCCAATGGAAATCAGTCCGGTCACTCGAAGTCTAGTGTACGCTGAAATTTGATCGAACACGAGCATAGGAGCGATGATACGCGTCACGAGGCTGTTTGTTGAGATCTCAGAAGGTTCACGTGTATTTGACACTTGGGCTGTAACGCGATTGGACTCGTTGCGGTGCTATCAGACTGGGTTGCGCCTACGCGCGTCGCACATGGGTACCGGAGCCGAAGCTCATAGTGCCTAACGGTCATGCCGTGTCTCTGGCACCCCGGAGCATGGAACAAGAGCCGCAGCAGTTTGCAGGCTCGACGCGGCGAGGCGCCGCTCCCACCAAATCGAGCGGCTGGGGTGCTGTTCCACGGTAACGCCTTGAGCTGGCATCGCGCTGACTTGCGAGCCCAACTGACAGAGCAGCAGATGTGTAAGGAGCGCCCCGCAGAATGACTCTCTCACCCGCTTTCACAGGTCGCGGAGAGCGCTCGCGTCCGCTACGCGGCCCATCTTTCTGGATGCTCGTCTTCATACTCGTCTTCAGCCCACTTCCCTTTGCCAGTGTGCGCCCGGTGTGGTGGTCTCTCTACGGCGTCCTTGTGGCCGCGGCACTCATCGCCTTCGTGGTGCAGCGCTGGCTGGCTCGCCGTGCTCTCCCGGCCATCCCCTGGCCGATTGGCATCGCGGGCGGATTGGTCGCTCTCGTCTCGGCTTGGGGCCACCTCCAGGCGATCCCAGGACTGCTTCCAGCCGTGCAGCATCCCGTCTGGTCGGAAACGGCAGCCATTCTGGACGACTCGAGCCTCTCCGGATATCTCTCGCTCGCACCTGAGCGCTCTGCGCTGATCGCAACCAACTACCTGACCTACATCGGGTTTGGTCTGCTGGTGATCTGGCACTGTCGCCGCCAGCGCAATCTGGATCTTCTACTGCGCATCTTCATCGGTGCACAAGCCGCCTATGCGCTCTATGGACTGACGATCTATCTGTCGGGCCTGGAGACCATCCTTTGGTTCGACAAGACTGCCTATCACGGTGTTCTCACCAGCACCTTTGTGAATCGCAACAGTTACGCGACCTACGCCGGCTTTGGCGCACTCGCGGCCATGGTGCTGGTGCTCCGTTTTCTGCGACACACCTTGGGTGAGGAGAGAAGTCAGCGGACCCGGATCCGTGAGTTCGTCGAGACGCTGACATCCAAAGGCTGGCTCCCGCCGATCATTCTGCTCCTCTGCATGCTTGCGGTGCTGCTGACCGGCTCGCGCATGGGCCTGACGGCGGTGCTCGTCGCGGGAACCCTGTTTGTCATTGGTTGGACCAGTCGCCTGCCGCGAGGCCAGACGCGTACCTTGGGGGTTAGCCTCGTCAGCCTCTTGGTCTGTCTGCTCGCGGTCAACTTCGTGCTGAGTGGCGGTCTGACTGCTGAGCGCTTCGCTCGGCTGTTCGATGGCGGTGATGGTCGTTTCGACGTCTACCCGCTGATGCTCGAAGCAGTCGCCGAACGGCCGCTCACTGGTTATGGTTTGGGCTCTTTCGAAAATGCCTTCCGACTGTACCGCGACGAGACGATCTCCGCCTTCTTTACCCGTGGCCATAACGACTACCTAGAGCTGGTCATGGATGTCGGCTGTCCCGCCGCTCTTGTCGTATTCTCGGCGTTTCTGATCCTCTTGGTCAGTGCCTGGAGGCTCAGTCGTCGGCGCGGCGAGTTCGAGCCGGCACTGCTCTCGGTCGCCGTGACGGTCCAAGTGGGCATTCATTCAATGGTGGATTTCAGCCTCCAAATACCGGCGGTGATGTTTGCGTATCTCTTCCTTGCGCTCGCAGGCTTCGGGCAGTGGAGTGGAGGCGGATGGGCGTCGAGACAGAGGGATGAATGTCAGCGCACGCTATAGGGTACCTTGAAAAAGTCCAATGCACCCATGTGGGGCAGGGATGGACCGGCATCTTCAAGCGCCTAAACGCCTGAAAGCGTCAGGATCTCGTCCGGGCCGCCCACGTCTCCCGACCGCCTTTGTTATTGAGATAGTTGAGCAGACTCAACACCGGGCGCCTGTCGAAGCGCCGTCCGATCTCCTGCATCAGGATCGATTCCGCCTCTTCAAGCGTCTTGCCGTCGCGGAAGGCGCGGGGACTGATGAGCGCGACAAACGAGTTGGCGAGCGCAACAGCTTGGGCAGATAGCAGGATGTCTTCGCCTGACAAACCGCGTGGTCTGCCGCTTCCGTCGATCCATTCGTTGATCTGGCGCAGTGTCTCGATGACCGGGCCATCGAACTGGATGCCTTCAAGAAGACCCGGTCCCTCGTCCATGGCAGCGCGGACCAGGCGCATCTCCTCCTCGGTGAGACTTCCCTCTTTGGTCAGCAGTGACCTAGGAACACGGATCTTGCCGATATTGACCAACTGGGCAGCCTGCACGGTCGTCTCGACCATGTCGGCATCGAGTCCCATGTCTTCGCCGATCTGTCGCGCGACCCGGACGACGTCCCTTGATTGGTGGGCGGAATCTGGATCCCGTTCATCGACCAGCCCGACCAGGGTGGCGATCAATTGACGCGTGTTCTGCTCCCGGCGTTTGCGCTCGCTCACCAGATCGGTCAGATCCTGGATGGTGCTGAGAACAGCCGCCGGCCTGTCTTGAGTCGGGTCGAGCGGGGTATGGCAAGAGCGCCAGACCTGCTCCTGACCCTGCTCGTCGAGAAAGACACTGGTCTCGGTCGAAGACTGGCCGCTGGCCAGAACCCCTTGATTGATCTTGTTGAAGTAGGTGCCCTTGTCATGTCCCAGCATGCCGATCAATGAGCGGCCAGGCAGCTCTTGCTTGGGAACGCCCGTCACCTCGGCCATGCGCCGGTTCGCGAAGGTCAAGCTGTGGGACGCATCCGTCACGAAGATGGGATGGGGCTGGCTATCCGACACGATGTCGAGAAATCCGGACAGATTCTCGAAGCGTTCCGACGACAACCGAAACCGCCGGGCGGCCTCCTCGGCCCGAAGTGAGGTCGCGTAGCGCCAAACGACGATCAAAGTCGCACCGATCAAGATGACCGCCGCGAGCAGCCCACTGGCCAAGGCGAGCCGCCGGGCGTTACTGGCGGCCATCGCCTCGGCCGCCTCTAGCTTGTGCACCAGAATCCACTCGGTGCCGGCGACCGGCCGACTGACCGCGAACGACGCCTGACCGGCGTAATCCATCCCCATGTGGAAGCGCCCCGGTGCGTCCAGCGCGGCGATATCGAGAAGGCCTTCCGAATTGACCGCGAGCCGCTTCGCCAAGGGTGCACTCCCATCGAGGAGCGGGGAAAGGTACTCCGTCATGTTTCCATTGCGCCTGATCAGATAGGACTCCGCCGTTTTCGCTGTTATCCCGGGTTGCTCGAGTGTGGCGAAAAATGACCGCTCGGCTGGGCGCAGACCGAGGATGCGTGCGATCACACCGGCGGCTGCCTCGTCCTCCTGCTGCGCGAAGACTGGAACGAGGAAACCCAGGGTGGGGTCGCCAGTCGGCGCCAAGTGGAGGTCCAATAGGCGCCGCTCGGTCAGCGGGACCTGCCTCAGGAACTGCTCCAAGTGGCCTTGCAGCGGTGGCATGCCGTGGGTCGCGACGATGATGGCGCCCTCCGGGTCGACAAGCGCCAATCCAGCCGTGCCGATTGGCTTCACGTTGGCGGGAAGCGGCCTCCCCAAACGTCGAGACAAGAAGCCAGCGCGCTCGGCCGTCGCGCTCAGCAGGGTACGCAGATAAGTACGTTGTGCCGGGTCCTCTTCGAACGGCTGATCGGCGCCGCTCATCTCAATGAGCTTGGTGTAGAGCTGGAGCGATTCATTCTGCGCCAACCCAGTCAAGATGCCATACTGCCGACTCAACCAACCGCTGACGGCCTCGACGCGGCTGTCGACAACCAGGTTCATCTGCGATTGCAGGATCTGGAGATCGCGTTGCTTCTCCGCCTTCGCGAAGAGAAGGACACCAGAGATTCCAAGACCCATGACCAAGATAAGCAGCGCAATGGCCGCAGCGATGTGCTTCTTCACGACGACATCTCTTTGTGGCCGCTCGGCCTCCATCATCCCCGTAACCAAGGGAATGACTCAAGAGCCTCAGGTTAAGATGGCCGCGCGCGGCCGGGACGCTCCACCATCTTCGGTCGTCTATGCGACTGAAAATGAAGCCAAGCGGAAAACGCATTTTCGCTGCGCGTGTCGAAGACTCCCGGATGGCGAGCTTTCAGGGTTCCCTGAAGCGGCGATCGACCCAATGATGCCATTGTTTCTCGCCTGGCCTCAGTATGCAACCCACCCTAAATGGTGACTCACTCTTGCCCCTTTATCCACCGTCGAAGGGTTCTGCTGCTCGCCTGTGCCATGGCGTCAGCAACCTTGATTCCAGCATTTCAGACGGAGGCGGCACAGCATTTCGATAAGGTGGCCGTTTTCGGAAGGGCTGGAAAGAAGTTTACAAACTTCAGACCCATTCCCCAATGGACAAGGCTATTGAAGCGCTACCGTGACGAGGAGCGACGGGATGCGAGGTGTCGCGGTAGCCAGCGCAAGCGCTGCGCCTACAGTGAATGGAAGGCACTGCTAGATAGTCTGAGGGGCAAGGATCGGCAGCAGCAGGTCGTAGAGGTAAACGATTTCGCCAATAACTGGCGTTACATCACGGATCCGATCAATTGGGGAGTGGAGGATTACTGGGCGACCCCCGGAGAGTTCTTTGCCAAGGCCGGCGATTGCGAGGACTATGCAATCGTGAAATTCGTCAGTCTGCGCGCCCTCGGCTTCAGAAATGAGCAGCTCCGGTTAGTCGCGGTGACCGACCTCAATCTGAATGTGGGTCATGCCGTGACATTGGTGGCGCTGCACGGTCGGACTTTGCTTCTCGACAATCAGATCGAGCAGGTGATCTCTGCCAAGTCGGTCCATCACTACAAGCCAGTGTATTCTGCCAATGAAATCGCCTGGTGGCTCTACAAATAAGGCGATTGCCGGAAATTCTCATGCCAGATGGTGACGGATTGGCGTCTGCCTTCAAGGAGCGCCGGCAGGCGCATCGCCGCGCTTCGCCACTCGGCAACGTGCAAGCACTTGATTCGCCTGATCTGCAATCCGGGAATCCCGCTGTAGTGTCGACCGAGTCGGTGCAGCACCCATTCTGCTCTTGCTGTACACAGAGTTCAGACTCACCCCGCCATCCTCGTCTTCTCCGCCCGATACTCCTCGATCGTCAGATTCCGAATCTTCGATGCCCGCCCGTCCTCATTCTGCACGAACCCCACACTGGCGACGAACGGCTCGATGATGTGGATCTTCTGCAAGGGCGTGACGATCAGTAGCTGCAGGTTGAGCTGGGCGAAGAGACGCAGGCCATATTGCGCGGATTCGTCGGAGCCGCGTCCGAAGGCCTCGTCGATGACGACGAAGCGGAAGGAGCGCGAGCGAACGGCCCCCCATTCGAGCCCGAATTGGTAGGCAAGACTGGCGGCGAGGATGGTGTAGGCGAGCTTCTCCTTCTGGCCGCCGGACTTGCCGCCAGAGTCCGAGTAGTGCTCGTGCTCGGCGTCGTCCTCGCGCCAGCGCTCGCTGGCGGCGAAGACGAACCAGTTGCGCACGTCGGTGACCTTGGCGGTCCAGCGGCGGTCCTGCTCGCCCTGGCCCTCGCGCCCGCGGAAGCGCTCGATGATGCGTTTGACCTGCAGAAACTTGGCCTCGGAGTACTGGGCGTCCTCGGAGCCGGTCAGCGCACCCTCGGTGCAGGCCCGCAACTCGCTCTGGAAGTCGCGCAGGTCGGCGTCCTGGCTCGGCTGGGCCTCCAGCCGGATGTAGCGGCCCGGATTGTAGTCGATCTGGGCGAGCGATTCGTTGATGCGGGCGATGCGCTCCTTGATGGTCTCGCGCTCGCGGGCGAGCTGGGACTGGAAGTTGGCGACCTCGCGGATGGTGTTCTCGTTGAGCAGTTCCTTGAAGCGGGCCTCGAAGCGGGGGAGGTCGTCGCTCTGGAGTGCCTCGAGCATGCGTCGGTACTCGAGGCCGGCCTCGATGCTGGCGTCGACCTCGGCGGTCTCCAGCTTGAAGGCGTTCTTGTAGTCCACCATCGCCTGGATGATGCGGTCGCGCAGACGGTCGAGCCGCTTGGTCTCGGCGTCGATCCGCCCATTGAACCACTGACGCATCTCACGCTCGCGGTTGTCGCAGGACTCGACGGTCAGCTGATGCTCGCCGAGCGCCTCGGAGCGGAAGGTCTCGAGCCGGGGAAACCAGTCGGCATGGCCCTCGCTTTCCCCCTCGTGCAGCAGTGCCAGCGCCTGTTCGCGCAGCTCACACGCGGTCTCCCGCTTGTTCTGCGTCACGCCCAGCTCGCGCGATCTGTCCGTCAGCCGGCGCTCGGTCTCGGCCAGGGCCGATTGCAGCTCGGCGAGCTGGGCGTTGAGCTGGCGCAGCAGGTCGGAGGCGCTCTCGAGTTGGCGCCGCTCGTCCTCCAGGCGTGCGACCTCCAATGCGAGTACGCCCCAGTCCAGCTCGCGAAAGTCGCGGTACTCGTCGAGCTTGAAGAGGATCTGCAGACGCTCGCGTAGCGCCCCCTGCTCGTTCTGGATACGGGCGATGAGCCCGGCCAGCTCGGCGATCTGTGCCTCCTGGCGCTGGCGTTCGGCCTCCAGGGCGGCGATCTTGGCGGTGTTGGTCCAGCCCAGCACGTAGCGGGCGCGATCGTCGATGCGATGGCGGTCGTCCTTCTCGTGGCGCTCGCCCGCGGTCTTGATCTGGCCGGCGGGCGTGATGGCGCGCCGCTCGCGCCGGAACTGCGCCTGGGTGGCGCAGCAGGCGAAGTCGAAGCGTTGCGCCAGCTCGCGCTCCAACCAGTCGTAGAAGGGCGAGTCGGGCTTGATGGCGAGCTTGCGGACCAGCGAGTCTGGATGCAGATCGGGCGGCTCGGAATGCGTGCCGGGGCGGACGCGGAAGTAGACGAGCCGGCCGCGCAGATGGGTGCGGTCGACCCAGTCGGCGACCGCGGCGTAGCGTGCATCGGGCACCAGCAGCGAGAGACCGAAGTTGCGCAGCAGACGCTCGGCGGCGCCCTCCCAGTCGGTCTCGTCCTCGCGCACCCGCAGCAGCTCGCCGGCGAAGGGCATCTCCTCCTCGGCGATGTCGAGGGCCGTGCAGAGCGCTTGGCGCAGGGTGATCTGCGCGGCCGGGATGTTGCTGCGCCGGGCCTTGAGGCTGGCGATCTCCTCGACCAGCGCCCGATGCGCATCCCGGCCTTGACGCAGGTCGACCTCGCGCTCCGTGCGCTGGTTCTGCAGCTCCGCCTCGCGTCCCTGGGCCGCCTCGGTCAGCTCGGCGAAGCGTCGGCGCTGGGCGACGAAGCCCGGATCGTCGGTCGCCGGGTGCTCGTCGACCTGGCGGGTCAGGGCCGCGTAGCGCTCCGCCTTGTCCCGGCGTCGGTCGCGCTCCAGCCCCTTCTCGCGGATCTGCTCGGCCAGACGCTCGAGCCGGTCGCCGCCATTCTCGGCGATGTGGCGTTTGAGGTCGATTTCGCTCGCCCGCTGCGCGGCGCGGGCCTCTTCGAGCCGAGCGATCTGCGCGCCCTGGCGGGTCAGCTCCTCGTCCAGGTGAGCGATGCGTCTGTCCAGCAGGCCGCGCTTGAGTCCGGCGAAATAGGCGCTCAGCGCCTCGCGGCAGGCACGCAGCTCGCCGATCCGCTCGCTCAGCGCGGTGTGACGCTCGCCGTCGGCGACCAGCGGGGTCAGCAGCTCGATCTGGCGCTTGGCCTTGAGCACCGCCTCGTGCGCTCGGTTGAGGTCGTCGAAGTGGCCGATCAGCGCCTTGATGCGGGTGCCGACCTCGAAGGGCTCCAGCATGTGCGCGCGCACGAAGTCGGTCAGGTTGCCGACCGATTTCATGGAGACCGTCTGGTGGAAGAGCTCGAGCGCCTGCTCGTTGGCGATGCCCAGGTGCCGGCGCAGCCAGCCGCCGTAGGGTGGGAAGCTGTCCGCGACCTCGGCGCCGGCCGACCTGAGCCGTTTCTTGAGCCGCGCGATGTCGCTCCCGAAGCCGGCGAAATCCCCCGCGATCGTGAGTGCCCGTTCGGCGCCGACGAAGAAGCGCGCCGGCTGTCCCTGAGGCTCGGCCATCCAGAAGACCTGGGCCAGGGTCACCGTCTGGTCGTAGCTCGCGTTGTGAAAGAGTCCGAGGATGACCGAGTAGCTGTTCTGGTCGCGCAGGGCCACCGGCTTGGCGCTGCCGCCGAGCTCGCTGCGCTCGGACTTGTAGTGGCCGAGCACGTAGGAACGCAGGCTACGCTCGCGGCTGTCGGCCCCCGCCGCCTTGTTGTAGGCGACCCGGTGTGCCGGCACCAGCAGTGTGGTCACGGCGTCGACCAGGGTCGACTTGCCTGAGCCGATGTCACCGGTCAGCAGGGTGTTGCGTCCATTCGCGAGCAGGGTCCAGACGCGACCGTCGAAGGTGCCCCAGTTGAAGACCTCGAGGCGTTGCAGCCGGAAGCCGGAGAGGTTGTCGTCGGAGAGAAAGTCGAGACTCAGGTTTGGAGCGTCATCCATCGTCGTCTTGATCTCGCCCACCGCCGAGCTGTACCTGGTATTCCGCGAGCCGGGCGTCGAATTCGGCGAGCCACTGGGCGTCGACGTAGGCCTTGAGGATGCGCCGGACCTCGAAGGTCGGGCCCTGGCCCCCCGAGCTGGTCCCGACCGGGCGCAGACGGCGCAGGAAACCCAGCTCAACGATCTTGTTGAGGTGGCGCTCGATCTGGTCGATGAGCTTGGCCTCGTTGCTGCTGTCGGGCAGGAAGACCCGGACCAGCTCCAGGATCTCCTCGCGGCTCAACACCAGCCGGGTCTCGCCGCCGGTGGCGTCGAACTCCGCGAGCTTCTTGCGCAGTAGGGCGAGCAGGAGGCTGACCGGGAAGGAGAGGGGACGCCGGGCGATCAGACGCGGGATCTCGTCGCCCGCCTCGCCGGCCGCGCGCTCTTCGTCGCGGCGCGAGCGCAGGAAGGCGTAGCCCTCGGCCTCGTCCACCATGAGCTCCAGGCCCAGCACCGCGACATAGTCGCGCACGCGTGCTTGGAGCTCGATCAGTGCGCCCCAGAGCCTGGGATCGGCGTCCTGGTAGAGGACGCCCTTGAGGAGCTGGACCAGGAGGGGGGACAGGGCGTCCTGACGCGGGGGCTCGGTCGCCGCTTCCGGCGGACAGCCTGTCTGGGAAAGGTCGGGACGCACTGCGCTGGTCATCTCATGATCCCCTCATCGCACGAAGATCACCCTCGGCATCCGCGCCCGCTTGATCGTCTCGACCCCGTCGAGGTCGCAACCGCTCCAGGTCAGGATCTCGGTGACCGACTCGTCCACGACCGATCTGAAGCCATCCCCGGCGAGCTGCAGGTAGGCGACCAGCTCGGCCAGTCCTTGCTCCAGCGGGTGGCGCTCGGTCAGCTCGCGTAGGTCGATCTGCGGACGGGTCTGCAGTGCCTGGCGGATGTGGCGCGCCAGGCGCATCTTGTCGACGACCACCTGAGAGTAGAGCACCGAGGCGTCGATCGCCGTCTCGTCGGACTCCAGCACCCGGTCGCTGATCCTGGGCTTGACCTTGGGGGTATGCAACGGCCGCTCCATCGGCAGCTCGATGCTGGTGGCGCTGTCCGCCACCTCCATGACGTCGCTCGGTGGCGGGTGGTCACGCAGTGCCAGCGCCTTGGCCTCGATCCCGTGCAGGATGTCCATGATGCGCCGGTTCTCGAGCCAGGCCTGGTCGTCGAGGAAACGTCTGAGCTGGCGGCTGAGATCCGCGACCGTACGCTGGGTGTGCTCGCCGGCGTCCAGCCAGTCGTAATGGACCCGGCGGGTGCGCGCGTCCGGTTCCAGGGCGGCGACGGGCGGCAGCGCCAAGACGCGCTCGAGCAGGGCGGTCAGCTCCTCCTGGCGCCGGCTGGACATGAGGAAGTCCCAGAAGGCGCGGAAGTTGCGCCCCTGGTCGGAGTCGGTGATGGCGTCGCGCTCGCCCATGATCTCCTCGAGCAGCTCGCCCTTGGCGCCCTCCCAGAGCGCGATGCGTTCGCGCACCCGCCGGTCGAGCTGGCGGAAGTTGTGCTCGACCTCGCGGAAGTCGCTCAGCAGCTCGCGGGCCAGCGACATGAACTGGAGGAAGCGGTCCTTGAGCGCGGTATCGTCGAGCAGTGGAATGTCGCCATCGAGGATGCGGGCGATCTCGGCGTCGAGCGCCCCGCGCCGCCGCTCCAGCTCGGCGAGCCGCGCCTCGGGGTCGGTCTCGGTGCCCTCGCTCATCTGACGCAGCAGCTCGAAGAGCGTGAGCAGGCGCGACTCGGTCCCCACGAAGCTGCGCTCGGCGAGGCTGCCGAGCCAGGCGATCGCTTTTTCGGTCGCGGGGGTCAGATCGAAGTAGGGCTCGTCCGAGCCCTGGCGGTAGAACTTGCGCAGCCAGCCCTTCTCGGGGGCCGCCCAGTCGTTGAGATACTCGGTCGCAGGCCTGGGGAAGGCCGCTGCACCCAGGCGCTCGCGCAGGCCGAACAGCTCGTCTTCCAGGGCCTCGGCAAGAAGGGCCTGGGCAATCACGCGCTCGTTGGGCGCGACGAAGACGCGATGCAGGAAACTGGCCACCAGAGGTGCGTGATCCGAGCGCAAGAGGCGCCAGGCCGGGTGATTCTGGCGGAGGAGGTCGAGCGTATGGTAGTCCAGTGACATGAGCTCCCAATGAACCTCGGCGCGTGGAGGGTACGCGATGCGTACCCATTACCTGGCACGCACTGCTGCGGTGGATGACTACCTCCAGGCACGAGAAGGGCGCCCGGCAGAGGTGAGGCAATCGTTCGCGGCATTGCCGGCACCCCTCACCGTGGCCTCCCCCAGTCTCTTAAGCGATTTCCAGAACCTCTCATACCTCCCATATCTGTAGGATGGGCAAAGCGCGTGCTCCAGCGTTTGAGTGAGCCTCATCGGGTTGGCGCGCGTGCCCATCGTTCCGAGGTCGCAGCAGGCCGGATGGGCACGCCCCGCAGAGCCATGAGCCATCCTTCCGGGGCTCTGCCAGGGGCTTTGCCCATCCTACGGATACCTCTGCTTTCGGTACGAAGGTTTCGGAATTCGCCTTATGTCTCCGCGCCTTGCGGTCCCCGGATACGGAAGAAGACGGCATAGAGGGTCGGGACGACCAGCAGGGTCAGAACGGTCGCGAAGCTCAATCCCGCCATCATGGTGATGGCCATGTTCACGAAGAAGACGTCGGGCAACAGGGGGATCAGGCCGAGGATGGTGGTTGCCGCGGCGAGCAAGACGGGGCGCATGCGGCTCACCCCGGAATCGAGAATGGCCCCGTAGGGGTCATTTCCCTGGGCGATCTCCTGATCGATCTCCTCGATCAGCACGATGGCGTTCTTGATCAGGAGTCCGACCAGCGAGAGGGCGCCGAGCAGCGACATGAAGTCGAATGCCGCGTCGGCACCCAGCAGCCCGGCCGTGATTCCGATCACCGCGAGCGGAACCGTCAACCAGATGATGAGCGGTTGTCTGAGCTTGCCGAACAGCAGGATGGTCACCAGGATCATCGCGAGGAAGGAGGGTGGCAGGACACCGAAGAGCGCGCCCTGGGCCTTGGTGGTGTCCTCGTATTCGCCGCCCCAGGAGAGGCTGTAACCGGGCGGCAGCTCGATCGCCTCGATCTGAGGACGCAAGCGCTCGAACAGAGGCGTGGCGAGTGGTCCCCGGGGGTTGGCCGAGGCGATGATGGTCTTCATCCGGTCGCGTCCGCCGATGACCTGGTTCTCCCAGACGGTCTCGAAGCCCTTCACCACCTGATCGACCGCGACCGCGCGCTCGAGGACCGGGCTCCACACCTGGATATCACGCATATTGGTGATGTCGCCGCGCTCTGAGCCGGGCGCGCGCACCAGGATGGGCAAGAGGTGCTCGCCGTCACGATAGAGCCCGATCTGGGTGCCGTCGAAGGCGTACTGCAGTGCCGCCGCCAGGTTCTCGCGGGTGACGCCGAGCTGACGCCCAACCTGCTCGTTGAAGAGGGGGCGGATCACCTTCACGGGCTGGCGCCAGTCGTCGCGAACCTCCTTGGATTCGGGGTCGGCCCGCATGATGGCCTTGGCCTGCTCGGCCAATGTGCGCAGGACCTCGGCCTGCGGGCCGTGGAAGCGCGCCTCGATCTTGCTGTCGCGGCCCGGGCCGATCATCAGCTTCTTGAGGATGGGGTCGGTCCAGACGAGCTCTTGGCGGAGGTAGGTATCGACCTGGTCCCAGACCTGCTCGATGCGCTCCCTGGTATCGGTCTGGACGATGATCTGGGCATAGGCCGGACTCGCTTCCTTGGCGTCATACACCAGGGTGAAGCGTTGATGGGGACCGCCGACGACCGAGGTCGTCTGCATCACACCTTCGAGCTCGCGCAAGTAGTGCGAGACCCTGAGGGTATCCTCGCGCGTCTTGCGAATATCGGTCCCTTCGGGCTCCCAGATATCGACGAAGAAGAGCGGCGTGTTGGCCGATGGGAAGAAGGCCTGCTTGACCGAGCCGAAGCCCCAGAGCGCGACCGCGAACAGCCCCACCACGAGGCTCAGGGTAACCCACCGGTAACGAATCGCAGCCGCGGCCAGGTTGCGATAGATCCGAAAAGGCGCCGCCGCATAGGCATCCGAGGCCGGCTTCGCCTCCTTGGCAGGCCTCAGAAGGAGGGCACACAAGAGGGGGGTGGTACTGATGCCGGTGATCCAAGAGAGCAGCAAGGCGATGAGGATCACATAGAAGAGCGAGTTCGCGAACTCGCCGGTGCTGTCCTGCGAGAATCCGATGCCGGCGAAGGCCAGGATCCCGATGACCGTGCCGCCCAAGAGGGCCCAGATGGTCTTGCCCACGGTCTCACGGGCCGCGGCGTCTGCCTTCATCCCGGCATTCATGCGCACCAGCATGCCCTCGGCCACGACGATGGCGTTATCCACCAGCATCCCCAGTGCAATCACCAAGGCACCGAGCGAGATCCGTTGCAGCTCGATCCCGAAGATGGCCATGACGAAGAGGGTGCCGGCGACCGTGATCAAGAGCGTCGCACCGATGATCATGCCGACCCGCAGACCCATGAAGACCAGCAGCACCAGCAGCACGATCGCGACGGCTTGGGCGACGCTCACCAGAAAGCCCTTGACGGAGTTCTCCACCTCCTTGGGTTGATCGTAGATCGCCTCGAGCTCCATGCCGAGCGGGATATCGGCCTGCAGTTCCGCGAGGCGGCGATCGAGCGACGCGCCGACCGCCACCACGTTCTCGCCGGTCTGCATCGAGAGGGCCAGGGTGAGCGCCGGTCTGCCGTTGACGAAGTAATACTTCTGCGGGATCTCTTCGTAGGCCCGGCGGATCTCGGCGATATCGCGCAGACGTACCAGCCTTCGCTCGCTGGAGCTCACGAGCACGTCCCCGATCGACTGCACCGAGGTCGACTCGCCGGTCGGCCAGATACGCAGATACTCATCACCGACCGTGACACTGCCGGCATCCGAGACCACGTTCTGGGACTGGAGCACCTGGGCGATGCTGGCGAGCGAGATCCCGAGCTCCCCGAGCCGGGCCCGGGAGACCTCCAGATAGACGACCTCCTTCTGCTCGCTGTCGATCACGATCTTGCGCACGCCCGGGATCAGCACCAGCTGCTTCTTGAGCCAATCGGCCGTATCCCAGAGGTCGCGCCAGCTGTAACCATCGCCGCTCAAGGTCAGATAGATACCGTAGACGTCGGCGAAGCTGTCCAGGATGATGGGCTCTTGGGCGCCCGGTGGCAGCTTGTGCGCCATGTCCGCGATCTTGCGCCTGAGCTCGTCGTAGATGTCGGGGAAGTCGTCGCCGCGGTACCGATCCTTGAACTCGATCGTGATATCCGACAGGCCTGGGCGCGAGATGGATCGCTTGATCCATCGCACCTGCTCCATGAGCTGGATCGCTTCTTCGATGTGATAGGTGATCTCGTCCTGGACCTGCTGTGCGGAGGCCCCGGGATAGAGTGTGATGACCTTGGCCAGCTTGACGGTAAAGGCGGGGTCTTCGAGCTTACCCATATGCCCGAAGCCCCAGATGCCGCCCCCGACCAGGACGACGACGAGCAACCAGGAGATAACCGGGGTCTTGACCGAGTACTCGCCGAGATTCACGGCCTTGCGTCCTCGCCCGACACAGGTGGGAGGCCCGCGGGCGGGGTCGCATCCTCGGCCCGTGGCTCTGCCTCCTCGCGCTGCAGCAAGAGGCGTACCTGCATGCCCTCGGCAAGGTATCCGACCCCGGCAACCACGATGCGAGTCCCTGCCTCGAAGGCGGACCTGAGCGCGATGGAGTGTCCACTCAGATCTCCGACCTCGACCGGGGTCTTGTGCACCCTGAGGGTGTCCTCGTCGACCACCCAGACGAAGGGCTGGAGCTTCTCGTCTGCGGTCACCGCGCTCGCCGGAATCACGAGGCTCGCCTCCGCTGTGGAGACCTGACTGAAATCGGCCATCACCGTCGCGGTCATTCCAGGGAAGACCCTGAAGTCCTCGGGCGCGGGCATGGTGAAGGTCACCTCGAAGGTCTGGGTCTCGGGGTCGGCGCGGGTGGCAAGCTCGCGCAGGCGCAGGTCGAATTGCTGGCCCGGCCGACCCTCGAAGGACGCGGTCACCGGAATCTGGTCATCTTGACGGCTCCCGTCTGGAGGCGGTCTGACACCCATGACGATGGCCTCGGGGATATCGACCTTCACCTCGAGCAGCGAGTTGTCCTGGATCACCATCACCGCCTGCTTGGCCTGAACCTCCTCGAAACGCTGGACATAGCGGCGGGCCACGGTGCCATCGAAGGCGGCCGTGAGTCGGGTGTAAATGAGATCCTGTTGCGCCCGATCGAGGGCGGCTTGCGCGTTCTTGCGTTCGGCCTCCTTGGCGTCGAAGTCGGTCCTCGAGATGAAGCCATCGGCCACGAGCTCCTCGGCCCGCTTGAAGTCTTTGTCGGCGCGATCGAAGGTCGCCTGAACGTCCTTGACCGCGATCTCGTAGTCCGTCGGGTCGAGCGCCGCGAGCAACTGACCCGCCTCCACGCGATCCCCTTCCTTGATTGGCAGCTCCTGGATGGTCCCTGGGACGCGGAAGGCGAGCTCCGCCTTGTTCAGGGCATCGACGCGGCCGGGGAAGCGGCGTATTCCACCGACCTCGGGTGTCGTGACCACCATCGTCTTGACCGGTCGGGCGGTCTCCGCGGGGATCGGCTCCTCCTTGCCGGAGCAGGCCGAGAGCAGAGCCGCCGCAGCGACGGGCAGGAGCAGGCTTTGGAAAGAAGAAGGAAGGGGGCGGATACGCACGGCGAGAACCTCGATGTCGACGGAGCGCGGCTCGATGGTATCACGTGGGAGTGGTCGATCCCTCAGGGTCTTCTTCCGGCCCTTCCCGCGGCTCCGAGGTTTCGGTTCGGGTGAGAAGATTCTTGGCCGTTCCGAAGCCGGCCTTGACACCGGCGGCGACCAGGTCGGCGCCTTCCTTGACCTTTGCTCGGGTCTGTGGGTCCGTCACGACATAGGTGACCGCGGCACCGGCAGCGGCACCGGCCAGGAAGGGAATAAGATGAAACATGGCGTCGTCCTCCGAAAGCTAACTCGTGTCCTCGAGTTGTAATCCTAACCCACCGGACATGCAAGCCGCGTCACGGCGAGCCGAGTGACATTGGCCGACGGATATCTCTCCTTTCGGTACGGAAGGTTCTCGGAATTCGCCCAAGGCTCGCTTGACCGGCGCGTATCAACGCAGATTGAAGCGGATGGGTACCGTCAGGGTGAGTTTGGACTGGGACATGCCGGCGGGGAAGGCCGGCAGCGGGGAGGCGCGCTTGAGCATTGCCTTCACCTCTTGATCGAGTAACGCGTGTCCGGAGCTGGCCACGATCCGATGGGACAGGAGACGCCCCCTGCGATCGATGGTGAATAACACCTTGACGGTGCCCTCCTGGCGCAGGCGTCGTGCGCGGGAAGGATAACGCTTGTGCCGATTGAGCCAGGAGGCCAGCTTGCCATAGTAATTGGCGCTGCCCTTGGCACCCGCCCCGGAACCTGAGCCCTTGCCTGTGCCTCTGCCACCTTTGCCTTTCCCGGCGCCTGCCTTGCCTGAGCCTGTGCCGATTTTGCCCGAGGACTTGGCTCGCTTCGCGATGGCCGCGCCCTTGCTTCGGCCGGCGTTGGTCGGCTTCGCCGTCCTTGGAGTGGGCTTGGGCTTCTTTGCGACCTTGGGCTTCGTCTTCGGCTTGGATTTCGTCCTGGGCTTGGTGGGGGTTCGGCTGACTTCCGGACGGGGTGGTTCTATCAGCTGCGCCTTCACCTGCTCGCTGACGGCGAGCGCCTGCGCCGGCCTCGGCGTAGCGATTGGCGAGAGGGGCTCGCTGCCGGGCTCAACGGCCTCAGCCGGGGGGCCATGATCGCCTGGATCGAGTCCGGACGCACCTTCCGGGGCGCCCATCTCGCCGAGCTGGATGACCACCGGGGTGGCGGGCGGGGTCGGCTGAGGCGCCTGTCCGGTGCCCATGACCACGGCCAGATGTGCCAGAGTAGCCGCCGAGAGTGCGACCAGCCAGTGATGAGAGCGGATCTCCATCGGCTTGGGAGGGCCGTGCTAGTGCAGCACCGATTTTGCTTTGGTAAGCCGATCCACTGCAGACAGGCTCCGATTCAGTGGGTTCGCACTCCGCGATCCATCGATTGGACAATCCTCACGCCCCTTCATCCGGTCTGATCACCCGCTGCAAGCGTGAGCAGCCTGACCCGCTCGATGCCCTCCGCCTCCAGCAGGTCGAGCGTCTCGCGCAGCAGACCGGAGGTAATGGACGCATCCGCCTTGAGCGTCAGCTCCAGCGGTGCCTGGGTGCCCGATCCAGCTGCGGTTCCTTGCCAGGCGGAAAGGCGCGCGCGCAGCGTCTCACGGGAGACGATCTCCGTGCCGATCGCCATGCGGCCATCGGCGCCGATGACGAGGACCTTGTCGCGGGTCTCGGCCTCCAAGTCCTGAGTCGAGACGGGGGGCTCGACCTCGATCGGCTCCGCAGGCGTCATGCGTCCGACCACCATGAAGAAGATGAGCATGAGAAAGATGACGTTGATCAAGGGGATCAAGTGGTCATCGCGCTGCACGCGTTGGTTGGGGCGAACGAGCTTCATTTCAGGCTCAGCTCCTCGATGCCTGAGGCGACGACGCTGTCGATGACGCTGACCAAGGGCTGTAAAGGCAAGTCGGCATCCGACTCGAGTACTAGGGACAGGTCCGGGTACCGCTTGTGGTAGCCCGCGAGGGTCGGGCGCAGCTGCGCCGGGTCCAATGGCTCCCCATTGAGGTCGAGGGCACCGTTTGCGTGGACACGGAGCAACAGCGCCCGCGATAGGGTGTCATGACTGGCGTTCAGGACGGCCGCTGGCGTATCCAGCTTCAAGGCGCGCCATTGGTGGAAATGCGATGCCAGGAGGAAGAAGAGCAGGAGGATGAAGACCACGTCGATTAGCGGCGTGAGACTGATCGCCCGGCTCGACCGCCCGCGCGGTAGATCAAGCCGCATAGCCGACCTCGAGTGCGGAGTCGGCCGCCTGCCGGCGCTCGGCGGGCGGTCGTGGGAGACCGACATCACGGGTGAAGACCCGGGTGATGGCGTCCTCCATCTGATGGCTGCATCGCTCGACGCGACGCTCGAGCCAGGAATGGACCAGCACGACCGGGATGGCGACCGTGAGTCCGACCGCCGTGGTCAGAAGTGCCTGCCAGATCCCGCCGGACAGGATGGAAGGGTCGACCTGGGCGCCTGCCGCCTCCAGCTGCCGGAACGCCTCGATCATGCCGAGTACAGTGCCCAGCAGGCCCAGCAGCGGGCTCAGCGTGCCGATGATCTCCAAGGCGCGCAGATAGCTACGCAGTCGCTCGAGCTGGAGGTTGGCCACGCGCGCCAGCTCCTCGCGGAGGGTCGCCAGATCGACATTGGGGCGAAGCAGGCCGACCAATGCCAGGTGCACGAGGTGGGCGACGGGTTGGGAGCGGCCGGCGACCAGGGCAATCGCGGCCTTGCCGTCCGACTGGCTCCAGAGGCGCAGGGATTCCTCGACTGGCCCGAGCTGGCCGAGCCGCATGCGGTGGAACTGCCAGAGCTTCACCAGGACGATGGCGAGCGCCACGGTCGAGAGCAGGCCGAGCACGAGGATCACGGGGCCGCCGGCTGCGATCAGGTCCTGCAGCTGATTCTGAAGCGTGCCCAGGAGGCCGGAATCGGGCGTGAGTTCGGGCGACGCGGGCGAGACGGCTGGCACCGTCTCCATGAGGGGCGCCGCGCCACCCGGCTCCAGGCCCCCCGGCGGAGAAGGCGGGGTCTTGGTGTGGGTAGGTGCCGCGGGCGCGGCGATCGTCAGGTCGGTCATGGGAGAGACCCTGTCATTCATTTGAAAAGGTCGACGGAGAGCCGCGAGGACAGTCGGATCCGCTCCAGGCAGGCGTCGATCGACCCGGCGTGGTCGGCACAAGCGGCGACCTCGTTGACCAGAATGCGGCCGAGGGTCTCGCATCGGACACCGTCGATCTCGAAGAGCTTGACACTGGTCTTACCGGGCGCGAGTGGTGCCGCGTCGAGACTGAAGCGTTTGAGGATGAAGCCCTCCGTGTCGAAGAGGACCAGCTCGAGCGCGAGTGCCTCGAACCGGCCGTCGGTCTCGTTGCGAAAGACCAGATAGGGTCGACAGGTCCCCTCGCGTGACTCGAGCTTGTTGAGCTCGATGCCGAGCGTGCCACCGGATTCCGCCGCCATGAGGGGAGCCAGGGTGCAGGTGAGCGCGGACGCGAGAAGAAGCCTCGACACAGGGGCGAGGCGACCCTGCCGGGCTGAGCGGCTCCCGATGAGATCGCTCATGGACGGGAAGCCCGTCTTATAAGGCTCGCTAGTCACGCGGGCACCAAGAACGGCCATGGAATCCTCTGAGTCATTCAAACATAGGGTGGAGGTGCGGCACGTGTTCAGCGCGCGAACCGAGAATAGGGAATGAATAAGTATTCGTATTTACTTGGATCCAGATTATATCCCATCGTTTCGAGATCTCAACAGGACATTCAAGGAGTTCCTGGAAAGAATTGACCCAAGAGATCGACCGGTTGTCGGTTGGGCTGAGCGAGAGCGAAGCCCAACAGCGCCTCGATTTGGTGGGAGCGGCGCCTCGCCGCGACGAGCCTGCAAGCTGCTGAGGCTCTTGTTCCATGCTCCGGGGTGCCAGAGACACGGCATGACCGTTAGTGGGGGGAATCGTCTGGAGCTTCGCGAGAAGGAGCACGCGCGGAAGGAGGTACAGATGACTCGCAGCCGCTACCGATTTCTCGGCAATGATGCCCCCTGCTGCATGACGATGACGATCAATCGGTGGCGGCCGGTCTTCACCCGGCCCGCAACGGTCGCTGTGATCCTGGACAGTTGGCGGTATCTCCAGACGCATCATGCCTTCCGGCTGCACGGTTATGTGATCCTGGAGAACCATCTGCATCTGATCGCCCGCGCGCCGGAGCTGGACCGGGACGTACGGCGATTCAAGTCGTTCACGGCACGGCGTCTGATCGCGGTGCTGGAGGATGCCGGTGCGCGGCGACTGCTGAGCATGCTGCGGTTGTTCAAGGGCGAGGGGAAACTGGAATCGACCTATCAGGTCTGGGAGGAGGGTAGCCATCCCCAGCGGATCGAGCAGGAGGCGGTGATGCGCCAGAAGCTGGATTATCTGCACTACAATCCGGTCAGACGCGGCTATGTGGACCTGCCCGAGCATTGGCGTTGGTCGAGCGCGCGGAATTATCTGGGACAGTCGGGGCTGGTCGAGGTGGATACCGGCTGGCTGGGCTCGTGAAGCAGAGCTTCATCGCATGGGTGACGCAGCTGGAGCTGTGTCACCAGGGGATATCGGAGGGTCGAGATCGTGCAGACGCACCCCGTGCCCGAGTATCGCTTCGAGGACTATCTGGCGGTCGAGCGTGAGTCGACCGATATGAAGCACGAATACGTCGCCGGTCAGATCTTCGCCATGACCGGCGGGAGCTACGAGCACAGCCTGATCACGGCTAATCTGGCCAGACGCCTCGGCAATCAACTGGAGGGTGGCCCCTGCGCGGTCCTCTCCAGCAATATGCGGATCCGCATCGAGGCCGCCGACGTCTGCGCCTATCCGGATGTCAGCGTGCTGTGCGGCGAGCCGCTCTTCCACGACAGGCAGCGCGATGTGCTGACCAATCCGGTGCTGATCGCCGAGGTGCTCTCGCACTCGACCGAGGCTTATGATCGTGGCGGCAAGTTCGCGCACTACCGGCGGCTGACGAGCCTGCGCCACTATCTGCTGATCGCCCAGGACCAGGTCGCCGTGGATGTCTTCACCCGCCAGTCGGATGATCGCTGGCTGCTCTCCGCCTATGCCGACGCCGATGCGGTCATCGAGCTGGAGACGCCTGACTGCCGGTTGTCGGTGCGCGAGATCTATGATCGCGTGGTGCTCGGAGCCAGTGAGGATAGAGCATCGCCTGATGGCGCAGCGCCGTCTTGAAGAGCGCGTAATACTACAAAATGCGCGCTCGCCGTCGCGGCAGATCCGCTGCCGTCGTGGTTAAGGATGGCGCTGCCAGGCAGGCGATCACGACCTTACGCCACCGATGTGACCAACGTCTCCGGTCCAGACTTCGTCCCGCCGGCCCAGCGCATCGCGGTCTTCGACAACGACGGCACCCTGTGGGTCGAGCAGCCGATCTATACCCAGCTCGCCTTCGTGCTCGGCCGGCTGAGGGCCCTTGCACCAGAGCACCCGGAGTGACAGCTGGACGAGGCCCTGGATCTGGCCCCGGAGGTCGGCTGGGTGCTGGTCTCAATGAAGGACGATTGGACCCGCGTCTTCCCGCCGCCGGCGAGCGCGGACGACTAGTGCAGTTGGCTTGACCGCGCGGCTGCGGCCCCGCATGCTGCGCGCTCGAATCGACTGGCTCCTACCTCCTGCATGCGTCTTCTCCGCTGGCTCTTCGGCGCCTGCCTACTGACGACCTTCAACACCCTCGCGGCGACCTGGCAGCCTGCCGGGGAGGTGGACCGGCGGGAGATCTCTCCGGATCTCGTCTATGTTCAACGGACTGTGATTCGCCCGGCCGACGGCCGGCGGGTCAGCGCACACCTCGCCTTCTTCACCTCGCGGGCCTTTCGTCTAGAGGTCGTCGATCTCGGATCTGGCCCGGAGGCGGCCGATCGAGCCTGGACGGAGGCCTTTCGGTCCGCCGGGTGCCTCGCCGGGGTCAACGGCGGATTCTTCCACCCGGACCGGCGGCCCTTGGGGCTGATGATCGCAGGGGGGCGCCGCATCAACCGCTTCGAGACCGCGAGGCTCCTCAGCGGGGTCGTCTATAGCGATGACCGAGGTATCCATCTCGTGCGGCGCGCTCAATTCCGGGACCACCCCGGCATCAAGGCCCTACTGCAGAGCGGTCCCTACCTGGTAGACGGCGGGCGGGCAGTGCGGGGTCTCTCGACCACCGGTTCCGACCGCCGGACCTTCATTGCCACCGACTGGCGCGGGCACTGGGTGCTTGGCGCCACTTCGAGTCCAGTCAGCCTCGCCGAGCTCGCCGAGTGTCTCGTCGCACCAGGTGTTCTGACCCCTTGGACGACCGCCCGTGCCCTCAATCTCGATGGCGGGTCCTCGAGCGGGTTCTTCTTCGAACCGGGTGCTGGAGAGGGGCCGGTGGTCTTGGCTCCCTGGAAGCGGGTTCGCAACCTCCTCGGTATCGCCCCGCGCTGAGTCGGCCCGGGGGGCGACGGCGACTGCGGATCGCGCGGGGCAGGGCGCCGGCGATGGTGATCTCGGCGATCGACCGCCCCATGCCGACGCCGCGAAATGGTGATCGGCTGTCCGAGTCGATGGACTCTCTGCGGGCTTGTTTGGTTGAAGGGCCAAAAAAGGGGCGCCGAAGCGCCTCCTCACGAAGCGTGACGTGCCGGCCGCGGCCAGCCCGTCTTCTGCCTCACTTGTAGAAATCCGCGATGGTCTGCAGGACGCTTTTCAGTTCATTGGTCGCCTGCTCGGCGGCACCATACTGACTGATGCCAAGCGCCTTGGCTTCGGCTGCAGGATCGTGAAAGCCGACGACAATCCGATTCCCGGCGTGATCCCGGAATGCCGTGAAACGGCAGGGTACGGCCAGCGAGATGAACGGGTCTTCCTTGATCGCCTGTGCCAGCAACTGGGACTTACAGGCGGAAATGACCTTGTTCTGGGTCTCGATGCCGTATTGACGCAGGCCGATATCAACTTCCTGAACGTCCGTGATCTCCCAGTTCGCGGCCAAGATCTCGCTCTTCAAGCGGTCGACAATCTCCAGGTAGTCCAGATTTGCCGGCAGATAGACAACGAAGGCGTCACCATGTTTCTGCACGTCGTCTGCGGTGACGGGCCCCGCCCCAAAGAGGCCACCGACGGCAGCCACCAGGGCAATGCCCCTCAGCCAGGTTCTGATGAGTTTCTTCACGATTTCACTCCTTCTTGCGCGCACCCGCTACGGGTAACAACCGCGTATCGCGGCTTTTTAGGCGGCTATGCCCATTTCGGCAGGTCGCGGCGCTTACCAGATCTTTCCGCCTGACTAAAAGTGTAGGCTACTTCCGCCACTGGTTGACATCGCTTCGGGGGAGCCGGCTGGCCCGCGCATCTGGGCCTGGCGGTCAAGCGTGAGCTGCACGCCCGGCTCGGCGGCAACCACCGCGCGATCGAGTGGGCGGCACGCCTCTTGGCCGACCAGCGCGCCGAGGCCGAGGAGCTGATCGCCGCCCAGCAGGCCCCGCCCGACACCCCCGAGGCCGCGCTCGCGGTGGTGCATGAGCTGCTTGGCGGGGCGGATGGATTCACGCCCGATCAACTGCGGGCGCTGAACGCCGCGATGGGCCGCTATCACCGTTTCCAGGGGGCGCAGGTCACCCGGACCTGGTCCGACGACCTGGAGGCGATCCACCACTTCCGCGCCGCCGGTGACCATCTGGCGGCGGATGCGCTGGCCGAACGGGTGGCGGGTGCCTAGGAACGATTCAGAAACAAGTGGTGCAACTTGAGCCGCCCTTGTTGGGCACGCTCCGCTTTGCCCAACCTACGGTGTATAGGTTGTTTCTGAATCAT
>JANQGF010000032.1 GCA_028277465.1 Chromatiaceae bacterium
CAAGGCGGCCGCATAGGCCGCGGCCTGCTTGGCCCGCCCATCGGTTTCCTCGCAGGCCATTCGCGTGGTGGCGATGGGCCCGATGGTCAGCCGGTCGTCCTCGAGCCGATAGCCGCTCATATAGCGATTGCAGCCGTCGGATCCGCCGAGCGTGCCCTGCGGATTGAAGACGAGGCTGATCTGGGTGCCTTCGAGAACGAGGGTCGGTCCCAGCGCGTCTCGGTCGTAGGCGACGAGCCGCCAAACCCTGCCGGTCAGACCCGATCCACCGAGGGTCTGGAATCTGAGCAGCGTCGCACCCCCTGCATCGCGCAGATCCAGCCTTGTCCCGTCCCGACGATAGTCGACGACCTTGGCAAGCGCGGCGATGATTGCGCTTTCCTGCTCCATGAGGCGCGCGGGGCAACCCATCATGGTCGAGGCCATGTTCTTGCCGATGCTCAGCCTGGTGCCTTCGATCCGATAAGATCCGGAAATCTGGTTGCATCCGGTTCCGCCCGCTAGTTGTCCGTCACGAAAGCGGAACTGGGCTGGTTTCGGCGATTCCACGACCTCGACCAGCTTGTCACCCGCCTGGTAGCCGACGAGCCGCCAGGCCTCGCCTTCGATCGTCCCACTCTGGCCTTCCTGGGATTCGATTCCCTGTTCAGGCGCGCCGACCGCGCCGGCCGAGAGAAGGAAGAGGGCCGCTGCGGCAAGGTAGGATCGGGATCGATTCATGTCGCAATCTCCTCTGCAATGGGTGTTCGCGCGCACCCTGTTCGAGCAAGAGGCCACTTCCAGGATTACAGTCACCGCCCGAGCGATGCATAATGCCGCTGCGCGAAAATCGCGGCCGTCGCTATCTGGGCCTTTCACTGCTCTGTTGAACATTAGACATCCATGCGTCGCTCCCCGCTGGGCTCGATCCTCGTCCATTCGATCCTGATCTTGGCATGGAGCTGCGGTTGCTTCGAGGCCGCGCGGGCGGTTTCCGATCCTCTCAGCCTGGGTCAGGCCTTGAAGGATCTCCATGCCCATCCACGGGTTGTCGCATCGCCTGGGCTGTCTGCTCGACTAACCAGGCGCCAGTCCATCTATCTGGACTGCCACAGGTTGGCATTCAGGAACAGCCAGGTAGCCGATCCGTCACGCAATCGGCCCTTGAGTATGCTGATCACTCCACTTGCGGCGCAACAGCTCGAGGTCATGGAACGCTTCTTCGACGTCTTGCTGGCGGATCTGAGCTTTGCCAGCGAGAGCGAGGCGATGGCGGTCGCCTATGTCCAGTTCGACCGGGCATCGGCGCGTCGCGAGCTCGGCCAGTTCTCCGAGCTCAGGGTATTGGAGCTCGAGGCGCGCTACCAGAATCTGCTTCACCGGCGCACCGCCAGCGAGATCAGTCGGCGCTTGACCCGCGCGCTGCTGGCGCAGGCGCTCGGGAACCCCGAGGAGTTGCCGCGTGACCTCCTGCCACCGAACCTGCCATCACGCCCTGAGACGCTGCCGAAACTGGACGCGCTGTTGGCGAGGGCGTCCGAAGGCGCCGCCCGCGAGACGCTTGGCGCGGAAGGAGGCCAGGCCGACGGCGGACTGGTGGCGTTGGAGCGGCGTCAGCAGTTGCTGGAGCTGCTGTTGCGTTTGGAGGTCTTGGCCGCCGCCGAGCGCAGCGTGCAGGTCGAGTCCGCATGGCGCGAGATGAAGCTGGACGAGAGCCGCTCTCTGTACGAGCAGGAGGTGACGGCCGACTTGGGGTACTCCATGAGCCAACAGAGTCGGACCCAGCTGCTGGAGCAGCGGGTGGTCTACTGCCAAGCGCTCACCTGGGCCGAGTTGAATGCCCTCTTGGGCCAGTCGGTTTGGACCGAGTCGTTGCAGGAACCTCAGCGTGAAGATGCGCAGTAGGGGTTCCCATTCGCCCTCTCCCCGAGAGAGCGGGGGGCGACGCGACGGTTCGGCGATGCGCGACTTCCATCCACCGCGAGTGGCATACCGCCATGATGCTTAGACCATGTAGCTTCAGGTTGATCCTTCCTCTGCTTTTCATCGCGGCGCCTGTGCAGGGCGCTCAGGAGCTCAAGGGCTGGCTCGAATGGGTGCATGAGGTCGAGATGCGGGTGTTGCAGAATGGCCTCGTCGAAGAAGTGGCGGTCAGTGCCGGACAGCATGTGAGCAAGGGTGAGCTCTTGCTGCGCATGGATCAGCGCGAGGCCAAGGCCAATCTCTTGGAGGCACGAGCCCGGGTGGCGCGCGCGCGGGTTGCCGGCGAGAAGGCCCAACGTGTGCTGGCCCGGAGTCAAGAGCTCTTCGACCAGGGCCTGATCGCCAGTGAAGAGTTGAAGGACGCCGAGCTCGAACAGGCCGCTGCGATGGCCGAGCAAGAGGCGGCCAAGGCGGTCGAGGCCTCGAGGCTGGTTGCCCTGGAGCACACCGAGTTGCGAGCACCCTTCGATGGGATCGTCGTTGCCCGTCACGCCTGGAAGGGTGCGGTGATCTACCGGACCCTTCAGGAGCAGCCCCTGATGATCATCGCCCCGGACGATCGGATGCTCGCCCGGGCATTGGTCACGGCGGACGTCCTGCGGCGATTGAAGCTGGGCCAGCCTGCCAGGGTGAAGGTCAATGGGGCGACCCGCGAGGGCAGAGTCTATAGTCTCGGGGTGCAGTCGGTGCGCGTCGAGCTGGACGGGGCCGTCTACTATCTGGATATCCTTTTCGAGCGTCGTGCCGATGACCGGCTGCGTCCATCCGAGCGGGTGCAGATCCTGCTGCCCTGAGGCGGCGGCGATGCGACGACGCGAACCTTCGGACTAACCTGCCGCAGAAGGCGAGATGAATGCAATTCATTGATCTGAAATCTCAATACGGTCGGATCGAAAGAGACGTGAAGGCGCGGATCGAGGCCGTCCTGAATCACGGCCAGTTCATCATGGGGCCGGAGATCCAGGAGCTGGAAGAGCGGCTCGCGGCCTTCGTCGGTGTCCGGCACTGTGTCGGGCTTTCGAGCGGCACGGATGCCTTGCTCGCGGCCATGATGGCGTTGGAGATCGGGCGGGGCGATGAGGTCGTCACCACACCCTTCAGCTTCATCGCGACGGCCGAGATGATCGCCTTGCTCGGCGCACGTCCTGTCTTCGTGGACATCGATCCGGCCACCTATACGCTGGACCCCGAGCGTCTGGAAGACGCCATCACCGGCCGCACGCGTGCCATCATGCCGGTATCACTCTATGGGCAGTGTGCGGACATGGATGCCATCAACCAGGTGGCCGAGCAACACCACTTGCCTGTGATCGAGGACGCGGCCCAAAGCTTCGGCGCGAGTGACCGCGGGCGGCGTTCTTGCAGTCTGTCCCTGATCGGCTGTACCTCCTTCTTCCCCGCCAAACCCCTGGGCGCCTATGGTGATGGAGGCGCCTGCTTCACAGACGATGACGGCCTGGCAGCCCGGCTTCGCGAGATCCGCAATCACGGCCAAGAACGCCGTTATCATCACCCGAGACTGGGTCTGAATGGACGCCTGGACACCCTGCAGGCGGCCGTGCTCTTGGCGAAGCTGGCCGTCTTCCCCGAAGAGATCGACGCCAGGGCGAGGCTGGGTGAGCGTTACACCCAGTTGTTCGAGGAACGCGGTGCGGCGTCGAGCGCGTCCGGTGGATCCCGGGTGCTCACGCCCTTTGTTCCGTCAGAGAAGCTGTCCGTCTATGCGCAGTACACGATCCAGGTGCCGAATCGGGACGCGGTGACAGCGCAGCTAAAGGATCGAGGTATCCCCACTGCGGTGCATTATCCGATCCCATTGAACGATCAGCCGGTGTTTCATGTCGGGGCCGGGGAGACCAAGACCCCCGTGAGTGCCGCGGTCGCGCAGAGGGTGATCAGTCTCCCGATGCACCCCTACCTGGCCGAGGACACCCAACAGGGCGTGGTGGATGCAGTGGTCGCAGCGACGGGTCTGCGCGCGGAGAAGGGCTGAGGCGATTTCTGTCGATTCTTATCCCACCTGGCTTGTCTTGACGCCCGCCTTCTGCGTCGCGCCAACAGTCAGGAACGATTCAGAAACAAGTGGTGCAACTTGAGCCGCCCTTGTTGGGCACGCTCCGCTTTGCCCAACCTACGGTGTGTAGGTTGTTTCTGAATCATTA
>JANQGF010000039.1 GCA_028277465.1 Chromatiaceae bacterium
ACGCTCCGCTTTGCCCAACCTACGGTGTGTAGGTTGTTTCTGAATCATTACTTACTCTGAATCTCGCGCCGGTGGCGCACCACATCTCCCCGGGGCGAGAGGGGGCGATCACGTCGTCTGCAGCGGCACCCGTGCCAGCTTCCGGCATGGCGTCAACCCCCATGATCATTAGATTCAACCCTCGTCGATGACACCGACCAGGGTGCCGATCTCTGCGCCCACCTTGCGGAGCTGCCTGCCGTCTCCGTTGCGCAGCTGGGATGCATCGCGGTCGAGTCGTTCGCCGATCGCACGGACCTCATCCGCGTTGCGCAGCAGCCGACCCTTGATCGCGTTGAGCTGCTGGAGTTTCGACATGGCGGCTGTCCGGACCTCCTCGGCGGCCTCGAAGCGTTCGTCCTCTCCGCGCTCGGCATGTAGGTCGCGCAGCGCGATCGCCTCCTGCATCGAACTGCGCCACCAATTGAAGAAGGTTGCCTTGTGGTCGGCCATGGTGTTGAGCGAGATCGCCATCGCATTGATCTCGTCGCGGCCGTGAGGGTCGGTCTCGATGCGTTCGGTGGGATTCTCCTGGGTCAGACGGTCCAGGAGACCAGCCATCTTGCGCACCGGCCGGACGATGCGGACCGTGATCAGGACCGCGAATAGGGTCCCGAGCGCCATGGCACCGAATGCGACGGTCAGGCTAAGCCTGGCGCTGTCGGCAGAGGTCGAGGCCAACTGCTTGCTCATGCTCGCCATCTGGGCATTGGCCTGCTTCAGATTCTCCTGCACCAAGGGTGTGATACGTTCCACGGCGGCATCCATCTCCGCGGTCAATCGGGCGATGCGTTCGTCCTGGTCGACGAGCGCATGGAAATCCCGCGCATAGGCACCCAGCAAGGTCTCGAGGTGAGCCTTCTCTTCGTCGGCGATCGCCGAGCTGCGAACCTGGCCGCCAATACCGGCCAGGATCTGGTCGACCATGGCAACGTATCCGGCGTCGCCGCGGAGCAGATAGTCCTTCTCGCGCCGGCGCAATTGCAGGATCTCGGTCTGAAGGCCCGGGATATAGTGGGCCGCGAGGATCGCCTCCATGCGATGTGCGGCATCACGGAAGGGACCCTTGCCGCCGGCGATGTCCCGATTGGACAGAACGATCTTCGCATAGGCATCGAGCTCGGACCGATAGGTTGCGATCTCGCTCTCCAACTGGGCCCTCACCCCAGCGGCCACGGCCGAAGCCGCCAAGGTCGCAGAAAGCTCGTCGAGCAGTGTATGCACCTGGTCCTGGTAACCGGGCTCACGGCGCAGTCCCAGGTCCTTCTCCCGGCGCCGGACCTGCAACAGGAGCACATAGGGTCGATCGACGTTGTAGTGGCCAGCCAGATCCTCGAGCTCGTGCACGGCATTGCGAAAGGCCCCCTGCAGCCCCTTGTCTTCGTCCAGGCCCCTGACCTCCCATGCCTCGACGATGGCGTCGAAGCGCGCCAGGAAGTCCCGCCCCAGGGTTCGGAGCTCGGCGGCGGTCCGACCCGAGGCCTCGTCCACGGCAGCGAGCGTCGCCACCTCCTGCTCCAAGAGCCGCGCCTGACGCCGCGCCTCATCCGCGAGGGCCAGATCACGGGTCAGCAGGAAGCGTTCCTGGGCAGCGCGCATCGCCGCCAACCGCCGCTCGATCTCGAATGCCTGGAATTGGCGCGCCCCGTACACCCTGCTGAGTGACTGGTAATCCGAGATGACCCGGCGCAGCGTCAGGTCGTAATAGGCGATGACGGCGAGCAGAATCAACCCGACCAGGCCGAAGCCCAAGCCGATCTTCTCACCGATACGTAACCGGGTTGCAAGCCTATTCAATCGGGTGCTCCTTACAGGATCGCGGCCGCGGGTCGAGGTCCAGAAGGTTGCGCGCGCGGTCTGCGACCATGCCGCACCCCAACCTCAGATCTGTTCCGCACGGACGCGCAGGACGGTGCGGTCGTTGGCCTCCTCGACGATGAAGCGATAGCCCTCCTCCTCGACCGCATCATCGACATGGGCAAGCCGCCTCAACCGAGCGCTGACGAAGCCCCCGATGGTGTGGGCCTCGGTCAGCGGCAGCTTGATATGCAGCACATCATTGATCTCCGAGAGCGGGGTGCGCCCGCTGGTGCGGTAGCTCCTGTCGCCGCTGCTCTCGATGAAGTACTGCCGCTTGGGTCGGTACTCATCGAAGTCGTAGCCGACATCGATGTCGCCCACGACCTCCTCGAACACGTCCTCCATGGTCAGGATGCCGATACCCGAGCCGAACTCGTCGACCACGATCGCCATGTGATCCTCGCGCGCCTGCAACAGCGGCAGGGTCTGATCGATCGTCTGGTTCGGACTCAGATAGAGCGGCGGTCGGATGAAATCGCTCATGGGGCGTTCTTCGATCCCCTCGTCCAGCAGGTCCCAGGTGCTGAGGGTCAGCACACCCTTGAGGTTCGTGATATTGCCGCGGTAGACCGGCAACCGATTGTAGCCGTGCTTGGTCACCAGCAGGACCGCATCGGACATGCTCCGCATCTCATTGATCCCGACCACGTCGGCGAGCGGGATCATCGCCTGCCCCACCGTGGTGTCTGCAAAGCGGATGATGCGCCTGATGCTATGCCGGTCCACGCTGCCGCTACCCCCGAGCGGCTCGCCATCGTCGAGCAAGGCACGCAGCTCCTCGCGCGTAATGAAGAGGTTCTGGCGCCGCGAGGTACCACCCACGAGCTGGGTGGCGAAGCGGGCGACACGGCTGAAGATGAAGATGACGGGGTAGAAGACGTAAGAGAAGAAGCGCAACAGCGCGCTCACGTTCGGCGCCAGGACATCGGCCTTCTGCTGGAAGACACTCTTGGGCACCACCTCGCCGAAGATGAGCAGGAAAGGCGTCAGGATCAGGACCGAGATCAGGTCGCCGACCTCGCCGAACCACTGGATACAGATGAGCGCACCCAGGGTCGAGATGGTGACCGTGGCCAGATTGGTCCCGACCAAGGTGGTCCCCAGGATGACATCGGGCTTGCGGAACATCTTCAGCAAGAGCGCGGCCCTGCGGTCCCCCTGCTTGGCATGATGGCGCAGCTTGAGCTTGTCGGAGTTGACGATCGCGATCTCCGAGCCGGAGAAGAAGCCCTTCAGCAGCAGCACCAAGAGCATGACCAGCAGAGCGATCGGCCAATCCATCAGGCATCCTCCGGCACGCGCGAGTGAAGGGGCGAGGTGTCCAATTCGAGCCGCTCCGCTTCTCCCGAACCGTCTTCGGCCCCGAATCCCTGCACGGGTCCATCCTCGGGCGGAGCACTCATCTCGCGCTCGGCCGCCGTCTCGACCTCGGCCTGCGCCCCCGAGGTGGAAGCGCTGGAGCGCGTGACCCGAATCCGGCTGATGCGCAGTCCATCGATCCCGAGGACCTCGAAGCGATAGCCCTCGAAATCGACGCACTCCCCGACCGTCGGCAGCCGCCCGAACAAACGGAACACCAGACCGCCGATCGTGGTCATGACCGGATCATCGAGATCGATATTGGTGAGGGTGTAGAAGTCCAGCAGCCGCATCCAGCCCGGGACGACATGGGCCTCCTCGTCGCGCTCGTATTCTTCGGCGCCACGCACCTGGGTCGTCAGCTCGCCGAAGATGAAGGTCAAGACGTCCTTCATGGTGACGATCCCCAGCACCTCGCCGAACTCGCCGAGCACGATACAGGCACGGGTCTTGCGCTCTTGGAAGAAATGAAACAGCTCGTCGACCTTGACCGTCGGCGGCAAGAAATGGGCCGGACGCAGGATGGACTCGAGCGTCAGCTCCTCCAGGTCGGCTCCTCCGCGCACCAGTCGCAGCACATCCTCCGAGTGGACGAAGCCGATCACATTGTCCCAGTGGCCGGAATAGACGGGCACCCTCGGGTGGCGATAGTCGCGAAAGGCACGGATCAGATCCGGCAGGGGTTGATTCGCATCGAGCAGGCACAGCCGCGGCCCGGGCGTCATGATGTGCAGGATGTCGGTCTCGGATGCCTCGAGCAGATTGTCGATCAGGACCCGCTCGGTCGCATCGATGATGCCGGTCTCCTCGCCCTCCTCAAGCAGGCTCTTGAGCTCGTCGGCGCGCAGGATGTTCTCGCGCGCGACCGCCTCGCCGACCAGAAGCGTCGTGACCCGGTCCGCCACCTGGCGAACCGCCTCGCGCAACGGGGTCACGAGCAGGATCCAGCGCGGTAGCAGACGCGCGCTCACCTGGCGGGCGAAGCCCTGGGGGTGGTTCACGGCGATGGTCTTCGGCGTGACCTCGCCCACCAGCAGCAGCAGTGGCACCATGACCAGGATATTGATCCAACCCGCGTCCTGGCCGAAGAGAATCAGCAGGATCGCCGTCATGTTCGCGGTCGAGGCGATGTTGACCAGTTCGTTGCCGCAGAGGATGGAAATGATCAGACGTCGCGGCTCGTCGAGCATCGCATGGATGCCCTCCGAGTGTGGATCGCGGCGGTATCGCAGCTGCTGCAGATCGATGCGGCTCAGCGAAAAGAGGGCCGTCTCGGAGCCCGAGAAGACGGCCGATGACGCGAGGAGCAACACCTGCAGCATCGCGCGCAGGACCAGCTCGAGGTCCCAGGTAGCCAGATCCAGCATCAGCCCAAGTCTCTCTGTCCATCCAACACATCGATCACAGTACGCAGTACCAGGGTGGTGACCTTTCCCTGGTCGTCGTTGATCAGGATCGGAGTCCCGATCCGGTCCGCCTCGTCAAGCAGATGGGACTGCAGGTGCCAGATCCGCTGGAAATTGGCCGGATCGGTCCGCGTATTCCGAGCCGGTGCATCGCGCCGGCGACCGCTGAGCCGTGCGCGAAGCTCCTCCGGCTTCAGCACGGCCAGCATGATCGAGACCAGCACCGCATCCCCGGTCTGCGCGAGACGTTCGGCCAGAGCAGGATGCACGTGCACACCCTCGAGGATCAAGGATACCCGCTCGCGAATGGCTCGGCCGATGACTGCCTCACAGGGCACCGCGACCAGCTCCGACTGACGCTGGTAACCCTCGGCGACCCGTCCGAGTGGATTGCCACTCGTCTCCCCGGCGTCCGGCAGGGCACAACCGGCATCGAAAGAGGAGCGGTGCAAGACGGGCAGCAACCGCTCCGGAATCAGCATACGCATCACCTCGCGCAACATGTCCGTGGACTGGGTGCGCAGGATACCGAGACGGTGCGCGAGCGCGGTCGCGATGGTGCTCTTGCCGCTGCCGGTCGCCCCGCCGATGAGCAGGATGAGCGGTCGACCGCTGTGCGTGAAGTCCATCCAGATTCGATAGCGCTCGGCGGCGCGGTGACCGAAGTGGACATCCAGACAATACTGGGACAATGCCCGCAGCTCATCTGCAGCGATCTCCCGCTGCTGACGCGCACCCATCTCATTCAGGATTCGCAGGCTTGCACTGCTGGCCTCTTCCTCGCTGAGACCACAGGCGGCGAGACAGCGGGTATGCTCGGTCGGCGAGAAGGGGCGTGACTCGCCGTCGGCGTAGCGCACCAGGAGACCCGGGTCTGGGACACGCCTTGCCTCATAGGCCTCCGCGACCTCTGCGGACAGCTGTGCTCCGAGGTAGTCGAGCACCAGATCGCCCAACTCGTCGTTGGTGATGCTCACCCCATCGCCGAGTTGCTGGCGAATGGCGGAGGCGACCCGATAGGCCTCGTCGAAGGCCAGTCCCGCATCGGTGAGCGAGCGGGTCAAGATCCCGCGCAGAAAGGGGACGGGATTCTCGCCCGCCGTATCCGTGACGAAGATCTTTGCCATTGGTCAGTCCCGTCGCGAGGGGGCGAAGCAGAGTGGTTGATGGCAACGGCACGTCGGAGGATCATCCTCCCGCTGGTCGTCGTGGGTCGCGCGGGCTGCACTCGGCCCCGCATCGCCCGCCTCGAGCAATATGGACTCACTCCATCGGATAAACCACCCGGCACTGGAGCGCCGACGCCGCCTTATTTGATTGTTCGCGAATTGTCATCTTACGGTAATCTTTTTGTCATATACAAGACATGGGCGTATTCACGAATCGACTTGCCCCGTAATCGGGAGAACGGCTGCATCTGCTGGCTGATCAGGATCCGGCATAAGAAGGAATATGGGCTCTCATCACGGACGGCCGCCACTGCTGATCCGGCCCAGGCTGTCGCGCAGGCTCGCACTCTTCGCGATCCTGACCCATGGCTTGGCCCTTTGCGCCGTCCTGACCCTGCCGCTCGACCTGCTGCGCCCCCCCTTGCTGCTCCTGGTCGGCGCTAGCGGTCTCTACGTCGGCTATGTCCAAGTGCTGCGACGGGCACCTTGGTCGATCCGAACGGCACTCTGGCGACCTGACGGGACCTGGCTCCTCACCTTGGGCTCAGGGGCCGAGCGTCAGGCGACGCTGTCCCCCTCGACCTTCCTGAGCCTACCGCTGGTGGTGCTGAACTTTCGGTCGGGCCGACTGCGGCGGCACGCCTTGCCCCTGTTCGCCGATGCGCTCGATCCCGACCAAATGAGACGTTTGCGCCAACGGCTGCGGATGGATGGCGACGATCGGGATCAGGCCCCGGCTGGCGCCCAGGATCGCACCCTGTTATCGCGCCTTGGAAGGCGCCTGAATCGGCTAAACTAGTGCCTCGAATCATCCTCGAGGGAGAGTCCGATGCAGGTTCTGGTGACGGGTGGAGCCGGCTATATCGGCAGCCACACCTGTGTGGAGATGCTGCAGGCCGGCATGGATCTGGTCGTCGTCGACAACCTCTGCAACAGCAAGGAAGAATCACTGCGCCGGGTACGGAGTATCACCGACCGGCAGCTGAGTTTCGTCCAGGCCGATCTGCGCGACCGTGCGGCGCTGGATCGCCTCTTCGCCGAGTGGCGCTTCGACGCCGTCGTCCATTTTGCCGGACTCAAGGCCGTGGGCGAGTCGGTCGAGATCCCTCTGGAGTATTACGACAACAATATCCGCGGCACGACGACCCTGTGTCAGGCCATGGTCGCAGCCGGTGTGCGCAATATCGTCTTCAGCTCCTCGGCGACCGTGTATGGCGATCCCGCGAGCGTACCCATCCGCGAGGACTTCCCACTCTCGGCGACCAATCCATACGGTCGCTCGAAACTCTTCATCGAACAGATCCTGTGCGATCAACAGGTCGCGGACGACAGCTGGAACGTCGCCCTGCTGCGCTATTTCAATCCGGTCGGTGCCCACCCGAGCGGGCGGATCGGGGAGGACCCGAACGGGATCCCCAACAACCTGCTCCCTTATATCGCTCAGGTCGCCGTGGGGAAGCTCCCGAGGCTCCGGATCTTCGGGCAGGATTATCCGACTCCGGACGGCACGGGTGTGCGCGACTACATCCATGTCGTCGATTTGGCGCGCGGTCATCTTGCTGCCCTGAAAAGGCTCCAACAGGATCCGGGATTGGTCGTCTACAACCTGGGGACCGGCCAGGGCTATAGCGTCTTGGAGATGGTCGCCGCCTTCGAGCGTGCCAGTGGGCGGCCCATTCCCTACGAGATCGTCGGACGGCGACCGGGGGATATCGCCAGTTGCTACGCCGATCCGGCGCGTGCACTGACGGAGCTGGGATGGCGGGCGGAGTATGGGGTCGAGGACATGGTGGCCGACGCTTGGCGCTGGCAGTCGGAGAACCCGAACGGGTACGACTGACGGCCATAGCGCTTGACGCCATCCCAGAAAAAGCTCATCCCGGCAGCCGCAGCTGCAACAACGCCCCGCCGAGCGGGCTGCCTTCGACCCGCAGCTCACCCCCGTAGGCCTCGCAGATCTCCCGAACCACGGCGAGCCCGATGCCATGACCCGGGGTCGCCTCATCGGCGCGCGCACCCCGTTCGAGCAGGCGCGCGGCCTGATCCCGCGGGATGCCGGGTCCGTCGTCCTCGATGAGGAGCGTCAGCCAGCCCTTTCCGCTCCTGCCCACGACCCGGACCTGCTGGTCGCACCATTTGAAGGCGTTTTCGAGCAGATTCCCGAGCATCTCCAGCAGGTCGCCCTCGACACCGCGGAAGCGACACCTCTGGTCGATCTCGAGCGCAACTCGTACCCCTTTGTCCCGGTAGACCTTGCTCAATGAGGCCACGAGGCGCTCGGCTGCGCGCGCGACAGGTACCGGGGGCGTCAAGGTCGTGGCTGGGCGGGTACCGGTGCGGGCCCGCTGCAACTGGTACTCGACGATGTGCCCCATGCGGACCACCTGTTCTTGTACCTGCGAGGCCGCAACGGATGGAAGCTGCCCCTCTTCGATCGCGCCCCCGATGACCGCGAGCGGTGTCTTGAGGCTGTGCGCCAAGTCGGCGAGCCGCTCGTCGAGACGCCTCTGGCGCGCTCGCTCATGGGCGAGCAAGGCGTTCAGATTGCCGGTCAGGGTGCGGATCTCGGCGGGATATCTGCCTTGGATCTGGCTCTGGTCGCCCGCTTCGATCGCGGTCACCTCCTCGGCGACCCGACGCAATGGTGTCAGTCCCCAACGAAGGATGAGCACGAGTGTGACGAGCATCAAGAATGACATGGCACCCAGCCACCCGGTCAGGCTGGCACGAAACTGGGCCACCTCGGCCTCATGGGAGGCAGCGTCTTCGGCGACGAGGAAGGTGTAGTCCTGGGGCACGGGTCCAGTGGCCCAGGTCACCCCATAACCGAACAGGAGATAGTCGCGGCCGTCGGCGCCGCGCAGACGCTCGAAACGGCGCTGGCCGGCCGCGAGCGGGCCGGAGGTGGGGGCCGACGCGCCGAGCGCGGACCGCGACCTCCAGATGGGGTCCCCGAGCCCGTCCAGGACCTGTGCGTAGAGGCCGGAGTCCGGCAGACTGAGTCGGGCCTCGGCCAAGGCCTTGGGGAACACCAGCCGCCCCTCGGCCTCTTCGGCCGCCGCCATCAGCAAGAAGACCTGGGCCTGCAAGCGGTCCTCGCGCGCGGAGAGGACCGCGTCGCGCACCGCGCGCTCCAAGGCCAGACTGGTGAGCAGGACGAAGAGGGTCAGCACGGCGGCGGCGGAGACCAGTAGCCGCGCGCGCAGTGACATCACCGGCGGTCGTCCTCGGGGGCGTCTCGCGTCAGGTTGAGCCGGTAACCTCGCCCGCGCAGCGTCTCGATCGGGTTGAGCGTCCCGTCGGGATCCAACTTGCGCCGCAGCCGCCCGAGCAGCACCTCGATCACATTGCTCTCGCGCTCCTCGTCATGGGGATAGAGGCGTTCAGCGAGATCCTGCTTGGAGAGCACCCTGCCCTGAGCGGCCGCGAGCTGCTCCAGCAGGCGGTACTCGTAGGCGGTCAGCTCCAGAGACCGCTCATGGATCCAGACCTTCTCGGCCCTGAGGTCGAGCCGCAAGGGGCCAAGCCGCAGCTCGCGGGACGCGGTCCCGGCGGCGCGCCGCACCAGCGCCCGCAGCCGGGCGAGGAGCTCTTCGCGATGAAAGGGCTTGACCAGATAATCGTCCGCGCCGGCCTCCAGCCCCTCGACCTTGTCCTGCCAGCGGCCACGAGCAGTCAAGATGAGGATGGGCAGCAGGCTGCCCTGGGCGCGAAGACGGCGGATGATCTCCAGTCCCGCGAGTCCAGGGAGACCAAGATCGATAACGGCCGCGTCGAAGGGATACTCGGTGGCCAGATAGAGGCCCTCCTGACCGTCGCCGGTACCTTCGGCGACCCAGCCTTCGTCATTGAGTCGGTTGATGATCTGACGGCGCAGCTCGAGCGCGTCCTCGATGACCAGGATATGCATGATGTCGAGGCATGGTACCCCGCCCTTCAGCGGTCGGGGATGAAGACGTAACGCACCTCGCCACTGGGCGTCAGCACCTTGACGCGATAGCCGCCGTCGGCCGGCTTGACCGCGAGCACACGGCCACCGGTCTGACGGCGCGCGAGCTCGCCCGCCTCATGCGCCGAGATCCGCCCCCCCTGGCCATTGGCCACCCCGAAGGGCGGCAGCGCCATGGCCAGTAACAGCAATGCAAGGTAGAGCTTCGTCAGTCCCATGGCAACCTGGCTCCAAGTCCCCCTACCGACGGCAATGGGGCGAAATCTAACACGATTCCTGTGTGTAGCGGGTCGGGACCGAGCCGAGGCCACCGAACCCACTGAACCGGAGCGTGTTTGCTGTGGATCGGTTCACCAAAACGACATCGGTGCTGCACTAGTACCCCGGTAGATGACGGTCAGTCCCCGCTTGCCATGGGCATAGGGCCTCAGCTCATTGTAGATTCCCCTCCAACGCGGAGGGCGATTATCGTAGATGGGA
>JANQGF010000166.1 GCA_028277465.1 Chromatiaceae bacterium
AGACCCTGGTCCAGCTGACATCTGACTTGTCACGCCTTGGCCTGCGGGTCCAGACGGCGGCCGACCTGGACGAGGCGCTGGAGACCCTGCAAGAAGAGGGCGAGGGCTGTGAGCTGGTGCTCCTGGCCGCTCAGGTGTCCGGGGAGACCACCTGTGATACGATCCAGACCCTGTTGAAACGGACCCAGGGCCCTCATCCGGCCGTGGCCGTGCTCGGAGAGCCCGGGAGCCAGAACCAGATGGCCGGCTGTTTCGGTGTCGGGGCGGTCGGTTTTCTCTCCAAGCCCATCGCCTTGGACCGACTGACCGCATTGCTGGCCGGGGTGCTGCCGGAGCGGGTCACCAGCACATTGCCCCCGACCACGCAGGGCGACTCCAATAGGATCGGTGCGGGAGCCGACCCGCTCGACCGGCGCGAACAGATGGAGACCACATGAATCGCTACGCCGGTTTCAAGCTCCTGATCGTCGACGACCACGCACATAATCTCTTCACGCTGCGCACCCTGATCGAGACGCACATGGCGGTCACCGTCTTGGAGGCCAGCTCCGGTCAGCAGGCGATCGGCATCACCCACCGGCACCCAGACATCGATCTCATCATCCTCGACGTGCAGATGCCCGAGATGGATGGCTTTCAGACCGCCTCACTCCTCAAGCTGCGCAAGCGCACCCGCGACATCCCCATCATCTTTCTCACCGCTGCCTTCAAGTCCGAGGAGTTCCAGCAACGCGGGTTTGCGGTGGGCGCAGCCGATTATCTCCTCAAGCCGATCGAAGACAATCAGTTGATCAACAAGATCAGCACCTATTTTCGGCTGATCGAGAAGGAGCGCGCGCTCAACCAAGTCCTGGAGCGCAAGGTCGCCGAGCGAACCCTGGAACTGGCCGAGGCACGCCAATACTTGGAGAACATCGTCACGCACATGGGTGAGGCGCTGCTGGTGCTGGAGCCGAGCGGTACCATCAAGCTGACCAATCCGGCTGCCTGCCGCATGCTGGGTTATAGTAGTGGCGATCTGTTGGGCATGTCGATTGGCGATGTGTTCGAGGAGGAAGGGGACGAACAGGCCGGTGCCTTCATGGGGACCTGGCTGGAGGCGCTGATCCGCACGGGTGCCTTGAGTAAGATCGATGCGCGCTTCATCGCTCGCGACGGGCGGCGCGTGCCGATTCTCTTCTCGCGGACGGCGATCAAGGACAACAGGGGCCAAATCAGCGATATCATCTGTATCGCGAAGGACATGACCGGCTACGTGCGGGTCGACGAGGACGCGGACCCGGCAATGCCTCGGACCGCACGCAGAGAGATGTCGGAGGATGGATGATGAGCGAGCCAATAACACCAACTTTGCCCGAGGACGAGCATACGACCCTCACGGCCAATGCCCTGAAGGCCATGGCCCACCCGCTGCGCTGGAAGATCCTTTGTTCGCTCGGAGACAGCGAGCTCTCGGTCGGAGAGATCGTCGAGCGCACCGGCACTTCACAGAGCAATATCTCCCAGCATCTCGAACAGCTGAGGAACAAGAACATCGTCGTCGCACGCAAAGAGGCGAACCGGATCTATTACCGGATCCGCAACGGCCAATTGCTCGAGCTCATTGGCATCATGCGGGAGGTGCTCTGCCCGGCCAATCTCGACGACCGGATGCCGAGATAGGGGAGGCCATAATGGCGACCTGAATTCGCCTGGATAAGCTCGCCATGCTCGATCCCAACCGATGGTTCTCGGAAGTCGTCGAGAACGAGGGCAGCGCCTTCTCGCTCAGGGTGCGCGAGAAGCTCCATGAGGAGCAGAGCCGGTACCAACGCATCGAGGTCTACGCCACCGAGGGCTTCGGCAATCTCATGGTCATCGACGGCTGCACCATGCTGTCGAGCCGCGAGAACTTCATCTATCACGAGATGATGTCACACCCGGCACTCTTCACCCACCCGGCGCCCCGGCGGATCTGTATCATCGGGGGCGGTGACTGCGGCACACTCCGGGAGGTACTCAAGCATCCGGATGTCACCTCGGCGGTGCAAATCGATATCGACGAACGGGTGACCCGGGTATCCGAACGTTATTTCCCCGAGCTGACCGAGTCGAACCAGGACCCCCGCGCCCAGCTCCTCTTCGAGGACGGGATTCGCTGGATTCAAGAGGCACCCACAGGAAGTTTGGACGTCCTGATCGTCGACAGCACCGACCCGGTAGGTCCAGCGGTTGGGCTCTTCACGCGCGATTTCTATGCCGACTGCTGGCGGGTACTCGACGGTTCCGGGATCCTGGTCCAGCAGAGCGAATCGCCTCTCTATCATCTGCGAATTCTCCGCGAGATGCGCGACGCGCTACGTGACGCAGGGTTCTCCGACAGGCGCAGGCTCCTGTTCCCTCAACCCATCTATCCTTCCGGTTGGTGGAGTGCAACCATGGCCGCAAAGGGGGTGTCGCTCGCAGACTTCCGCGCCGAGGACGCCGCTCGGAGGTCGTTCGAGACCCATTACTACAATGCCGAGATCCACCGCGCCGCACTCGCCCAACCCGAGTTTCTACGCCGCGAGTCTGCATTGGAAGATTGCCAAGCGGATTGAGACCGCGGCCTCGAGCTCGCGCGGTCATGGTGCCAACCCCTGCACTTGTCGCTGGTTTGGGCACCGATCTCGGCTGGTTTACCAAGGGGTCTCCTTGGTCACCGCACGAGCCGAAAAAAGGCGGGGCCCGAAGGCCCCGAATGAATTCACAACAGACAAGAAAGAGATGGGGACTTTCGGGTTGGATGTACGACCTCTGTCCCCCAACGTTTGGTGTGCGGATCGATCGGCTAGAGGATGTAGCCGCGCTCGTCGTGCAGCGCGATGTCTAGCCCCTCGGTCTCCTGCTCCTCGTTGACACGCAGTCCGATCGTGGCCTTCAGCACCAACAGGATCAAGAGGCTGACGACACCACCGTACACAAGTGTAGCCATGACCGAGAGGAACTGGATCCAGACTTGAGCGCCAATCCCGCTCACGCCGTCGGCCAAGCCAGCGCCGCCGAGAGCCGGCGCGGCGAAGACACCGGTGAGGATAGCGCCGACGATACCGGCCACTCCATGCACACCCCAGACGTCCAGTGAGTCGTCATAGCCGAACCAGTGTTTGACCTTGGTGGCAGCGATGAAGGCGAAGAGACCGCCGGCGAAGCCGATCGCCAACGCCCCCATCGGCCCTGCCGTGCCCGAGGCGGGCGTGATGGCGACCAGCCCCGCGACCGCACCCGTGGCAATCCCCAGGACTGAGGGTTTACCGTGGTTGATCCACTCCGCGAACATCCAGGTGAGTGCCGCCGCCGCGGTGGCGAGTTGGGTCACCGTCATGGCCATGCCGGCGGTGCCGTCGGCAGCCAGCTCCGAACCGGCATTGAAGCCGAACCATCCAACCCAGAGCATGGATGCACCCACCACGGTCAAACCCAGATTGTGCGGCGGCATGGCGGTCCCCGGGTAACCCTTGCGCTTGCCGAGGACGAGCGCCGCCATGAGTGCCGCCACGCCCGCATTGATGTGGACCACGGTACCGCCGGCGAAGTCCAGCGCACCCATCTCGCCGATCCAGCCTCCACCCCAGACCCAGTGGGCGATCGGGGCATAGACCAGGGTGACCCAGAGCGCCATGAAGATGAGCATGGCGGAGAACTTCATGCGCTCGGCGAAGGCACCGACGATCAGAGCGGGAGTGATGATGGCGAAGGTCATCTGGAAGGTCATGAAGAGCGACTCCGGGATGGTCCCGGACAAGGCGTCGACCGTCACACCCGAGAGGAAGGCCTTCTCCAGACCGCCAATCCAGGCGTTCATCGCACCACCATCCGAGAAGGCGATGCTATAGGCATACAAGGCCCAGAGAATGCTCATCATGCAGGCGATGGCGAAGCACTGCATCAGCACCGAGAGCACGTTCTTGGAGCGCACCAAGCCGGCGTAGAAGAGGGAGAGCCCCGGAATGGTCATGAAGAGGACCAGGGCGGTCGCGGTCAACATCCAGGCGGTATCGCCGGCGCTCAGCGCGGGCTCCTCCTGGGCGAAGACGGAGAGGGGCAGGATGGTCAAGAGGACCGCGAGCAGCGGTCTAGACAGGGTCAGTTCTCGAATCGATTTCACCGTTTACTTCTCCCGAATGTTACCCATGAATCAGAGGGCGTCCGTACCGGTTTCCCCGGTACGAATGCGGATCACCTGATCGAGGTCGAACACGAAGATCTTGCCGTCACCGATCTTGCCGGTGCGGGCGGCCGTGCTGATGGCCTCGATGACCTTGTCGACCATGGCGTCGTCGACCGCGATCTCGACCTTGATCTTCGGAAGGAAGTCCACGACATACTCGGCGCCGCGGTAGAGTTCTGTATGGCCCTTCTGGCGTCCGAAGCCTTTGACCTCGATGACGGTGATCCCGGAGACGCCGATGTCCCCGAGCGCCTCGCGCACGTCGTCGAGCTTGAAGGGTTTAATGACGGCTGCGACCAGTTTCATTGCGTGTTGGCTCCTGTTGAGACCGCGGCGAGACTGCCGCGACCCGATTGATTCACTGCCCGGAGGCAAGCCTGCCTAGAATTCCTTGTTCCAGCCGACCCAGAACTTGGGATCCACGTCATAGGTGTCTCGGCTGACTTGGTCGTAGTTGAAGCTGAAGGTCCCGAACTCGCCGGCCTCGCGGCTGATGGACACACCCCAATGGCCATAGTCGTTGCCACCGTCGTTATAACGGAAGTCGTAGTAGCCGCCGTGCAGTCCCAGGCCGAGCTCGTAGGGCAGCTCGAACTCCAGGCTGGCGTGATAGTAGAGGTCGCCCTGAATGAAGTTGGCCTCGTTGTCGGCGACGCCCGGGGCGTCATCGGCCTGACCGTAAAAGGTGTAGGCAACACCGGCGGTCACCCATTTGTAGGTGCCGCTGGCACCGATCTCCGCGAAATCGCTGTCGCGACCGTCCGGGTAGGCGTAATAGATGAGGCCCAGGTCGTAACTGAAGTCGTCGTTCACCGAGCCGCCGAACCCACCATAGAGATCGAGCTCATAGTTGGTCGAGTCGCCTTCGCCGAAGTCCACGTTCGAGAGCCAAGTCCCGACATAGAGACCTGTCTCATGGGCATAGTCGAGCCCACCCTGGATCGCAGGTTGATCGTCGGTCTGGGTCTGGCCGCGCCAGATGTAGTTGCTGACGGCGCCGATATTGGCGCTGATGGAGTGCGGACTCTCGGCCGCGGCCGTCTGCAAGGCACCGATGCCGAGGGTCATAGCGCCGAGGGCCAGCGCCGCGCTGGTGGGTTGTGCGTTCATTTGTTTCTTACCTCTCTGAATCTCCAGACATCATTCGAGTAATCTCGGATCGGCCACGCCGACACCTGGAGGATCGCCGGCGTGAGGAGATGACGTATAGACACCCCGGGTACCTAGCACATCGCATGCCAGAATTTCAGAAGATGCTCATGATTGGCCATCCCGGGCGAGATCGGCAGGCGATTCGAGAATCTGGTTCTCGCGTCGCTTCGTCGTCGGTCGCTGAGCGACCCGGAACGGCGGGGGATCCGATCCCTTAGCGCACGGCGTGGCTCAATCGCGCTTGCCTGACTTGGGGGAAACCGTTAGACGTTTTTCGGCATCATGTGCCAAAGTCACAACAGAAACGCGCACCGAATTGGGGCGTCGAGCGCCTGCATCGCCGGCCGACGCCCCGAAAGAGTGCATTGATCGGCGCAGACGCCGAAAAGCTGGGCTCCTATAATGAGAGACAATTGCCCGGCCCTCCTCCGCCCTCGCGCTGGCCGGTAGCTGGCTTGTTTGCCGAAGCGGCAGGCCGCAACTGCAGACGCCTTAGGCGATTGCCGGAAATGTTTTCATACCAGATGGCGCCGGATTGAGGCTCGCCTTCAAGGAGCGCCACCAGGAGCATCGCCGGGCGATGTGACTGCCGGCGCGACGCAGAAGGCGGGCGTCAAGACCAGCCAGGTGGTACGAGCATTGACAGAAATCGCCTTAGATCGGCAGCGACCCCAACCCAGAGGTATCCCCATGTTGGATCCGAAACAGATCGACGACCTGGTCCAGCGACTCTCCTCGGCCGTCCCGAAGGGCATCCAGGTGTTGCAGGAAGACATCAACCGCAATCTGCAGGCGTCACTCGAAGCGGGCCTTTCCCGGCTGGATCTGGTCACGCGCGAAGAGTTCGATGTCCAGTCAGCCGTGTTGGCCCGGACGCGGGAGAAGCTCGCCGCGCTCGAGACCCAAGTGGCCGCGTTGGAGGCGGCGCTCGCCGCCGGCAGACCAGCGGCGGACTGAGCCCGCGGCCAGGGAGTTGGCACTCTGCACACTTCACAGCCGAGCACGCGTGGGGATCGAGGCCCCCGCGGTGACGGTCGAGGTCCATTTGTCCGGAGGGCTACCGGCGCTCTCGATGGTGGGCCTGCCGGAGCTGGCCGTGAAGGAGAGCAAGGACCGGGTACGCGGGGCCCTGCTCAACGCGCGTTTTCGGTTTCCCGACGGGCGTGTCACCATCAATCTGGCACCAGCCGATCTACCGAAGGAGGGTGGCCGGTTCGATCTACCCATCGCGCTCGGGATCCTGGGTGCAACGGGCCAGCTGGCAGCCCATGCGCTTGGCGGCTATGAGTTCGTCGGTGAACTGGCCCTGTCCGGCGAGCTGCGCCCGGTCAACGGCGTCCTCCCGGTCGCGGTGGCCGCGCGGAACGCCGGGCGCGAGCTCGTCCTGCCGCGAGAGAATGCCCCCGAGGCGGCGCTGGTGAGCGGCCTCTCGCTGCGCCCCTCGGGCCATCTGCTGGAGGTCTGCGGGCATTTGAACGGAGCGCACCCCTTGGCGCCCTTCGCGGCCGATGATCCCGCGCTCCCCGAACCCAGGTATCCGGATCTCGCCGAGGTACGTGGCCAGGGCCACGCCAAGCGAGCACTCGAGGTCGCCGCCGCCGGGGGGCATAGCCTGCTCTTGATCGGTCCCCCGGGGACCGGAAAGTCGATGCTGGCCAACCGGCTACCCGGGCTCTTGCCGCCCCTGACCGAGGCGGAGGCGTTGGAGACGGCAGCCATTCGCTCGGTCAGCGACCGCGACCCCTTCCAGCCGGACCGCTGGCGCGAGCGACCCTTCCGAGCGCCTCACCACACGGCGTCCGGAGTGGCCCTGGTCGGCGGTGGTAGCAATCCGCAGCCGGGCGAGATCTCGCTTGCTCATCAGGGGGTCCTCTTCCTGGATGAGCTGCCGGAGTTCGACCGCAAGGTCCTCGAGGTCTTGCGCGAGCCATTGGAATCGGGCCATATCCACATCTCTCGGGCGGCACGCACGGCGCGCTTTCCCGCTCGTTTCCAGTTGGTGGCCGCCATGAACCCCTGCCCTTGTGGCTATCTGGGGGACAGCAGCGGACGCTGTCATTGCGCCGCCGATCAGGTCGCACGCTATCGCGGCCGCATCTCGGGGCCGCTGCTCGACCGCATCGACATGCATGTCGAGGTGCCGAGGCTCCCGCTCGCGCAACTTGCCGGACCAACGCCCGAGGGGATGGAGACCAGCTCGATGGTCGCCGGCCGCGTGGCCGCTGCCCGCGGGCTTCAGTTGGCGCGCGCGGGCGGGCCGAACAGCGCGCTCGGCACGCGCGAGATCGAACGCGACTGCCTGCTCGATGCGGCCGGCCGGCGGCTGATCGAGCAGGCACTCGCGCGTCTCGCGCTCTCGGCCCGGGCCTATCATCGGATCTTGAAGGTGGCCCGTACGATCGCCGATCTGCAAGATGCGCCGAACATCGATTCGACGCATTTGAGCGAGGCGATTGGCTATCGTCGGCTGGATCGGGGGGCATCGTCCCGAGGAGATTGACGCCAGCCCGCCGCCCCTGCCGCAGCGACGGCTGTCCATTCTGAATCCTGACGCCAAAGACCCTTGATGCTGCAACTCAAAGATCTCAGCCTCCGTCGAGGTCCGAACCTCTTGCTCGAGCATACCTCGCTGACCCTCTATCCAGGCCAAAGGGTCGGGTTGGTGGGGTCCAACGGTTGCGGGAAATCGAGCCTCCTGGCGCTCTTGCTGGGCGATCTGCACGCCGATGCGGGCGAGGTTTGCATCCCTGCTGGTTGGGAGACCGCCCACGTCGCGCAGCACACGCCGGAGACCGACCGCCCGGCCATCGAGTTCGTGCTGGACGGCGACCGCGAGTTGCGTCGGATCCAAGCGGAGCTGGCAGCAGCCACTCGAGCCGGGGAGGGTCTTCGTCAAGGCGAGCTGCTGGGACGACTGGAGGCCATCGAGGGCTACGGCGCCGAGAGCCGCGCCGCGCGTCTCCTTCATGGTCTGGGCTTCGCTCCCGGTGACGAGCGCCGTCCGGTCAAGACCTATTCGGGCGGCTGGCGCATGCGGCTTGCACTGGCGCGGACCCTCATGTGCCGCTCGGACCTGCTGCTGCTCGACGAGCCCACCAATCACCTGGACCTGGACGCGGTGATCTGGCTGGAGGGCTGGCTCAAGGCCTATCCAGGTACCCTGATCCTCATCTCGCACGATCGCGACTTCCTCGACGCGGTCTGCCAACAGATCCTCCACCTGGAGCAGCGACGCCTCACGCTCTACACGGGCGACTATTCGGCCTTCGAGCGTCAACGCGCTGATCGGCTTGCCCAGCAGCAGACCGCCTATCTCCGCCAGCAGCGTGAGATCGCCCAGATCCAGGGCTTCGTGGAACGCTTCCGGGCCAAGGCGACCAAGGCGCGCCAAGCGCAGAGCCGGCTCAAGGCGTTGGAGCGCATGCAACGCATCGCGCCAGCCCATCTGGATTCGCCCTTTCGCTTCACCTTCGAAGCGGCCGAGCACCTACCCCGCCCGCTCCTGCGGCTCGACCAAGCGACGGCCGGCTATGGCGAGCGCGCTGTCATCAGCGGGCTCGAGCTCAGTATCGAGCCGGGCGATCGGCTCGGACTCTTGGGACCCAATGGCGCGGGCAAATCCACCTTGATCAAGGTCTTGGCCGGCACCCTGCCGTTACAGGCAGGGCATCTGGAGGCCGCCCAGGAGCTGCGTGTGGGCTATTTCGCTCAGCATCAATTGGACCAGCTGGATCGCGACAACAGCCCGCTCGGCCATCTGAAACGCCTGGACCCGACTGCCACCGAACAGGGTCTACGCGACTATCTGGGGGGCTTCGGCTTCGCGGGTGACCGGGCGCTAGAGCCGGTCGCGCCACTCTCAGGCGGCGAAAAGGCACGGCTGGTGCTCGCCATACTCATCCTCCAGCGGCCGAATCTTCTGTTGCTCGACGAGCCCACCAATCATCTGGACCTGGAGATGCGCCATGCGCTCAGTGAGGCGTTACAGGGTTTCGAGGGCGCACTGGTGCTGGTCTCTCACGATCGCCATCTATTACGCGTGACCTGTGACACCCTGCTGCTGGTGGACGGAGGCAAGGTGAGGGCCTTCGAAGGCGACCTGGACGACTATCCGGCCTGGCTTGCGGAACAGAACCAGTCCGCTCGGCCAAGCGTGAAAGAGGGCACTCCAGAGGACAGGAACGACCGCAAGCAGCTGCGTCGCCAAGCCGCCCAGACGCGTCAGGCATTGCAGCCCTTGCGCGAGCGCGAGCGCCTGCTGGAGCAGCGGCTGGCGAGGCTCGACGCGACCGGAAAGGCGCTCGAAGAGAGATTGGCCGCACCCGAACTGTACCAGCCCGAGAGCAAGCCGCGGCTGCTCGAGCTGCTGGCCGAGCAACGCCAGCTCAAGGCCGACCTGGAGGAAACGGAGGAGGCCTGGATCCAGGTCAGCGAGGCCATCGAGCAATTCCAGGGCCCCGGCCTATGAGCGGGTTGCGGCACTGATGTCGGCCCCTTCCGTCGCGCGGCGCCAGACCCGGGCCATCCCGAGCCGTTGGTGGCGGTTTTCGCTTGTCCTCGGCAGGCGGTTGCTCATCCCCCTTCTCGTGCTGCTCCTGCTCTACGGCGCTTGGCCCTACACAACCCTCTGGCGCATGAACCGCGCATTGCTCCGCGGAGACCAGAGCGCGATCGAGGCACTGGTCGACCTGACAGCGGTCCGCGACGAGCTCGCGCGCAGGCTCAACAAAGACCAGGAGAGTGCCATCGGCGCCCTCTCCGATCCCTTCATCGAGTGGCTGGAGTCAGGCATTCGCCGGAGTGGGACCGAAGCGCTGGACCACTTGGTGACGCTCGAGTGGGTACAGGAGCGATTGCTGGCCAAGTCGAACCCTGGGCATGGGTTTCTACCCGCCGTTTCGCACGCCTTCTTCGAGGGACCCCGTGATTTTCGCGTGCGCATCGGTCAGGCCGATCGGGGACCGCTTGTGACACGCCTCCATCTGAGCACTCGAGGGTGGCGCATCACCATGTTCTACTATTGAGTCGATCTCGGAAACCCATCGAAGAGCGCCGTGACGGAAGCACAGATCAAGGCATCGAACCGGGCACGCAGGCTCATCGCCCCCTTGCTCGTGCCGAGCGAGAGCCCGTTCAAAGACTACCTCAGGGCCTCCGACTACTGCACGGCGGTGATGAGTTACACCGAGCTTCAGTCCGATCGCGAGTATCTTGCTCAGTGGCGGGCGGCCTTCGCTGCCTTGATGGTCGCCGGCGAGAGCGCTCGGCCGCGATTGTTGAGCCGGCTGCGCAGTGATTTCCGGCAGGACCGCTCTCCCCTGCCAACCCTTGCCTCGAAGCTGGATTGAACGGACACGACCCGGTGGGGGACCGCGAGCGTGCCAACCCGCCGGCACCAACCTTTGCGTTCGCACGCCGTCTCGGCTACCGCTAATATTGATGCCCGATGTTCAACCCGACCCCAGAAGGATCCAAAGGCGCATGTCCTCTTCGACCGACCTCATCAAGAACGAACAGCCCGCTCAATTGCTCGATCTTCCGCCCCTGCGGATGGACGCCGAGGGCCTCGCGGAGGATTTCAGGCGCTACTACGCCCACACCTTCGGGCGGGATCGGGACTGCCAGTCTCCGCACTACCCTTACAAGGCCTTGGCGATGACGTTGCGTGACCGGCTGATGGAACGCTGGAAGCAGACCCGTCAAACCTACGACGAGACACGTTGCAAGCGGACCTATTATCTCTCGCTCGAATTCCTCATGGGCCGCGCCCTGTCCAACGCCATGTTCAATCTGGGACTCGACGACGCGGTCGAGCGAGGCCTCTACGACCTGGGCCTGGTCTTGGAGGAGCTCGCCACCAACGAGCCGGATGCCGGACTCGGCAATGGCGGCTTGGGTCGTCTCGCGGCCTGCTTTCTCGACTCCTGCGCAACCTTGCAGCTCCCGGTCCGGGGCTATGGCCTACGTTACGAGTACGGCATGTTCCGCCAGATGATCGACAATGGCGAACAAGTCGAGGAACCAGACCACTGGCTGCGCGACGGCAATGTCTGGGAGCTCGAGCGGCCCGAATTCACCCAGCGGATCCAGTTCGGCGGTCGAACCGAGACCTATCGGGACCAGAGCGGCCGGATGATCGTCCGCTGGGTGGATACCCATGATGTACTCGCCATCCCCTACGATATCCCGGTCCCGGGTTACCGCAACGATACCGTCAATACGCTCCGTCTGTGGAAGGCCGCGGCGACCGATGAGTTCGACCTCGACGAATTCAATGCCGGGAGCTATCCGGAATCGGTCGCGCAGAAGAACGCCGCCGAGCACATCACGATGGTGCTTTACCCGAATGATGCGAGCGAGAACGGCAAGGAGCTGCGGCTGCGCCAACAGTTCTTTCTGGCCAGCGCCAGCATCAAGGACGTTCTGCGCGACTGGATCCGGCTGCACGGGCGCGATTTCACTCGCTTCGCCGAGTCGAACTGCTTCCAACTCAATGACACGCACCCGGCGGTCTCGGTCGCCGAGCTGATGCGCCAGCTGATGGACGAGCAACAGTTGGAATGGGACGAGGCCTGGGCCATCACCACTCGGACCATGGCCTACACCAACCACACGCTGCTGCCGGAGGCACTCGAACGTTGGCCGGTGCGGCTGTTCCGCCAGCTCCTGCCGCGCATCCTGGAGATCATCTTCGAGATCAATGCCCGTTTCCTGGCGGAGGTCGCGCTGCGCTGGCCCGGCGACAACGATCGCCAGCGGCGCATGTCGCTCATCGAGGAAGGCTATGACCCTCAGGTGCGGATGGCTTATCTCGCGATCGTGGGGAGCTTCTCCATCAATGGCGTGGCCGCGTTGCATTCGGAACTGCTGACCGAGGGTCTCTTCCGTGATTTCCACGACCTTTGGCCAAACAAGTTCAACAACAAGACCAATGGTGTCACGCAGAGGCGCTGGCTGGCGATGTGCAACCCAGGGCTACGCGATCTGCTCGACGAGACGATCGGCAGCGACTGGGTGCGCGACCTGGATCAACTCACCCGTCTCGTCCCTTATGCGGACGAACCCGATTTCCGCGCCCGCTGGTATCGCGTCAAGCAAGACAACAAAGAACGCCTGGCCAAGCAGATCGGCCAACTCTGCCGCGTGGATTTCTCGGTCGATGCGCTCTTCGACGTCCAAGTCAAACGCATCCACGAGTACAAGCGCCAGCTGATGAATGTGCTACACATCATCCATCTCTATAACCGCATCAAGCGTGGCGACACCCAGAACTGGGCCCCACGCTGCGTGCTGATCGGCGGCAAGGCTGCACCCGGTTACGTGATGGCCAAGGAGATCATCAAGCTCATCAACAATGTCGCCCGAGTCGTGAACATGGATCCCGCGACCCAGGGTCTGCTGCGGGTTGCCTTCGTTCCGGATTACGGGGTCACCCTGATGGAGTCGATCGCCCCTGGCACGGACCTCTCGGAGCAGATCTCCACCGCCGGCAAGGAGGCATCCGGGACCGGCAACATGAAGTTCATGATGAACGGGGCGGTGACCATTGGCACCCTGGACGGCGCCAACATTGAGATCCGCGACCAAGTCGGAGAGGGGAACTTCTTTCTCTTCGGCCTGACCGCGGCCGGGGTCGAGTCAAGGCGTCATCACTATGACCCCAATGGGATCATCGCCACCGACCCCGATTTGTTGGAGGTCATGGGTCTTCTGGAGTCCGGTCACTTCAACCGATTCGAGGGCGGCATCTTCGACCAGATCATCCTCTCGATCCGCAACCCCCATGACCCCTGGATGACGGCCGCCGATTTCCGCAGCTACGTCGAGTCACAGGAGCACGTCGCCACGGCCTATCGGGACCGCGAACGCTGGGTGCGCATGAGCATCCTCAACACGGCATACAGCGGTCGCTTCTCGTCCGACCGCACCATCGCCGAGTACAACCGGGACATCTGGCATCTCGAGAAGGTCCCGCCCCAGGGCTAGCCGCCTCAACCGACGGGCCACGGGATGGCCCTTCGCCGCCCCTGGTCCGGACGCGTCACCTCGCGAAACGGGCTTCCTCTCCTACCCCCACCGGCCGAGATCGTCATTGCGAGTCGACCGCGGAACGCGCGATCCTCGGTGGTCTTCTGAATTCCGAACTGGTCATGAACAACATCCAGTTCCGCAATGGAAAGCAAGTCATCGATCAGTCGGACAGGCTCGACGCCTGAGGGCTGTACGATGAAACCCCCAAAGCCAAGGACAAAATGAAAACGACGCATCTCGCTCTGGACGCGGTTTAGATTCGACAGTAACTCCGATGCACAGTACAGACTTCTCATTCGCCATCTTCGGTTGCCACGGCGCGAGCCCCGCCGCGGCCAACCCAAAGCGCTAATCGAGAAACCCCTTCTTAACCAGCAATCTGCGCAATGACTGCCATTGTGCAACAACCGCGGCAGCTGCCAATCTGGTTGCTTGTGAATCCCCCTCTCGCTCGAACCAACGCTCAGCCTGCGCCATTAGCGTTGGCAAGGTCAATCCCGCTAGCTCCTCGCGCAACCTTTCCTCCCGGTGTCGCGTATTGAGCCATAAATGAAACTCATCCACCTCCTGAGAGGATAACTCATCTCGCAAGGATTCTGACAACTGTGGGCTGCTCAGGCTCACTGTCCCAACAATACGATTGACGCCTTTCCTTCTTCTTGAGTCATAATCGACACGGATGAGCTGGATAACACTCTTTCGAACCCGAAAGTGCATGATCAGGGTCTCTTCGATTTGAGCGATGGATGTCAAGCAACCCCAATGACGAGCTGGCTGCCAAAATCTGGTAGGAGGTAGCCCGTGGACTACCACCTCCCAATAGAAAGGTACACATCAGCTAGGTATAGCGCTGCTCGATCAGTGACCAGTCTCACCGCATCCTGTTCGAACTCTTTCGTGCACTTTTCATTCTTTCGTGTACTTCTCACGTGTTGCCATCGTTCATCTCAGTTTCGGGTATTGTCTCTTAACACAGGTGTCCGTCGGCAGCATTAGACCACCTCACCTAACACCCGCAGACGGACCTCGTCCTAGCCCACCACGCCTCGATTCCACTGATTCTCGAACCCGAAAAGAGCCTACCCCAGCGACCTGCACCACACGACCGCTAAGACCAACCAAAGCACCACGAAGCCCCTCCAGCGCAGCGCCCAACAACGCCCCTGCCTTGCCGTCCGACATGCCTCCAGGCAATACCGAGTCGTCCCCCCTAACCCGCTGAATCAGATCGACCCGCTCAAGTATCCTTCGTCCTACTTCCGCGCTCCCCGCCCGTTCGATTTTGCAGATATCGTCGACCTCACTAAGTTGGTCGACTTCCGAGCGATCGTCTTGTAACGCCCTGAGGATCCCGTGCTCTAGATCCGCCCGTGAGAGCGGAATGATTGGCTGCCAATCATCTTCCGGGTCGGGCAGCCGCTCATAGAACAATCGCCCATCTTCACGACCCAGGAATCGTCGCGCGATATACTCGTAGTCACTTTTGTTTTGCTCAATCAAGCGGCGCCGAAGCTTCGGCGACGACACGCCTAAACGTGCGCTACCAGAGCCAAGAGAACACGCGTATTGAATCAATCGTTTTCGCTTTTCCTCGTCGAAATCCAGTCTTTGGACTTCATCCAAGAATGCCATTGCTTCCCGCGAAAGTCGCTCATTCCGACGACCCATCCCGCAATCCAGGTCTCTTGCAATGTCCTCAAGCGAAGCCGACCACAAGAAATCGTGAAAGATACTTGGCCTATTCTGCTCTCCTTCATACGGTCTCGCTATGATACTCTCTTCACCAAAGGCTGAGCTCCAATGATCGAGGATAGTTCGATATACTCCATGAAAAGCCCCGCGCGCTTCCCTATAATGGAGCCAAGACTCGAAACCACGCCCCCAAGGCGGGTGAACGACTGATGGTGTCCTCAAGCTCTGGCTGTATACAGACTCGAGCCAAGAATCGTGTCGCCGGAAATAAACAATGACTTTGACATCGTAGGAATCAAGAAACTCTCGAACACGCTGCACCGGCCGCTTGAGCATCCAGTACTCACTGCTCAAGACAACCGTATGGCATCCCGAGGCTACTACCTCGTCGTGCAGTTCGGCTCGATATCGCTTCAGCGCTTTCAGCCGTTCCTTGTCATTAAGATGAAGATGCTTCGGACCAAAACCCATTGCACTGCTAAGATCATAATGTGCCTCATGCTTAAGGCCAACAATCGGATACAAGACCCCGTTTTCAGCCAACAACTCCCGATGAGAACTCAGGCAGGCTTGAATCGCAGTGGTACCGGTCTTATTTGTTCCGATATGCAATATGAGACGTACCGACATCATCCCACCGCCAATTCCCAATTCTTAAAGAGGCACATCGCGAATATTCTCATTCCTCGGATCTGCATGTAGCCGTCTCGACTCACCCTCAACTTTGGGCCGGCTTCATGACCACCGACTAACAGGTCGTTGAAACAGTTCCGCTCGATGCCCCAAGCCCATCGTCTGAGGCGAAAGATCGCACCGAAATCACCTCGCGGACCGAGAAGCAGGGCGATCTTCGTGTGTTCAGCCCGGAATGGATGCTTTGATTCCGCATGGCGGCGGCTTCCGGCACACGCGTCCTTGGAGTGTGGCGTGCCTCCCACCATCCGTCGAAACTGGCGACGCGCACCAGATTGTAGGTGGCACTACCGATAGGTAGCGTTGGAACACCTCTCGCCCTGGAAGTCGACATCGGCACTGCGCCCCGCGAAAGCTCTTGTCCAATGCCCACGCCTCGATCGGCGTCCCATCGACGCTGCAGTGCGCATCCGAGACCAGATCCTGCCACTCGGCCAACCACTATACGCGCTCGAAAAGTATGGGAATTTGGATCAGCAGCACCCGCAGCAGACATCTGAGCGGGATCGCGGGATGGCCGCGCATCGACAGGGGCTCCAAAAACAAAAGGGATCGACTTGTTTCTATTGCCCCAACTCCGCTGCAACAGGACCGGGATCTTTCAACGGCCTGGTAGATCACAACTCTTGGCGTCCTCCTGAGTTGGAATCCAACCCTCCGGGACCTACGCTCACCTACCATACTCTGGCAGCTGGCGCTCCAAACGAAAACGTCTCGCCCAGGCCGTATTTCGCTCGTCCCGAATCCTCTCGAATCTAGATACTCTCTCGATTGGAACGACCTTACTTTCCCGTACCCCGACATGGCGTGCGATACGTTTCACGGTCGCCAATATGTCATTGTCAAGCTCTTCATACGTGATACGCAACGGAACAATTCCATGATTCTCAAAAAAAAAGCTCCCAACCAGCCTCTTGCGCAAGAAGGTGCTTATACTACCAATGTTCGATTTTCTCATGATCGTATTCAAGCGACTCGAGAATCTGCAGTGCTTTTTCGCTGTGCTTCTTGTTAGTGTGAAATACCTGAGAAGTCGTGGCCTTGTATAAGGACACAGACTGCGCAATGATATCACTCCTTGTAAGATAAATGTACTTGAACCCAAGAACGTAAGACATCTCGGAAATACACTTGATGAAGTTCTGAAATTGAAACCAGCTCGCTTTAACTCCTGATACCCCGTTTTTTGTCTTGCGAGACCGCATGTAATTGCGTAAGTATTCATCAGGGCTACGGCCTGGAACTTTACGCATATTTCTTGGGATAAATTTATCATTCAGCGCCTCGGTGGGTGTACCAAAACACTTCAGCTCTTTCATCACGTCACACAGGTAGCTACTACCAGAGCGCGGCGTGATGGCGATGACATAGCAACTTCGCGGATCTGAAATACTTGCTAGTTCATCCAACTGCCTGAGATTCGGTTCGATCACAGCAAATAAGCGATCTATTCTTTTCACTTTGGCGTTCTTTCAGTCTGGAATCAGGAGATGCCACCTGGAGAGATGTTTCGATCATCAGCATCGACATAGAACTCACTCAGCATTCTTGGAGACGCATGCTCAGACCAATGCGCAAGAAATGATTGCACCTTTTTTTCCACTTGATCACCATCTATAAGTTGCCGGATCCCCGCTCCATCTTGAGCATCTTTATTACTTATCATCTGCAATCTCTTTCTTAGCTCCAGGTCTTGCAAAGCTCCTCCCGTGAAGCCTCGAAAAACCACATCCGGCTCCGTCGAAAAGTCTTCATACTGCAATACATTATACTCCACGTTCGACTTCTTAAGCGCACTAAGCGCACCTGCTCCCATCGCAAGCGTTCGGAAAAGCCGCTGCGTCGACCAGCCGAATTTAGCGATAAAGGATGCGCTCCAATCACGAAGATTACGCTTAAGAAAAATAAAACGCGCGCGGGGAAATGTATCGATATAGGCCTGAATTGCGTCAGAACTACTAGATCTAAGCTTGATCGCGACGAGATCCGTTCTAACGCCAGCGTAAACAGCGAGCGCGGCGACCGAACAGTTAAGTATACTCGTCCTGCGGGAATCCGCCTTATAACGATTGATCCCTGTGAAAATATCTGGCTCAGAATAGCTGACCAAACCAATACAACTTATTAACCTGCTAAACAATGTGCTGCCGCATCTTCCTATAGAAAAAACAAAGACTGGCCTTAAGGACTGATCCTCGACATCTGCAAGGTAAAGCTCTCTCATAACCGTAAGAGGCACTTTGAAAACTCTGGTTGCATGCTTGTACTGCGCTTGGTACAAGAAGGGCTCATCCATTGCCGCGCGCGGTGTGTCGACCAACAAGAAATCGTTACTTTCGTAATCGAAACAATAGGGCGTTAATGCATGGAAGTCGATTTGCCCCTTCGCTCTAAGTGACTGCGAGCCAAGCTTGAAATCCACGCGATCAGCAACGGCCAATCTCCGTTTGCTTCGGCTAACAATTTTCCCGACTGTGATGTTTGACTGTGAAGGTATCGACTCCGAGTTTGCCGATGACTGCACCTCAGAGGCCTCTGACCTTGATTGCGCAAAGCGGCGTGCGAGAGGATCCGAATCGGAAGGAAGCTTTCTACAGATCCAAAGCACGAATTGGTCAATAATTGCCTGCCTAAGTTGCAGATTATGAGTTTCGTTAACCGGATCGACTGCGGCCTCCAAGAATTTCGAGATATTGGAACGATTGAATAGGGCATTTAGGTATTTTGCAGAAGAAGACCAGAACTCTTCCCCTTCCAAAGCCGGATGAACAACCTTATTCGGCATGAAGCTCTCGCCAACCTCACTCCAGGGATAAGGGAAATGAACCGTGAAATGCGTAAAGGCGCCGGGAACTAACGCCCTCATATCTCCATAACTCAGGCCCTGCCGAACGACCGTAGTCGCGACGAATGATTCGTCATTCGGATAATCCTTACAGGATAAACCATGCTCCTGGAAATTTGCGCTCAACTCCTGACGAGCGGCAAAAAGTAACTTCACAGCTCGTGCAGTCAGGCGGGTAATCGGAAAAGCACAGCCATAGATCTTTCCAGTTGGCGAAAACGTTCGAGCCTTTTCATGCCATTTCCAACTCGGAGACCTCTCACTAAAGAAAGGCGCGACAAAATCGAGTTCACAGGACTCAAATCGGCGAAAAAATCCCCCCAGATCAGAATAAGTGAACCGCACATCAGGCTCAATCAGCCAGTACGTATCAGCCTCTATTGCGCGCTGTAGAACATAATAGAAGTAATCTCCACATAACCATCCGATGCTCTTGCAATCGCTGAATAGACCGAGCTTTGCCAGCTCGTCATTATCAAATCCAAGCTTTTTATAATCGCGTGTGCAATCTATTTTTGCTCGCGTCTCGTCAGCAACTATAACAAGATCCTTGGGCTCTATATGCTGGCTCAAACACCGCAAAAGACGCTCTTCCTGTTCTGCGAATCGATGCAGCCGAACCGCAATACACGCTTTCCTCTTATGACCCGCTTCTAGAGGCGTACACTCTCCACCAGCCGCAACAATCATTTCAACCCTCGCGCCTCTTTACCAAGCATCACTTACCCTAGCCAGAACAAAGCACAGTACCCGATGGCATCGACGCTTCATCATCGAACTGTTCAATGATCGGCCGCGAATCCGTCGATCTTAATGATTCCACAGTCTTTGGCCACACTCGTGAATAAATTATATACTGCGGAGAGGGATGCGACAATCAGGATTATTGTCGCCCGACTCGGGTTAGGTTCATATATCGGCGATTTCGGGCAGGAAAATTCAGAATACACTCGAATGGAGTCACCAATTGACGGTTAAAGAAACCCTGCTTAATCGGTCGGTGCCGCGTGGCAGCAGGATGATAACTCGACACTTGGAAAGGTTACTTTTACTGGCACCAAAAAGTAGTCGGCTGCAGACACCATGCAACACGATCCTGGCTCACAGTTCCGACGATACGATTGACCCCTCTTTTCTTTCTCGCATCATAGTCGATACGAATAAGTTGAATGACGTTCTTTCGAACTCGAAAATGCATGCTTGGATCTCCTCGATAGGATAGCCCGACCGCCCTCGGGCGAGGCAAACGTGTGTTCATCGCCGACGATCATCGGCTACTTAGTCCCTATCGCCCGCCGTTGGCGAAGGCTGTGGCACAACCAGATTAGCCAGATGAGGACCTAAAGCAAACCTGAATAACGGGTAGCACAGGTAGGCGGACCGAAAAGAAACTTGGCACAGAGACTGCCCAGGGGAAAGCGATGATCCTTGTGCCGGTCCGACATCCAGCACGGCGCAACGATTCTCGGTCGCCCAACTGATCGGAGATCCAGCAACACCATGACCCCCATTCGGCACATTCTGTGCGAATCTCGGCCAGGGTGACCGAGGCCCAGGGCATCACTAAGACCTACTGCACAGTCAATTGTTGCATAGATGTTCGCAGTTTATAATTCATACGTGAGCATGTGCCTCGAACGGGAAGATCCCCAAACGACAGGCGGTTGTCGAGCCAAAATCAACTCGATTGCTCCACAATCCGGAGTCGAGTCCACCGCAACCCCTTTACAGTGCCCGCCAGCGACGTTCGACGGTGTCGTGTCTCTTGCGGATTTACTCATCGCATCGCTATTCTCAAGAGAAACCGTTCCTGACGAAGCGTTTCCTGTGAACGCTTGTAAAACCCCATTTTTGGCACTCGATCGCGTCACTTGGGACGACTTCCGCCAAGATCAACATGCAAAATAGACGTCAGAGGTAATAATGAAAACCAAAGTCTTTTGTATAGGTTTTCACAAGACCGGCACCACGAGCATCGCTGTTGCCTTGAAAAGATTCGGCTATCGTGTTACCGGGCCGAACGGAGTAGACGACCCAAACATTGGATCAAATGTACTGGATATGGCGTATAGCTTGGTAGAACAATACGACGCCTTTCAAGATAACCCTTGGCCGATCATCTATAAGGAACTAGACGCCAAGTATCACGGCAGTAAATTTATCCTATTGCTGCGAGACTCGGAGTCTTGGATAAATAGTCAAGTCAAACATTTCGGTCGCTCGGAAACACCTATGAGAAAATGGATCTACGGTGTCGGATGCCCGAAAGGAAACGAGGATATCTATGTTAAACGGTTTGAAAACCACAACAACGAAGTGAAGCGCTACTTCCAGAATCGCCCTCGAGACTTGCTGATACTGGACTTAGCTAAGGGCAGCGGGTGGGAGGAGCTGTGTCCATTTCTAGGAGTGGACATTCCTAACACTCCATTTCCACATGTCAACAAGGCGGGTGCCAGAGAAAGACGCCAGGATCGAATGTCTTGGCGTAAAAAAATATAAGAAGTTTGCCCGGGAGGCGACAAGAGCAACGGTCAACGCAAAAGTATTTCGCCTCGCTTTCGACCGCATTACAACGGGCTCACGTCTTGCGGTCGTCTAACGCTTATCGCAGAATGATGCTCACGCGGTTTGCAATCAAGCCACCGAACGGAGGCTCCAATCAGTATTGATATCCAATAAGATCTATTTCTTCGGCAAAAAGTTCTGCAATCCTCGCCCGTTCCGCGTCGCTTAGAATCTCACGATAGTTTCTCTTATCTTTCCTGAACGTCGACTTGGTCCTTGGCAATTCCAACTTCTCTGGAATACCCAGTTGAAGCCGTATCTTCTCGAGATCTTCCGAAAGACTCTCAAATCGGCAAACCGCGTCCACCGCCACTCGGCCATCAATCATGTACAGATCGCGACCTCGAAGCTTGAGTCGCAACGGGATATCAGAGTCAAGAAACTCCGCAATCGTGGGCCTCGGTTCTGACCTGCAATGCCAATAGTACATCGAAATCAAACGATCCCAAGGATTTCGTTCGACACAGAACTTAAAGTAACTATCCCAAATCGGCTGACCAATATAACGCCGGATCCTATTGGCCGAGATATGGTTGTAATACTTTCGCTCCTTCTTGCCCTTTCGAGCTAATCTCCTCGATTCCTGCGAATTCATTTCCGAACCGGTCACCAGGTAGTTCTGGGGTCCACGGTAGCCCAACGAACGCCTTATCTCTTCATCTTTCTCCGGAATCGTCGTGATAATGTCATTCAGCCCGCAAAACCGAGACAGAGCGATCTCAATCGACGTACCGGCTGTCTTGTTCGTCTTTATGAAAATGAACTTATAATCATGAGAAATGATCATAGTTTCTTCCAGTTGTTCATCGAGCCCCCGGATTCATCTCTAAGGAACGATTCAGAAACAAGTGGTGCAACTTGAGCCGCCCTTGTTGGGCTACGGTGTGTAGGTTGTTTCTGAATCCTTGCTAACATCCTGAACCACCTCCCCCCGGTAAAGAAGGACAACGGGCTCACGTCTGGATGGGGCAAGAGTCACCGAGCGAACTCGAACGCTTTTCATCCATTATAACGGGAACATGCCTCTTCTTCCTGGTGCGAGACTCCTTGCTCATAACCCTCTCAGCCGCTAGCTTCAGCCGAAGCTGGTGCATCCATTTTGCGACCTCCTCGGCCGCCATACCTTCACGCCATCGCCTTTCATATTTCCCGCCCAATTGCTGTGCCAACCATTGCAGATCCTCCGGGCAGAAGGTCAACAGATCCTGCTCCGAACGGATAGCAACATCATCATGTCTATAAATGTCCTCCATCAAAGGTGACCCCAAGCGGTCTTCCATCCAGTCGACATCGCGTCTTATCGCCTCGATGGCTGGCGCAATCAGACTCGAATGAAGCCGCACCTTGCCACCACGCAGCTCCCGCATCTTCCGAATCAGTGCCCTATTCTCACCAATCACCTGGGGGCCCACCCCATATCCCGGCCCATACTTTCGGTAGGCGTAAAGAAATCCTAGCGCCTTCAAGGACAGTCCCTCGTTCGCGCGGATCGAACCGCTCGCATCAAATCTAATCCCCAGCCTGCGACAAAAATCCTGAACGACATCGCCATTAACGAAGTTCACCGGATCGAACTTCCACAAACGGACGCGGTCTTTCCCAAAGACCCGGTCAAGCTTCCTGAGATGCCAATACTTCGGACATGTCGTCTCCAATCGGTCAAAGCACTTCATCCCCCCCTTCACGCGTTGCTGAAATGCGCTCTCCATAAAGCCCTTTGGCGACCGTATGTAGCCTACCGCCCAGACATCATGCGTCCGCTTCAAAAGGTAACCGTACAGATCCTCCAGCTCCGGACTTGCCATGTTGCTGGCCCTCTCGCCCGAGAGGATCGCGGCTCTATCGTTCGCGGATTGCAGCTCCTTCTCCAAACGCAAGAACATCCTCTCTCGAAGACCTGCAACATCCCTTCTCGTCAATCCGCGCTTTCTGTGAGGATGAAACCTATGCGGGCTTGCGCCAAAAAGCGTTCCCATAGCGCCGCTGAGATTGCCCCGTCGTCCCATCCTGACAAAATAGAACCGATCATCCGTTAGATTGGCACAGAGCGACTGTTGTATAGATGAGGTACCTGTCTTATGCATCCCTACATGGAGGATACAACTATTCATGGTCTCCTGCGCCTCTATCTTCCGATTTTGCCTTCACAGACAACACCCGAGACTCATGTCGGCCTTTCCTCAAGTGCACTCTGAATCTCATGAATGAAAGCCATTAGCTTTTCATCTTGCTTCACCATCGCGACTTGGCCGGAAATCGCCGTCTGAGCCAAATCCCAATCATAAGGCGCTTGATCTAAATCGAGATGCTCCAGGATCATCTTTGTAAGCCCGTTGGGAGAAGCAACGAGTTCTCCATAATGCACCAGCAAACTGGAATCGGGGTTTTTCGCCAGAAACTGCCGATACACCCTATAGTGGTCACCTATCTCCCGAAGAATCTTCTTCACCTGGACTTCACGCTCTTCCCGTTCTGAGAAACTCCATTCCTCCATCGCCTCGGATGCGTATAGCCGATTTCGAACAACTTCCGCGACATCCCGGAGCAGAAAGACGAACTTGCCTCCCGGGAAGAGCACCCGCAACAAGTTTAGTACCGCCATATTATTGTAAAGAACCTCCCTGAAGCCCCAACGCATATCGCCCCGAAGGCGGCTCCCAAAGTAGTCACAAACAAAGCCACGAAGCCTCTCCTCAAATCCTGTCAACGAAATCGGGTTTGCCCATTCTATGGCCGCGTTCGGATCCTGCAATGTCGGAAGAAGTAGAGCCGGTCCAGCATTCTCCGAATCGACTTTCGGGAATCGCTCCTGCCTCCTCATTTGCGCATAGGCCTTGCCTAAGCCATTAAGAAATCCGCCGTGTTCGCCCCAAAGGACGAGGTGTGGGTGACAATTGAGGAGTCGCTGCACCAAGTCACTACCCGCGTGTGCAGTCGACATCACGAAAACCGGTTCTTCCAAATCGCCCCGTTTCTGAACGTTCATTATCTCAGCATTGCTGGTTTCCGACCTCGACGCAGGTTGTCGGTTCGACGGGTCTCCAGCTTCCTCGGGTTGCCCTGCCGAGCCGCTAAGTTCGTCCACCCTCCTTCTCAACTGCGCAACCTCATCAAATTGTCGTTTCAGCAACAATAAGAAGGAGGTATTGATCTGACCTTGCGTCACACAAAAGTCCTTGTGTGTTAGCGCACTCGTGTCTATTTCTGATTGGCCGAATCTGGCAAGAACCTTATTCAGTCGCTCTCGATCCTCTTCGACATCACCCTTAACCGACAACAGGTCCTCTTCCGAGGGCAACATCTCCGCCAGATCGCAACCACCCGGCTGGTTTACCAAAAGACCTGCTTGTTCAAGCATCCTTTGCAGCTGTATCGGAAGGATCGGCTCATAAAACTGGTTATTAAACAACGCCCATAAGGCCAGAGCGACAGGATTCGGAGTCTCATTAACACGCGCAATCGCAAACTGCGGCGTCAATAACCTGTAATACTCCAGAAAATCAACCACAACGTCGCCGCATGCGTCGAAGTTTCGCACCGCCATATCCGACCATTCCTCACTGAGCCACACTTTCAGCGAGGGATAGAATTTGAGCTGCCAATCCCGGCGCCATTCAGCAAACGGACGAATGGGGCCATGGTAGGTTTTATGCTTTAGACCCCATTGCAAGTACGCACTACGGGCCCAAGCATCATGACGCCGAATATAGACAATCACCCTAATCGCGATCTGTTGCCGTTTCAAAGCCGTCAGAATTGGCACGATAAGCTTGCCCTGCACAAACATGGATTCATTGGACCAGATCGCCCTGGATAACCCCTCGCTCCTCCATGCTCCGATGGCTTCGGACAACATCTCCTCGAGTTGTACCGCGGCCCGCCGTCGTCCAGCGCGCAATAGCTCAGGCCACCCGCTCGCTTTTTGCCATGGGAAACGCTTGACGGGTGATCCCTCGCCCATGAGACCAAGATACGCCGTCTGCTGCTCGCGCAATCTTTCCTGATTATCCCGCAGTGTTCCTTGAATCGACGAAGATCCCGTCTTGCCTGTGCCAATATGCACAATCAGCTCGAATTCAGCTGGCGCGCGCTCTCTTATCATAGACTCTTGCTTGAACTGTTCAAACGCTGGTAGAGATCAATATGCGTGTTGGTACTGTCTTCTACCGAAGTATAGCTGGGCAACGACTCGCAGATGCTACTGTGGATCCCAGCGTCATCAATGATACGACTAACGACTGTAGATAGCGAAATACTGTCGCGAGCGCGATAATTCAGTCCGCCTACTCCAGGTTGTACCTTTTCAGCCATTCCACCGATGTCGGGACAAATCACCGGTCGGCCAAACTTGAAGGCCTCCTGTATGACAAGAGGCGAGTTCTCCCACCAGACCGATCCCATTATCACCCAGTCCACCTCGCCCATGAGACGACCCATTTCCTCGGGCTCATACGGGCCATGCATCCGAGCCACACCTTTCAACCGATCGAGCAAAGAACTAATTTTGGCTTGAAACTCCGCTGATTGATAGTTCAGCGCTGAGCCGAATAAATCCAGCGTCACCTGCTTACGCTCTTTCAGGCTCAAATTAACAAAAGCCTCGAGAATGACATCCACCCCTTTGAAGGGATTGATCTGGCCAAAGTAGGCAAAACGCGTCCTTTTTTCGTTCGCAACAAGTGGTTGGAGCGGTACGCGATGGCCCGCTGGCAATCCGTTCTCAATAATCGAAATCTTGTCCTCCGATATCCCCCAAGCCACATAGCGGTCCTTCAGGAAGCAGCTTGGAGACACAAAGGCATCCACTATTCGGAAGAAGCTCTTGATATATTGCTCCCGCAGGAAAAAATCTTCCGGTGTCAGTTCCGGATAGCACAGGTGACATTCGCGTGGGCTGTACCGGTAACACAGCCGACCATCAGTCTTGGTCATTTGACCGTTATTCAAGCAGATCGCGATATACTCATGCAGAGTCAAGACAATGCTAGCCGTGGGACAAGTTCTCTTCGCGGCATAGATCATCTCCAGGCCGAGATGAAAGTAGTGATGAAAATGGATGACATCCGGGCGAATACTCCGCAGCAGGACGGCAAAATCACTGTCTTTCCCGAGCGGAATTGTCGCAGTGAGGTTGTGGATGTCGGCGTTTCCCGAGATCAGAAACTCGCGCGGGTTCACACCAGAGATCGGCGTCCCAAGGTGCAGCAGCTCTTGCGGGGCGCGGCCAACGAACCAGGCTTCATTCGCTGCCGTGTCGTTTATCCCGTTAAAGAGATGATAGGCTGCTAGCTCGCCGCCGCCCTTACTGAAGTTCGGGTGACCGTGGCTCAAGATAAGCACCCGCATGATCAGCCCCCTGCCTCGTCGGGGCTCGCAATCTCACCTGACCGAATCTTCTTGACATACCGCCAACCATTGTAAAAGGTCAATAGCTGTCTCGATCCGACGATCTCCGAGGCGTTTTGCGATTGACGCTCAAGATGCCAGAGCGCAGCTGCAGGCACTAGCCAAAGCCGCTTGCCCTCTTTACGCAGTGCGAGACAGAGGTCACTATCCTCGAAATCACCGATGAGATATCCCTCATCCAGGCCACCTGCCTCTAAGTAATCTCGTGTGCGGAGCATGATACAAGCGCCTGTAAGCAATGGCTGCTCGACGGGTTCCTGGTCGCCGTTCCACGCCTGTCCCTTGCCGGGATGAATGTTCAACAGAAAACCTGGCAGGACGGGGTCCTCTCGAGGACGCATGCCTGCATGTTGAATCGAGTCATCGCTGAATAGTAGAAGTGGGCCCACGGCCCCCGCCTCCGGCAGACCCAAGAGCGAACGGTGAAGCTCGCCGAGCCAACCGGGATGCTTGGGAATGACGTCGGAATTCAACAGCAGGAGAGTCTCGGCCCGTGCCAACTTAGCGCCAACGTTATTCGCACCGGCAAACCCCAAATTCACGCCATACCAGACCACCCTGAACGGGAGCTCGAACAGCTGATAATAGGATATTGCCATATCCTGCACCATATAGGTGATCGAAGGATCATCCACGACATAGATGAGATCGACATCGCAGAAATCCGGATCCCCTACAAAGTGTGCAAGTTGGTGACGAATGAAGTCAAAACGCCCAAACAGAGGAACGATCACTGAAACACTGGGTTGGCTTGGTGCCTCTCCAAACTGACGCTCGACCACATTGGGGGAAGAGCGCGTCCCGCTCGTACTTAGCGCTGCGATGGCCCGGCCGAGGCCATTGTCAAAGACGTCGAACAGAGATGCGCGCGGCGCCGGTACCAAACCTAGTACTTCTTTCACCAAATCCAACGAGCTCTTGTTGGTCGTATCCGTCGGCACTTTCAGCCAGACCTCACCCAACTCGCCATAGTCGAAACATAAGACACGCGCCTCGCCACGACGCGTCGGCATAGGAGCAAGACAAACGAAACCACATAGTTCCTGAACTTCAGAGAAGCGGGGCCGGTGTATCTGAGCGACGTCGTTTCGGATCAGCGGCGAAAACCGCCCGTCAAGCCCGACTGCTTCCCCTTCCTCGCCCCTAATAGAAATAGATTGTGGCTCACGCATCGGAAAGAGCTTCCAGCCAAATATCAGCACCCCTTCTTCGTCCAGCGGGAAGGCCCGATCGATAGCTCCGATTAGTCTGACCGGATCCTCAATGTTGAAAGGCGTGTTTGGGTAACGCGAGTAAAACTCCTCTCGTTGCAATCGTCCGATATTCTCTCGCGAAACCTCAGGATCCTGTGAACTCTGCAGTTCTGACAGAAGCTTGATGACATGCCCGGCCAGGCCATGGTAACCCCCAATAGCCGCCGATAATTCCGGCCAGGCCAACTCCCGAGCGGATGTGAATATCGTCTCCACCTGCCCATTGCGATCTCTAATCTTCAGCCTGAGCTCCTGCGGCCACTTCTTGTCCTTTCTCAAAACACAGACAAAGCCCAAAGGTTCCTCGGTCGACCAAGGAAACCGCGGCAATAGATCGGGGCGAGCATACCTGCGTATTCGCGAGGAAATCTCCTGGGTTTCACCCCCGCCGATCAGTTCCAGCACCTCCATCTGATCCGGCCGTATCGCGATCCATCCATTCAGGATCAAGGTCCGATCATCCACGATAAAGCCATGGTCGCACGCCGCAAACTGACGAGTTGGCAATGCACTCGAAGTGACACTTCCAGACAAAGTAGCGGCAACCTGGGTGAGCGGATGATCAGAACCGAGAGAGTGCCGCAAGGCAGCAAGGAACTGCGGGCCCGAATGTAGCCAATACTGCTGCAGAACAGGTTCAATATCTGCACGATGTCTCAAAGGTACGAATGGAAGAATCACATACTTGCCACTTGGCATTGCCATGGCGAGACTGGCATTCTCCTCACAACGAGGCACAACCAGGACGAATCCATGCTTGCCTGCTCGATCCTCGACCTGACCCGACATCGCTTGGGCAACATCCAGACGCGAAACACGGTCGATCGTAACCCGATTGATACCACTTACGAGCGGCGTAACCCGATAGGACCTCTTCTCCAAGACCCCGCGACGGCGTTCGGTCAGAATCGCAAACCCTTGCACCTGATCCTCTGGATCGAAAACCCAGCCGATGATCGCCAGATCACCCTCTTTCGACATGGCCGCGAAGTCCACATAGGCCTTGACATTCACGGCGGATCTGAGAGTCTCGACCTTGCTAGCACCAACCTCCTTGACCGAGGTGACCTGGCTCGTTTCAGCTTGCTGCATAGCGTTCTCTAACATCAGTAGTCTCGGCGTGAGTCAAAAAGAGGTCATTCAAGTCCCTTGGGCGACGAGCAAGTTCGATCGCCATCAAATGATCCGCTCGCCCCAACCTCCGAAGTCGCGCGGCTATCGCTCCCAGATCAAAGGCGAAAATCGGGTAACCTGCCTTGAGCGCAATCGATAAGGTGTAGCTGTACGTCTCCGGCCAAAGGGAAGGCAGCCAAACCACATGTGGCCGCAGCGCGCGAAGCTTATCTAGCGCCTCCTGCTCCTGGTATCTGCCAGTCAGACGGACGCCGGCCTCCTCGAGTAGCGAATCGTTCATGCTGTAGCCCATCAAGATGAACTCCAGGGGCAATCGCCTGTTCCTCGCATCGCGGGCACACGCCTGTAAGACATCATAGCCCTTCAGTCGATCGATCGCACCAAGCACGACAACCCGCTGCCATTCGCCTGGATCCCGCGGGATCGGTTCCAGACTCAGTTCGTCAAGACCAATTTCTTCATGTGGCGACACCTGAAATCGAATCTCCGGATAATAACGGCCTAGCCGCAGAGAAACGTCTTCATCCGGCACCAGCACTCTATCGCAAGCCAACAATGAATCGCGATGCAACGATCGCCATGCCCCGATATCGGTTACCTCGCGGGCACTACCACGACTCCTCAGGCAACGATTACATCCGGCATCCGATGGCTCGCCGCAATAGTGCCCATTCTCATCGACGAGATTCAGCCTCGGACAAATAACCTCATAATCATGGATCCTGACCTCCCAGACCACGCCCATCGTCCGAACCAACCGAGCCAGATCGGTCATGGCTTGTGGCTCGAAATCGACAAGACTATGAGTGTAAATCTCGTTAATGCCAATTTCCGCCAATGTACTCCGCAACCTACTCGTGTCAGAAAGTCGCAGCAAGGATAGATTCGGTATGGAATGAATGAGTGGAGACTCAAGCGATGCAAATGCTGGGTTTCCCGAAGCTGGACGTAAGAGAAACACGCCGAGCCCGGCCTGCAAGAATCGCTCGAACTCTTCTCGAACATGCCGTTCCGTGCCGCCGCCTCGGCGATGACAAATGATGAGCACGTTCCTGTCTCGACAGGTCCGCTTCATCCTTGCCCAATCCAGGCGACGGCGTGCAACCTCCAATGGGTCTCGCTGGATGAACTCCGCGACCTGCTCGCGATATCGAGGGTATCGCTTGTCCAGGACTTTGAGAGCGGCTTGGGTCCTCTTGGCCTTTTCACCCTGAAATGAAGCACCGCCACAATGATGTACGAAAACCTCCACAGCAATCAGGTTGAGCCAACCTCTTGTGATGGCACGCTGGCAAAGGTCATTCTCCTCGCCATAGCCTCGCCCGAAAACACTCTCGTCGAAAAAACCCGTCGCATCGAGACAGGCTCGTTTAAGGTAAAGACAAAAGCCGACACCGGTCGGTGACTCTACCTCCATTCCGTAATTGACACGACTAGCCAAGTCGTCCAGTTCAGCAAAGGATACTTCGAGCAGACTAGCATTATCATGCAGAAACTCCGGATAACTGCAGATGGTCGCGTTGTTGGAAAGCGGTGTCACTGTTCCACATCGATCGTGGCGGTACGCGACGCAACGAAGTCGGTCGAGCCAATTACCATAGACCTCGGTATCAGCATTGAGCAAGACCACATCCCGCGTGGGATGAAGCCGCATCCCAAGATTCGCTGTTCCTACAAAGCCTCGATTCTTAGTATTCTCGATCAGGGTAAAGAGGCCCTGTTCTGCGAGGTCGCGCAGTTCAGCCGACAGATCTCTATCGGGGCTGACATCGTTGATCACGACCAACTCGAACGGTGTTACAGAAGACGCCGAGAGCACACTGTACAAGCAGCGCAGTGTCTCGAGCCGACCATTGTAAACCGGCACTACGACATCAATTCCAGCGTTATCGACACCAGCCCGAGGTCCCAACTCCGACCAGCACTCAGGGTCCGGTGGCTCGATCGGCGCGAGATCCACCGAAACTCCGTGCGGCGATTCGGAGCCCCAGCCGGGCACTGCCGGTCTCCCTTCCAAGCGTCCCCGCCGGAGGTAATGCAGCAGTGGGTTGATGCGTGCATTTGCCACCTCGGGGTTGCTGCGCAGATAATAGGCACCATCAAACTCGGTATTCGGAGAGCGCCCTTCGATCCCCCCCCACGTCAAATAGTGGAGCAACGGGTCACAGCCGGAGCTTACAACATCCGGATTATTATCGAGGTAATATCCAAGATCAAAAAAAGGGCTTGGCGCCAAACGCAGAAATCGACCTACATACGCATAATGCAGCAGGGTATTAAACTGTCTCGCTACACCCTTGATCTCGCGCCTATAGTAGCTGGGGTCGAATAAGGGCATTGGCCAGCGTCCCTCGCGATCCCCGTAGCTCACATAGTGACGCAAAGGGGGCATTTTCGACTGCAGGACGTCTGGATTGGAACTCAGATAAAAGCTTCGGTCGAAGAGTTGCTGACGCTTCAGCAGACCAATTAATAGCGATCTGTATCTTCTACATAAGCGCAACGGCTTGCAGGCATACCCGAGAAGCCAGAGTAGACCGATTAACACCCCACCCCACCAAGCCTTGATCTGATCGCGTATAGGGATTCTCACCGAAAAAGCAACACTTGAAGGGAGTTCTGAAAATAAGCCTGATGATCAGGCGCCGACATGAACCACACGTTAAGGAAGATCGCTTCTATGCCAATGACTTATGCGATACTGAATAAACAGCGAATTAATCTCGGAGGGGTCGCATGCGAGCGAGACGGGGCAAACGATACACGACCTACCAATCTTTCGTAAACGCTCTGATATCGCCCCGAGATCGAACGAAAACACAGGATAGCCGCCTTTCAGGGCTAGAGAGAGTGTATAACTGTAGGTCTCGGGCCAAGTATAGGGAAGCCAAATGACATGCGGAGAAAGCCCGTGCAGCTTGCCTTCAGCCTCCTGGTCGATATAGCGGCCGGTCACTTGGACCCCCGCCCGCCTGAGTGAGCTGTCATTGTAACTGTAACCCATGAGAATGTAATCAATGGGCAGATGGCGCTTTTGGGCGTCACGGGCGCATGCGTGAAGAACCTCGTAGCCCTTGATCTTGCTGATCGCACCGATCACGACGACGCGCAGAGATTCCGCCGATGCCAGGCGCGGCTCCCGGATCACCACTTGTGATGGGTCCAGGTCCTCATGGGGCAGGATCTCGAAATGCAGCTCGGGATAATACCGTGAGAGGCGTGCGGCAACGTCCGAGCTCGGCACCCAGATCTTCTCCGCTGCCTGCAGCACCCTGCGATGCCGTTCCCGCCATGCCCGGATGTCCCGCACATCAAACTCATTCCCTTCCGAAACGAGGCATTGGTCGCACAGCCGCGGCTCGGGCTCCCCGCAATAACGGCCATTGCGATCGACAAGGTTGAGGCGCGGACAGATCACCTTGTAGTCATGGATGTCGACCTGTAACGAGGCGCCAATGGCCTTGGCAATCGCCAGTAGGTGCTCGGGCGCCTTGGCGGTGAAGTCGACCAGCCCATGGCTGTGTATACAGTTGATGCGGAGCTCCCTCAGTTTCTCCGCAATCAAGCCGAAATTCGCGAGCTCGTACGTCGGTAGGTTCAACAGCTGGCGACAGTCGGGGTGACCGAAGCGGGCGTGCGTACGCCGCCCACGCTCTGGTCGAAGATAGAAAACGCCCTTGCCTTCCGCCTGTAAACGCCGCGTATCCTCCTGCACATGTCGCTCCGCGCCACCCCCACGATTGTGGCAGGTAATGAGCACGTTCTCATCCCGAACCGTCGCCTTGAAGCGCTCCCAATCCAAACGGCGACGCACACTCGCCAGTGGATCCTGACGAATGAATGCGTCTAGATTCTGATGATATCCAGGATGCCGTCGATGCAATAGCTTTGCTGCATTGGCAAGTCGACCCGCCCTCTCGCCCAGGAAAGAGACACCGCCGATGTGACGCACGAACACGTCCGCAGCGATCACATTCCGCCAACCGTTTTTGATCGCAAGTTGACAATAGTCGTGATCCTCGCCATATCCTTTGCCGAATGCCAACTGGTCAAACAAACCCAATTCCTTCAGCGCATCGCGACGAAGATACATGCAGAAGCCGATACCCGTCGGCGTCTCGATCTCGACGCCTGCATTGACCCTTGCAGTCATCGCGTCGAGCTTGTCATAACTGGTCTCCAGCGGATAGGGGTTGTCTTGCAGAAAGCGCGGATAACTGCAAATACCCGCATTATTCGAGAGTGGAGTAACCGTCGCGGTGCGAACGTGACGATAAGCGGCGCTGCGAAGACGATCCAGCCAGTTGTGATACACCTCTGTATCGGCATTGAGTAATACGACGTCGCGCCGTTCATGCATCATCATGCCACGATTGACTGTCCACACATATCCCCGGTTGACTTCATTATGGTGTAGTTTCAGGATACGCTGTGCGGAAAGCCTGTGCAGCACATCGGCCAGATCTGAATCTGGACTGCAATCGTTGATCACGATCAGTTCGAACGGCGTATCATTCTTTGCGGAGAGAAGGCTCTTGATGCAGCGCAGAGAGATATCCCGATCCCTGTAGATCGGAAGGATGACATCGACACGCGCGTTTGGCTCGTCGATCCGAGTAGGATTCGTGGCACTCAGTTGCCGACCGTCCAAGAAGTCGACCTGTCTAGCCTGGATTTCCGGCTGATCGACATGATTGAGCTCGCGTGTTGCGCGATCGGAAAAACGCCCGACCTGCAAATAATGGATCAATGGATTGAGATCAGCCTCGCGCACCTCCGGATTCGTGCGCAAGTAGAAGGAGCCGTCGAACTGGGGGTTGGGTGAACGCCCTTCCAACCCACCCCAAAGGAGGTAATGCCTAATTGGTTCATGGCGCGATCGCGCGACGTCCTTGTTATGAGATAGATAATAGCGCAAGTCGAACCAGGGACTTGGCGAGATACACAGATAGCGCCCGACGTAGGCATAGTGAAGCAGCGCATTGACCAGCACCCGACGGGCTTTTGCGCGACTGCGATAATAAGAAGGGTCGAACAAGGGCATCGGACATCGCCCTTCCCGATCGCCATAAGCAACATAGTGTCGCAGAGGTGGCATACCTGTCTGCGCCACATCAGCATTGCTGTCAAGATAGTAATCTCGATCGAAAAGATCGGTCTTCTTTAATAGGCGAATGAGCAGCCCCCAGTGGAGCCGCCGCAGCCCACAGGGCACGCATAGGAGTCCGAACAAGGCAACGGTACTGAGAAAGAACTCTCCCCGCCACGCCTTAATTCGATCCCGCAGGAGAATTTTCACTGTACCCGAATGCGATAAAGGGAGAAGCTCGCAGGGATTCTACGACTTGACGCGAAGGATGTCCGGTAGCATCTCACGTTCGTCGGCGCGCTTCTTCCGCCCGACGAGTCTCGCCGATTGGCTCAACCGGCGGTCGCACGGAAGCTGCGGGAGACCCCCCCCAGTGTGAATCCCTTTCTCTTCGATGTCGGGCCTTGAGTGCGAGTCGCTCGAACGTTCGACGTGCGCCCACGAGCAACGACTCGCGGAGTGAATCGTCCTTGGCGAGACGCAAGATCGCCTCGGTCCAGGCATTGTGATTGAGCTCGACAACCAGCCCGTCGACATTATGGCTTACGACCTCAGCGCTGGCTGATCCCGGCGAATAGATGCCGACACCACCACAGCGGGTAATATCGAAGAACTTGGTATAAGATCGAGCCCGATTGAAGGGCGAATCGAGCAGCGGAGCTAGACCGATATGCCGCCCCGGCATTGCGCTGAACATTCGGTAGGCCGACCAACTCATTGGATGCACGACCGTCACGCGCGGTAACCGACGATAGAGACGATAGACGTTTCGACCGCCAATGATCTCGAAGGAGAGCCTCTCATCGGACCCCAGGACCTCTTCGACGGCAGGACGCAGCCACCGAATCTCCCGACCGTGAGAAGCGGTCCCGTGATAGAAGAAGCGACGAAGATCGATGGAATCAGCAGCAGGAACAGGCAATAGCAATCTGGGATTCCAGTCGGCGTATTTGCGCTGCAAATAGGCCGTTGAAACCCAAAGCGCCGCATCTTGGCGCCGCAGCCAATCCTTGCGGCGGCCAGCCAACCGCGCCAACTTCAGCCGGTAGGTCAACGACAAACCTTCCGATGCACTCGGATCGAGCAGGTCATCGTCCATGAAGAAGACCAGAAGCCGAATCTTCGCCCGCGCGACTTCAATGAGCTTCAACCAGGAACGCGGCACATAACGGACGAAGACCACGGCTGCGCCTGCCAGATCGCCAGGATCTGGAATATCATGGAAGCCGCATCTGATCACCCGGCAATCGAGCGTCTCGAGCGCCGGTTCCACGAAACAATCGGTCGAAGGATTGATCCGCTCCTCAACCACATACACGAGGCGCCTAGCCTTACCGGCATCGATGTCCGTCGCGGTTCCCATGACTGGCATTCTACAGAACCCCATACCCGCGCGCATCGCGCACTCGGCCAATCTCCCCACCATTGCCCATCCAGAATGAATGCCATGATCAGGATCATGTCACCCGGCATTGCACGAATTCCTCATCTCGACGCCTTGCTCGGGGAGGAGGTCTCGAAGGAATCCCTTCTTGGCGGACAAGAGACTCCGCGGGCCGTCGCTGGCTGGGGCCGAAAACCCACCACGGCCAAGGCGCGGCGTTATGCCAGATCCCACGGCCTGCCCTATCTTTGCTTGGAAGACGGATTTCTCCGCTCCGTCGGTCTCGGTCACGAGGACGCGCCACTCTCACTCGTGATCGATGACCTTGGCATCTATTACGATGCGACGACCCATTCGAGGCTGGAGGATCTGGTTCGGCGCCCAAGATCGGCAACGGAGGTGGCTCGGGCACGCATGCTGAAACAGGCCTGGCGCGAGACCCGGGTCTCAAAATACAATCACTTACGCGAGTTCGAGGGCACCTTGCCGACGCCTTACGTGCTCGTTGTCGACCAGACCTTCGGGGATGCCTCGATCACCTATGGACTGGCTGAGCCAGCGAGCTTCCACTCCATGTTGTCAACCGCATTGGAGGAGAATCCAGGGCTGACGGTACTGGTGAAGGTACACCCGGATGTGATTGCGGGGCGCAAGAAGGGGCACTTCGATCCTACCGCCCTGGCCCATATGCAGCGTGTTGCGCTCATCGCTGATGAGGTACACCCGACCAGGCTCATCGAGTCGGCCCGGTCTCTCTACGTCGTCACCTCTCAGCTGGGATTCGAGGGCTTACTCTGGGACAAGCCCGTGCGAACCTTCGGTATGCCCTTCTATGCAGGTTGGGGCCTGACAGACGATGCGCTGCCTCCGCCAGTGCGACGTCGGCCGGTTCCTTTGGAGAGCCTCGTCCATGCCGCACTGGTGGACTACGCACGCTATCTGGATCCCGAGACCGGCTCGCCCTGTGAGGCCGAGCGACTGTTGGACTGGATGGGATTGCAGCGAAGGATGCGGCAGCGTTTTCCCCGCCTGCTTCATGGGGTGGGCTTCTCGCCCTGGAAAAGGCCGATCGTTCGGGACTTCCTACAGGGTAGTGCCGTGCATTTCGTGAAACGGCCTGAAGCAGTTGCACCGAACCAGACGCTCGCGGTCTGGGGCCTGAAAGAGACGGGATCCATGAGCGCCATTCGGCTCGAAGACGGCTTCCTACGGTCCGTCGGGCTCGGCACAGACTTGATCAGACCCCTATCCTGGGTCACGGATCGCACCGGGATCTATTACGATTCCAGCCGACCGTCGGACCTGGAGCAAACCCTTGAGACCGCACCATTCGAACCCGCCCTACTCGCTCGCGCCAGGGCCTTGCGCGAGCGAATCGTGTCCTCTCGGTTGACCAAGTATAATGTCGGCGGTCAGGCCTGGCAGCGCCCGAAAGGCGCGAAGAGAATCATTCTAGTTCCGGGACAGGTCGAGACGGATGCCTCCATCGCCTCTGGGGCACCTGGGATTCGGCGGAACATGGATCTTCTGCGTACCGTTCGTGAGGCCAATCCAGAGGCCTATCTCCTCTACAAGCCACATCCGGATGTCGTGGCTGGCTTACGTGCGCGGGGACAGGGAGAGGAAGGCGCCTCCCAATGCTGCGACGAGGTGGTGGATGGCGATTTGATCCAGATCCTTGGCCAGGTCGACGCCCTTCACGTCATGACATCCCTGGCGGGCTTCGAGGCCCTACTGCGTGGCAAGGCGGTCACCTGCCACGGCCAACCCTTCTATGCGGGATGGGGCTTGACCACAGATCTGGCCCCGGTTGCACGCCGTACCCGACGCCTCTGCCTGGACAGCCTGGTTGCGGGAACGCTCATTCTATACCCGACCTATATCAGTCGCGTCACAGGACGCTTCACGACCCCCGAGCGAGCGCTGGACGAACTGCTCGAATGGCGATCGAGAAGATCGAGGACACTGCCGCTATGGCGTTACCTATTCCGGATCCTGCTCCGACTGAACAAACGCTAATCAATCACGATGATCACGGATGATGGCAACCAACAGCTGGGTAATGAGGGCAGCCAGTAAGGCGACGATGGCGAAAACCGTCGCATTGTACAGCCGCCTGGGACGTGTCGAGTATTCCGGGTAAGTCGGGTTCTGCAGAACCGAGACCTGTTTTAGCGAGCGCGCCGCCTCGACACGTGTGTTCTCGAGCGCCGTGATGGCACTGGAGTAGAGTTGGCGAGTATGCTCGACCTGAAGGTTTAGCATCTCGTACTCCGACGCGAGCTGGTTGAGCGCACGACCCGACTGCTGCGCCAACCGCGCGCGCTCGAAAGCAATCTGCTTCTCCAACGCCTCGATCTCGCTCTTTGAACGCAGCATGTCCGGCGAGCGCTCGCTCTGGGAAACGCTCAAGGCGAGCCGCTTAGCATTGGCCTTCGCCAGCGACTGCTCGAGCGTGGACACAACCGAACTCAGGCTCTGGACGGTCTCCGGCGGTGAGACTAGACCATGTTCGTTCTGGTAGGCCAATAGAACGTCGGTCGCCTCCAGCAAACGATCTCTGAGGTCTTCCACTTGGACCTCGATGAAGCGCACCTGCCCCTCGGCCAGACGATGGCCCATCTCGTTCATGTGAACCTCACCCTTGCTCAGCATGAGCGTGACGATCGCGCGAGCCGTCTCCGGATCACAGGCCTGCGCAGAGACCCTGAGCACCTGCGCATACTCGTCCAGTTCCACCAAGACCCGCTTCAGATAATAGCGATGAAAATCCTCGATGGGCACATCCTGGGATGACAACCGCGAGAACCGGTCAAGATTCGGAGCAGCATAATGCGCACGCAGATTCAGCTCCTCATCCAGCATCTCGAGCATGTCGACCGACAAGAGATAGTCACGCAGAATCAAAAGGTCATTGGAGCTGCTTCCGCTGAGAATGGCGTCCAAGCCGGCGCCACTTTGAGTGACCTGTGCACTCATGATTACCACATTGGCTCGCGAAACATAGCGATCCGAGGCCAGCAACAACCAGTAGAAACCGACCACACAGATGGAGACCAGGCAAATGAGCCAGACCGGATTCATCGAGGCCAGTCTTTTCATGCGGCTTTGGTGCCCTTCCGGTAGGCATTCAGCGCATCCTGAATGCTGTCGAACCAGATCGCCTTACCCTCACGCAACCAGAGACCGGCCTGGCAGAGGTCTTTCAGGATCCCCTCGCTGTGCGAAACCATGATCAGATTCGCCTTGTCGATACGCTCCCTGAACGCCTTCTTGGCCTTTTCCTTGAACGCGAGGTCTCCAACGGAAGTGGCTTCATCGGAGAGATAAAGATCGAAATCAAAGGCCAATGAAAGCCCGAAGAGCAGTCGGCTGCGCATACCGCTGGAATAGGTCTTCACAGGCTCATCGAAGGCCTTGCCGATCTCGGCGAAGTCCTGCACGAACGCGATGATCTCGGCAATCCGGGCACCGTCACCATGCACGCGGGCAACGAACTTGACGTTTTGCCGACCCGTCATCGCGCTCTGGAATCCGCCCCCCAGACCGATCGGCCAGGACACCCGACAGTGACGGATAATCCGGCCCCGATCGGGGTGATCCATGCCTCCGATTAAGCGCAGAAGCGTGGACTTCCCGGCGCCGTTACGGCCAACCAAACCAACGCTGACGCCTTTCGGCAAACGAAAGTCCACGCCACGCAATACCCAGTTGCTCCCCGCATGGTTGTGGTAGCGTTTATAGACGTCTCGAACTTCAATCATCTTGCTTTCAAATGCGAGGCATACCGCACGTGGAGGGCCAGACCCCAGGCGATCAAGCTCAGGGTCCAGAGCCAGAGATAGGCCCAATCGACCCCACTCAGGCTCTTATAGGTCGCGAAGAAGCTCGATCTCAATAACTCCAAGCCGTGCAGAACGGGATTGTAGAGAAGGATTTCCTGCAGCCAGAACGGCAGATTCTGGACCGGCAAGATGACCCCCGAGAGGATGAACATGGGAAACATCATGATACTGACGACTTGCTCGGACTCCGGGAAGAGACTGACCATCACCGAGACCACCAGACCAGCCCCAAGGCCCAAGAGCCAAAGCGAAACCCAAAAGAAGATCGCACTTAGTGGATCGGCCGGAACAATCGGGTAATCCAAGAGGGCCGCACCCGTCAACAGGATGATGAAGATGATGGTCTGGAGTAGGCCCTCTAACCCAGCACGGACGAGCACTGGATCGATTGGCTTGACTTGACGATAGGCAAAGAGGCCTTGATTGGCCGCGACCGCACCCATTGTGCGCTTCAGCCCGGCGCGAAACACGAAGAAGCCCACCATGCCAACGAGGAGCCAGGGTATGTAGTCGGCGCCAATGACGTCGCGGGAGCGGCCCAAGACGAAGTACCGGATCGCAACCCACATCATCAGAAAGGCGATGGGCTCCGCCAGCATCCAGAAGGCCCCCAGACGGTCGCCCATGATGCGGGCAAGCGCCTCGCGCATGAACAGGGCGTACCAGACGCTCTTTGTGACCTGCCAGGGCGAGCGCATGGATCAATTCAGTCTCGACAGGTTGCCGATATCCAGGACCACCCGGGTCGTCACCGCTAGATTGTAGAGAATCTCGGCGAGCACCGAGGCAACCTGTAGGTTCTTGGAAGGAATCGCGGGGAGAACCAGGATCTCGTCCCCGGGACGCAGACGGGCGTCCTTGGCTGCCACCACCTCTCCGTTCTGTCTCGCGATGAGGATCTTCGAGGAGTCGGCGCGTTCGGTGAGGCCTCCTGCGCGCCGAATATAGTCGTCGACCCTGTCCTTCGGGTTGAAGACCATGGCCTGCGGAACCAAGATCTCGCCGCTGATGAAGAGCGCATCCGATTTGTTTGGAATCGTAATGATGTCGCCATCCTGCAATCCGATGTTGCTGATCTCACCGTGACGCGCGACCACCAGACGACCCGTGGGCGCCAGAAGCTCGGCGCGCTTGACGAAATCCTGGATCAGCGCCGCTTCCTTGACGCGGATCTCGGCCTCTTCAGCCGTCGCCGAGGAGGCACCCAGATAGGCTGCCTCGAGTCGGCGCAGGCTCTCTCTCAGCGACTCGCGTTGTCGCAAGGCAACACTCTTGCGCTTGACCGAGACACTGGTGACATCGGCCAATCGCGGGTTGATGGGGATGCTGTCGAGCAACTCCATGAGCCGCGCATCGGTGGGGACCGTGAAACGCGTCGGACCCTCGTAGCTACCCTCGACCTGTACCACGATGGTGTCGAGACGCTGATCCACGGAAAAGAGGATCTCATCGCCACCCCGCAGGAGCTCGCGCCGAAACTCGTCGAGCGGCAGATAAGCCGAGAAGGGGCCCCCACCACGCACCCCATTGATCAATGCATGCGAAACACCCGGCTTGAGCTGAACCCAGTCCAGTAGGGCGCCCACGCTGACCGATGTCGAGACCAACTCATAGCGATGGGCTTGGGAGACGTCGCCCGTCACCGTGACCATCGGACCCCGCGGTCCGACCACGATGGTGTCACCCTCGGCGAACTGAGGGCGAGGGAGCTCACCCCTGAGCAAGAAGGCATAGAGATCGACCGTGGCAATGGCCTTTCCATTGCGCAGGATACGAATGTCGCGGAAGCTGCCCGATTCGATGTCGATCCCGGATGCCTGATCGAGGAAGTTCAGCACCGAATCGCCCGGAATACCTGCATAACGCCCCGGGTTCTTCACATAGCCGGTCACGAAGACAGCGACGGGCTGCACACCCTGCAGATTGGTGTACACAGAAACGTTATCGGTGAAGACCTCGCCGATCGCGGACTTGACGCGCTTGTCCAGTTCTCCTGCCGATACCCCCTGGACCTGGACCGGGCCCACTTGAGGGACGAAGATGTTGCCTTGGGCATCCACCGGAAACACGCGGTCCAGTTCCAAGGCACCCCAGGCCCGAACGGTCACCTGGTCACCTGGCATCACCTGGTAGGCGGGGTTCAATCCCGACGCCCGTACCCCGCGAAAGCCACCGGAAAACAGATTCGCACCGAAGGGGAGGATCTCGCCTGTACCAAGTGCCGCGGGGGTCACCGGGCCGAAGGTGCCCGTATGCGGGCCGATCGAGGGGACCGTGCGTTCCAGGCTCTCGGGCAGCGGGATCACCTGCTGTTCACGTGGAATATCTCCCTTGTCCGAGACGAGCTGCGCCCCGCTCGGCATCGAGAAGGAGGCAAACAGCAAGGTCCAGAGGGACCACCAAGCCCTCCAGAATCTGCGGCGAGACATTTAGTCGGACCTCACAGGCACACCGGTGTAATCCAGTGGATCAAAAACGGGCCAACCCCCTTCCTGGAGCAAACGGACGCGTTCCCAGATCCCATCATCCCCCTGGCAGGCCAGCGCGAGCCGCGGAGGCCCTTCGGTTTGCACCGTGAGCTTGCGGCAGAAACGCCCGCTGGCCGCCCAATAAGTATCGTGTAGAACCAGAGTGACACCCATACCCCAGGGGCTCTCGGCAAACCAAACACTGGTGCCTCCCGGCTCCCGCGAGAGAACCGTCTGAAAGGTCTCCGGAAGAACCGACGAGGATGGGGGTAAATCTCTCGATTCGGATCGCTGCTGCAAGGGAAGCATGGTGCAGCCGTTCAATGTGGCCACTAACAACAGGGCCAAGGCGGCACGCAGATCCAAGGTGCGTGATCCGCCACCAGGGCACGAACCCCTACTCCCTTCGCCAATGGCATAATAACAATCTGTGCAGTTAATGTCGTAACACCTCGGTGACTTGCCGACACACTGCCGCGCACACGGCAAGGACCAGCCAGGCATGCTAGTGCGTCAGCCACCCCGAGCCAGAGCGCGCGGGGTGTCGGTCTTGTCCTCGCAGGGGCACCGCAGAGTATAACCCGTCCGCCGAGCAGTGCGCGAAGGCCACTCGGCCGGCTCGCGCACCAATCAAACGGAGCAGTCGCGCGACTGCTTGGGTGAATGGATAATCAAAGGCGAGTGAAACGCCGTATCCCGGTAACCGTCATGAAAGAATTCTTCGCGGGGCTTCTGTTAGCGTCTATCTTGCTTCCGCTCGCATTGCTCGGACTCTTGATGCTCGCCTTTTATGGGGTGACGGGGCGCGTCTCACGCGCCCGCGCGGGTGTCAGGGCGCTCGACCATTTCGTCAACGCAGCCGTATTCGACGGCTACTCTTGGGAGTCCGTATCCTCTCACGCCTGGCGGGAACGCGAAAGCAAATGGTGGGCGTCGGTCGTGATCCATACGACAGATTGGTTTCAACCAGGCCACTGCCGCCGCGCCAACAAGCGCGAGCAGCATGTCGTGGACCTGGTCGTGAAGAAACAACTCCATGCGCAGACGATCGGCAGAAAGAAAGCACGGATTGCGACCAAGGACAACCGCACCCCTCCCATCAAACTCGAGTGATGATAAGACCTCAATCGCAATCAGTCCCAGATACTTGACCCGATCAATTCAATTGCCGGATCAGTGTCGAGCCCGACCTGATGGCGACCCTGAATTCTGCAAGGTGCTCTTAAGTCGCACACTTGACCAATCCCTTGCTCTTCGATTGCAGCGCCTGGGCTGGACGATCCATCGCCGGCAGGGAAACGGGCATCTCTTCGGGTTCGAGAATCGGCGGCCAAGCCACTCCGGTATGATTCTTGAAAACTGGCAATCGACGATAGAAGTTTCCGTTTGCCTGGTTGTGGGCCATCAACCACGCCCGGAACCCTAGAAAGAGCTCATGATCCACCGCGCCAGGCTCACGCCAGAAGTCGTCCAACCGCCCTTGATAGGTCAGCCCGGCGAAGTGATAGATAGGGTCACCCAAGACGCAGACGGGCGTCTCGTGAAGAATCGAGGAAAGCCCAACTGTACTATTGACCACGATCGTACCAATAGCATGACGCAATAGGTTGGGAAGATGTACGTCGTGGACATAGACCACACGACCATCGACTCCATACTTTCGGATCATTCTCCGCAAGAAAGCATGATAATCGCGATATCCTCTATCCAAAGGATGGTGCTTGAAAACGAGCCAATGGCACGGATCGGCGTGGTTGGCGAATGAGCAGACCACAAACTCGACGAATTCCTCGATCGAAGAGAAACGCGAGTGAACTCGAATCTGGGAGTCATTGTGCGTCTGGAGTGGAACAAGAAAAAAACGCCCCGATAGAGGACCTTTTAATGTCTCCCCGAGCGCGCGCTGACGATGCCGATAGACCTGCTTACGCCAACCGCTGCGCAGCCAGAAGAAGGCCTCCTGAAAGGGATTGAGCGGACGATGGTGCCGGTAATGCGGGAATAAAGGCTTGAAAAGAAAGTTGGCAATCGCGTAACAGGATGCATAGACCGCCGCCCGCGAAAAGGCCCCCTTGACCGGCTCGACCTTCTGCCTCGAGATGGGATGGATGGGACGCGAGCGATAGAAGTCCGGATCACGTGGAACGGATGAGAAGTTGTTGGCCCCCCCACGGTCCAGGGTGATGAAATCCGGTCGGAGATAGCCTTCTTCGAACACGTAGAGCTGAACCCGCCGCCAGCGCAAGACATGTGGCACGACGATGTGGTAGTGACGACAGTCCCCGAACAGAAAAACCACATCGATCTTGTGCTCGGCGAGGAGCGCACTCAGAAAGGTCGGCCAGTCTTCTAATTTACCCCGAAAATTAATGGATTTGGATGGATAGAAGAGCCAATCCCCCGCGCAGAAATTGACCTTAAGAACCTCGGCCCCCGCTGCTTCCAGATCCCTTCGCAGGCGTGAAAAAAAAAGTCCCATAGGCCCCTGAAGCAACAACACGCGTTTTCTCGCAAAGGATGACAGCACCTTGATCTCCATTGTGTGAGCGAACCAGGCTCGTCGCCACCCAACCGTCGCATGGCGTACGCAGTGAGAATAGGATCACGCATGATGGTAGCGAATGATTGTTACGACGCGAAGCTAGTGCAACATGTCTCACCCCAATCTCGACCACAACTGGCCCGAACACAGGGCCACGCACTAGTCGGAAGTCAATAAAAAGGCCCCGCCATTGCTCATGGCGGGGCCGAAGGGCTCTAGCTGAAGGAGCAATTCACTTGGCTCCCCTTGGTACGCCCAAGCAACCCTACCTGGCCGTGGTCGTCCACATGGCCGTGCACTCCCGGTCAGGCAGATACGCCGCCTGGTCAGCCATACATGACATTGTCATTGGCCTCGAGAATGCCGATCAGGCCCTCGATTTCACCACTATCGGTGATGGTCCCCTCAGTCAGACCCGCGTCAATGGCACCCTCGGCATCGTCGGCAATGAAATCGATGAACTGTATGGTGTCACCATTGGTGAGGGTGACGGTCATGTCCCAGAAGTCCTTGTCGGCGAAGAAGGTCTCATAGCGATAGCCGGGGACGCGCGCGAGAAAGTCCGTCGAGGCGTCCAGATCCTTCTCGAGTGTGACCGACGCGATCATACCGGCAAGCTCTTCGGCATTCGAAACCCCGAGGAACTCGACGATATCGCCCTGCTTGTTCCCGAAGGGATCGAATTCCCCCTTGTTGGCGAGGATCATACCGAGAACGATATCGTTGCCGATCGGTTTGTTCAGATCGAAGGTGACGATATCCTGCCCGAAGTCGGATCCAAGCAGATAGCCATTCGGGTCGATCGGCTGTTTGGCGAAATTGGCGACGTCGGACGAGCCCACGTTGAAGACCTCGTTCACCGGATCGAGATTCGGGTTCTCGTCCAGCCAATCTTGGCCCTCGGTATCCCCAATCGTCTCCTGCGCGGACTCTGGGGTTGAGGGGTCGGGGGCAAAAGCTTCGGGATCTACCGTCGCAAGCTGCACGATCCAGCTATTGATCGACGCGACGGCATCCGTGTTGACCGCACTAAACTCGTCGGTGTTGGCGAATGCCATAAGCGCTTCGCCTGGGCCAAGTGTCCTAATGAGGTCCCCCCAAAATGCGATATCGGAAGCACTCGGAGGCCGCCCGAGAAAGTTGTTGTACCAAACGTCGACATGCTGCTCTGGGGTCAAATCGCTGCCGAACCGCGAGGTGTACTCGGGGGAGGTTAGGAACGCGTCACCAATTGCGCCGACATCCCCTTCGAAATCAGGAACGGAACCGGTACCACCCAAGAATTGGTTCACCCAGAAGAGCAGGCCACCGGGGTCATTGGCGGATTCGCTGTCCGATGGAACGGGTGCGCGCCCCAAAGCGGCGAGGTAGGCATTTCCGAAGATATCCGCAACCGCGGCATCAAACCTAACCCCATTTGAATAAGTGATCATGGCCATCAGCGAAAGTACCTCGTCAGGATTGGATTGAAGTGAAGGCAAGAGCAGCGTAGCACGACCCTACTCGGATGAGCACATACTTTGTCCAGTCTCCCCGAAAAATACCTGGACGCGAACCAAAACCGCCGGAAGTGGACTCAGAAAACGAAACCGTTACGTACCCCTACGTGACTGCAATGTGTTGGTGACGCACGATCTGCAACGTTGCTCCACGACGACAAATGCCACCGCGTGACTCCGTACGCTTCAGGTGCAATCGCGCTCCTCAGCGGCAGCCCACTCGATTAGCGCACCCTCGGACTCGGCCCGACCTGGTCGAGATCGAGGCGCTACACCATTGCACTCTGCACAGCAGACCCATCGATACGCCCGAACGCAACGCCGAGGGTACACACTAACTGTTGCGCTCGCAACCTTCCGCATGTCACCGGTTGACAAAGAAACGCGAACCTCATGCCGTCGCTTTGCTCAGGGGCCGTCCGCGAGCAACTTGAGCAGTCTTCAACCTTGAGATAGCCACTCCGACTTGGCCGGGCTTTACGCCAATTGTTCAAGTTATTTGCGGACAAGCCCTTAGGCGATTTCTGTCATGCCCTGGCGGACACAAGCGTACACACAAATCCTCAGCGTGAGAGTCAGAAACTTTGGCAAAACTCACAGGACGCCAACCGCGCCCAGCTGAGCTCGCCGGTAAAGCTACAACAGTTTCCACAAAGTAGCAAATTGATCGCACCCACGCACGGCGAGCCCAGATCAAAACCAATTTTCGTTGCCGTTTGGCCCATGAGGCCTAGAAACGACTTTGAAAGAACCTCTCGTGTCAGCGACCTCCAAGAGCATCTCGGCTCCCAAAACCAACCTAGGATTCACCGCTACAGGTCTCTAGAATGGCCGCCGCAGCGTGGGTGTGTCGTCCCGAGTCTCTCGTCACGATTGATACCATAGAGATCTCCAATCACCGTGGCAACACCCGTCTCCGCGGAATGTGCGGGTCATGTGCCGAGAACCAAGCGGAATCAAATCGTCTGCCAGAAAGCAGCGGAGATTCTTGGCAATTGCGGCAGGCCGCTGACTTCGCGCGCGTCGCCTCCGACTTCACCGAAAGACATCGATCGGGACCATAGCTGCCTGGAACGGCGGTGCGCCGAGTGAAGGCGAATCTGAGCAGGCGGCCGAACAGCTAGAGTTCAGTTGGACTGCGGAACATCGGGATGGTGGATCGTACCTTGCGTCACGGCGACGTAAGGGCGTCGAACTCCGCTCTGGACCAACTTGACGGAAGACGGTTGACATTGGGAGGAGTCGTCATGCCAGAGACGCGATGCGCACCAGTGGAGGAGGGGTCTGGTCCCATGGATCGGGTCCTGCCGCTGTGGCAGTTGCTAGGAGGGTCGATTCTACTCGGGGCGGCGATCGCCGCGGCACTAGTGGGGTGGGGGTTCCTCTCGGGGCAGAGTGCCCGAGCCTGGTTTCCAACCGGAGACCAGAATCAGGCCCTGGTCGGCCTCCTCTACTATCTCCACGACGAATGGCGCCTACCGCTCTTGATGGCTGAGAATCTGGGGCCGAGCGGGATGAATATCGCCTTCACGGATAGCATCCCTTTGCTCGCACTACCGGCGAAGATCTGGTTTTCGGTGACCGGGCAAGTAGTGAACTATTTCGGCGCCTGGGTATTGCTCTGTTTCGTGCTGCAAGCGGTAGCGTTCAACCTCCTCCTGCGGCAGTTCGGTCATGCGACCCTGATCACGCTGGTCGCGGGAACGCTGATCGCCTGCACCGCACCGCTTCTGATGATCCGCTATTGGATGGAGCACCTGGCGCTCATGGGGCACTTCCTGGTGCTGCTCGGGCTGCTCCTCGTATTGCGAGAAGGTCGCAAGCAGATTCGCCCGGGGAGGATACTGGTCTGGTGGCTGCCATTGTTGACGGTGGCGCTGTGGGTGCACCCCTATTTCCTGGCGCTGACGGCAGCGCTCTTTGTGACCGCGCGGATAGAGCGCGCGCTGAGCGATCGACGGCTTGGCGCGGAGTCAATCCGCACGCTCCTCGGGCTGATCTGGATACTGGGCGTGATGCTGATATCCGGCCACATCTCGCTCGGTGGTCTGCCGACGTCAGCCGCATCGGATACCAGTTATACGATGAACCTGCTTGCTCCACTGCTGGCCCAAGGCTTGAGCGGGCTTTTTCCGGGTTGGGGACATGCGGATCCCACCGGGCGCCAAGCCGTCGAGGGCTTTGTCTATTTCGGAGCAGGCATCTGGGCCGCGTTGATCCTGTCTGGCGCACTGGGATTGTGGCGATGGCTGAGGCCACCGGGACGTGCGACCCTGCCGGCTAGGCATCAGGCAACCGATATCGGTCTGAGCGGCTGGCTGCTCGTCGTCTTGGCGCTGGGGCTATTCATCTATGCAGTCTCACCCGAGGTCTATGCCCTCGACCGACGGCTTTTCGACTATTCATGGCCCCCGCCACTGGAGGCATTGGCCAGACATTTTCGGGTGACGAGCCGGTTCTTCTGGCCGGTGTTCTATCTGGCTTACCTCGTGGCATTGATCGGACTGCTGGCCTGGCTGCCCAAACGGTTGGCCGCACCGGCCTTGGTGGCTATAGCGGCCTTACAGTGGATCGACACCCAACCCCTGCGGGCCCATCTTCAGGCACGATCATCCGAACTGGCGCACCTATCTAGCGATGCGCGTTGGCGCGAGCTTGTGCCGTTACATGATGAATTGCTGCTCTATCCACCCATGTTCTGCACCCCGGATGAGGCCGGAATGGCATTGAGTTTCGATTTGCAGCTGCTCGCCGCGCACCATCAGCTGAGGACCAATAGTCTCTACGCGGCCCGCTGGAAACCGGATTGCGTTGGTGCGGTCCGGGATTCCTACCAAACGACATTGGTGCCAGGACGTTTGATCGTGTTTCAGCGCCCGCCCTATGGGCGCGGTCAACTGGCCCGAATGGCAGCTCCCCCATCGGCCTGCCGCGCCTTTGAGCATGGTTATGCCTGTAGTCTGGAGTGGACGGCTCTGCCCCCGGCGACAAGGCAATCGTGGGAAGCAGCGCCGGCGGACATCCCCAGCTATGATCCGGGACGCCCGTTGCACCTGATTTCTGGAAGCGAAGACATTGCCTACCTGGACACGGCTTGGGCACTCTCCGAGCATTGGGGGACTTGGTCGCTTGGTCGACACGCGCGCCTAACGCTGCCTTTGGAGCAGCCAATGTCAGGGAAGGGCCTCGCTGAGTTTGAGGTACAGACCTTGCTGAGCGAAGGTCTGCGATCACAGCGGGTGACGGTCTCCCTGAACGAGACCCGGCTGACGGAATGGCGCTTCACCCTTGAGCAGCCGGGCGGCTGGCGGCGCCTGGAACTACCGGCCGACCTGGTAGCAGGAGCCCGAGTGCTGACATTCGAGTTCTTGATCGCTGACCCACGTTCTCCGGCGGAACTCGGCCTGAACGCGAATGATACACGGCTGCTGGGAATGGCGCTCATCCGTGCGCGGGTGCAGGATACACCTCCCGCAGGATCACCGTGACGAGCATGCTTTCCAGTTTCCAATCCCATAGGCATGCGCTTCAGGAGCCATCTTGGACCTTCTTTCGATCGTGATACCCGTCTATAACGAGGAGCAATTGCTGCCACACTTGGCGGCATCGCTCCTGCGGATCCTCCGCAAGACCGACTTGGCGAGCGAGATCATTCTGGTCAATGACGGCAGCCGGGACGCAAGCCTGGAGGTCATGGTGGGGCTCGCGGCATCCCATCCCGAGATCAAGATCGTCGACCTGTCGCGCAATTTCGGGAAGGAATACGCCGTGAGCGCAGGCCTGAGGTTCGCGCGTGGCGAGGCCGTGGTGGTCATGGATGGCGATCTTCAGCATCCACCCGAGGTGATTTCCCGGCTCATCGAAAAATGGCGCGAAGGCCATGATGTCGTATACGCAAGGCATGTTGCCCGACGCGAAGAAAGCCGGATGAAGAAGATGCTCTCGGCACTTTTCTATCTCTTCTTCAATCGGTTGACTGAGACACCGATACCGCAGAATGTTGGCGATTTCCTGCTACTTGATCGGCGAGTCGTAGACTCCATCAACACCTTGCCCGAGCGAAACCGTTTCATGAAGGGGTTGTTCGCCTGGGTGGGCTTTCGTCGCTCAGAGGTGGAGTACGAGCAGGCCGAGCGAGCCCTCGGGTCTTCGAAATGGAGTCTGTGGAAACTGTGGAATTTCGCCTTGGACGGTCTGACCAGCTTCACGACCCTGCCCTTGCGTCTATGGAGCTATATCGGGTTGTTGGTGTCCCTGCTGGCCATGCTCTACGCTTTGTATTTGGTCTTGCGCACACTGATCCTGGGTGTCGATGTACCGGGATTCGCCAGCCTGATCGTCGTGATGTTGATGCTGGGCGGGATTCAGCTCATTTCGCTCGGAGTGATCGGGGAGTATCTGGGCCGTCTGTATCATGAGGTCAAGCAGCGACCGCTGTTTCTGGTGCGACGCACCTACGGCTTCACCGAGGCCGATGAGGGACAAGCGGATCCACCGTCGTCAGGTCTTGGTGCGAAACACCCAGGAGCGGGCGAGCAAATAGGTGAAGAGCGGCACCAGTAGAATCACCAGCAGCATGCCGATCCGATAGTCCCACCCTAGGGGCCGAGTGGCGAGGTAGAGGATCGCCTGATTGAGACCCAATGCGGCGAGTGTAACGATCAGAAACCGGAGAAACTGGCGCGAGCTGCGTCGTCGATGCTGAAAGGTCCACTGGTTATGGCCGTGATAGGAGACCCACACCGCGCAGGAGAAGGCGATCAGATTCGCGAAAAGGGGCTCGGACAGAAGCCTGGTTTCGACCAACAGAACGACAACGCCAAAATGGACCAGCGTCGCGGTCACGCCAACGATGCCGAAACGCACCAGTCGCGCGACCTTGCTGAATAATGGACTGGAGCGGGCGAGTCCGATGGATTCTGAATCCATAGGCATTGGCGGTTTCCGGGAGATTGATTCAGGGATCGGAAAGGAGGCCAAATCCCGTTGGCGACTGACCGGCCGATGCGGTGGGATGCGGTATTTTACGAAAGTTCAGTGCTCGGATGTCAAAGTCTCTGGTTACGGCTACGGAGGTGATTGGGATGGATGATGAACCACTCTCGGGGGGAAAAGCGGCCGGTGAGCAGAAGAGCTGCTTAGCGAACGCTGCGCCCGACCTACCCACGGCACTCGAGTATCTGCAAGTCTTGAGGACACAGACCCCGGATCCTCTGACCTGGGACTGGGAGGCCACCCTGGAGCGCAGCTATCGGCGGTTCCTGCAGCCAGGCGCCAGAATCATCGATGTAGGGGGGCACTCGGGACGCCATGCAAGGGTCTTCCTCGATGAGATCCATGCCAGCCGGGTCTGGGTGCTCGAGCCCTTGCCGCGGGAGTACGCCTATCTGCGTCACTTGTTTGCAGAACGCCCCGAGGCAACCTTGATCAACGCAGCAGCCAGTGACCACCCAGGCCGGGCGCGCTTTGTCGTGAACACGCATGCACCTGAGGAGAGTGGGCTTCGTCGACGACACTATAACGACGAAGCACATGCCGTAACCGAAGAGATCGAGGTGGAAGTGACAACACTGGATGAACTGACGGCGGGTGCGCAGATGCATGGACGTGTCGATTTCGTGAAGATCGACGTCGAAGGGGCGGAGCTCGATGTGCTGGCCGGTGCCCGGGGGCTCGCTGCAAGGGATCGGCCGATCTTCTCGGTCGAGTTCGGCGCTGCTGCATACAGCGTCTATGGCCACCATGCCGGCGACCTATTCTCATTGGCATCGACGTGGAGTTATGTCCTGACCGATCTATTGGGGCACCCGTTTCTGGCCTTGGAAGACTGGATGGCGGGAGTGGATGCCTACTACTGGGACTATTTGATGATGCCTGCGGAGCGCCTCGAGAGCATCGGAGCTCGGTTGGCCGATGACCCATGGCCAGTCAGACACCGATAAGGAACGATTCAGAAACAAGTGGTGCAACTTGAGACGCCCTTGTTGGGCACGCTCCGCTTTGCCCAACCTACGGTGTATAGGTTGTTTCTGAATCATTA
>JANQGF010000183.1 GCA_028277465.1 Chromatiaceae bacterium
AGAGATGGCAACACTCAACATCCGGCGACGACGGCTATGCCCCGAACTGAACTATACCATCAGACCAAGAAATCGGGAATTAATTAATGGACGCCTACTAACAAGGAAATCGGACTGTTCTCTGCTGCCATCGGATATGCACAGCGAGAATGGGGTTGGGACATCCCCAATCCGGCGCGGGGCTGCCGGCAACGCGAACCGGAAGGGCGCGTGCGCTGGATCACCCGCGCACAAGCCGAGAACTTGATCGATGAGGCGGGCAAGGAACCGCGTGCGCCGCACCTACCGGATCTGATTCGGATTGCCGTGAACACCGGGATGCGTCGGGCGGAGCTGCTCTGGTTGGAGTGGAGTCGTGTGGACTTGGAGAACCGACTCATCTACTTGGAGGCCCGCCATACAAAAGCGGGCAGGAGACGGTCGGTGCCGCTCAACCGGAACGCCTACCAAGCTATTGTTGGTCGTAAGCAGTTTCGCGATGAGCATGCGCCGGCTAGCCCGTGGGTGTTTTGCCGGCGTAGCGGAAATCGCATCGGGGACGTCAAGAACAGCTTCGCGTCTGCATGCGCCCGCGCGGGGATCGAGGATTTCCACCTGCACGATCTTCGCCACACCTGCGCCGCTTGGCTCGCGCAGGCGGGAGTGCCGCTGGCCCAGATCCGCGATCTACTCGGTCACAGCACCATCAAGGTGACTGAGCGATACGCGCACCTGGCACCGGAGAATGCTCGCGGTACGGTGGAAGTGTTGGACCACGAGTCACGTTTTGGTCACGTTGGAGGATGTACGGAAGGCAAAGACCCCGTGCCGAGCGCGCTAACGTCCTGATCAGGATATGGATTTTGGCGCCCTCGACAGGATTCGAACCTGTGACCTATCGCTTAGGAGGCGATTGCTCTATCCAACTGAGCTACGAGGGCTGATGCTTGCGAGGACGGCTAAAAACAGGAGAATACCGGATTCACGAGCCGGAGTTAAGGCCGTCGGCGAAGAAGCGAAGGATCCATTGCATCAGCCCCTCGTCATGATGAGAGTACTGTTGAACTCTTGGCTGTAAGGCGCGAATATGAAACGCCATCCGAACAGAGGCTTTGCCCGGCCCTTGGGGGAGGTCCGCCCCGCTGTTGATGCAAAGGAGATGCTCTGAACGAATAGGTGATTGACGGACTCGAATAGGGCTGAAAGGAGGATATGACTCACTGATTGTTCCACTGATTCCAGGTCTCGACGCTATCATGACCATCGACAACCTTCCCCAGCCTGATGTGACGCTTTTTCTCGATCGCGACGGGGTGATTCAGCGGGCTGCCCTGGCGGCGACCATCCCGGACGAGGGCTTGGATGCCTGGGTCGGCCGTCCCTGGACCGAGACGGTTGGGCCCGACGGCGGCGAGAACCTGCGGCGCTTGGTCGAAGATGCCCGGGTCAGCGGTGTATCGGCCTTTCGGCAGGTCACGCAGCGCTTCCCGAGCGGCCTTGCGCTACCGATCGAGTATACTGCTGTGCGTCTCGGGGGGCAGGCGGGCCTCGTAGCCATTGGCAGGAGTCTGCAGGCGGTGACCGAACTCCAGTCGCGTCTGGTCGAGGCGCAGCAGGCAATGGAGCGCGATTACTGGAAGCTACGGGAGGTCGAGACCCGTTATCGATTGCTGTTCCGATCCTCGACCGAGGCCGTTCTTCTGCTCCGCTCGGGTAATCTCAATATCCTGGAACTCAATCCCGCGGCCGCTCAGGCGCTGAGTGTGGGCTCGCAGCGGAGGGAGACGCTCGTCGGCAAGGAGTTTCCTGCGGTGTTGCTTCCCGCTGAACGCGACGCCTTTCAGGCAATGCTGAACCGGGTGACGGAGGAGGGAAGCGCCCCCGGGATCCTGCTGCATCTCGGTTCAGATCGCACGGCTTGGATCGTGCGCGGGTCATTGTTGTCTTCCGAGTCCGGCGCCATTTACCTTCTGCAATTCACGCCGACCGGGTCGGAACCAGCCTACAGGGATGGAGTCGGCCGAGTGCCGTGGCAGGATCTGATGGAGCGATTTCCGGATGGCTTCGTGATTACCGATCGGGCGGGCCTGATCCTGAGGGCCAATCGTGGTTGCCTCGATCTCATTCAGATGCCCACGGAGACCTCGGTCGTGCATGAGACACTTGGACGCTGGTTGGGGCGTCCGGGTGCCGATTTGACCGTCCTGTTGGCTAACGTGCAACGCTTGGGCGCCGTGCGTCTGTTCTCGACGATGCTCCACGGTGAGCTCGGGAGCGAAACGGAGGTTGAGATCTCGGCAGCAGGAAATGCGGAGACGGATCCGGATTTCATCTGTGTCTTGATCCGTGACGTGGGGCGTCGTCTGACGCCTCGTCGCAATCGCGACCGTCTCGGTGATCGGCTGAGCGCTCTGACTGGACAGATCGGCAAGTCCGCGCTACGCACATTGGTCGACGAGACGGTGAGCCTGGTGGAACGATATTACATCGAGGAGGCGCTGAAACAGACCGGCGGCAATCGAACGGCGACTGCGGAGTTGCTGGGTCTGAGCCGCCAGAGCCTCTATGTGAAGCTGAACCGCTACGGCCTGGATACTGACGCGATGAAGCATCCGAACGGCAATGACTGAGGACGTGCGCCCAGGTCAGTCGCTCCTGGGTGACTCACCCTCGCCGGCATTCGGACAGGCCGATCTATCCAATTGTGAGCGCGAGCAGATCGAGCATGCCGCCTCCATTCAGCCTCACGGCGCCTTGCTCGTCGTCCGCGAGCCTGATCTTGCCATCGTCCAGGCGAGCGCCAATGCGAAAGAACTCCTGGGGTTTGACCAGGAGCTGGTCGGTTGGCCTCTGAATGACCTGGGTGGTGGTCTGGCCGATCGTATCCGGCCGCACCTCAACGACCCGCTCAATGCCATTCCCTTGGTGCTGCGTGCACATGTGGGGCGATCGGAACAGGCGTTCGATCTCTTGTTGCACCGGCCTCGAGCCGGTGGTTTGGTGATCGAGCTGGAACCGGCCGGGCCGGCGATGGATTTCTCGCGGCAGGTCCATGAGGCACTCGGGGTCGTTGTCGCATCGGCCTCGCTCCGTCACCTCTGCGATGAGACGGCCCGGTTCTTCAAGGAGATCACCGGCTACGATCGGGTCATGGTGTATCGCTTCGATGAGGCGGGACACGGTGAGGTCTTCTCCGAGCGGTGCGAGCCCGAGCTCGAGTCCTATCTCGGAAACCACTACCCCGGCTCGGATATCCCGCAGATCGCGCGCCGGCTTTACGAGCGTCACCGCATCCGCCTCTTGGTCGACGTGGACTACACGCCGGTACCCCTGGTTCCGAGGCTCTCGCCTTTGACCGGCGAGGATCTGGATATGTCGCTCTGTTCGCTGCGCAGCATGTCGCCCATTCATATCCAATACCTCAAGAACATGGGCGTGAAGGCGACCCTGGTGGCCTCGCTATTGGTGGGCGGGCGACTTTGGGGGCTGGTGGCCTGCCATCATCGATCCTCGCGCCATATCCAGTACGAGATCCGCGCGGTCTGCGAGTTGCTTGCTGAGGCGGTGGCGACCCGGATCGCTGCCCTCGAGAGCTTCGTCCAGGCGCAAGCGGAGCTCGCCGTCCGGCGGCTCGAACAACGTATGATCGAGTCGATCGCCCGGGATGGCGATTGGACGACCGCGCTCATCGAGCACCCGCAGTCTCTGCTGCAACCGGTGGAGGCGGCCGGCGCTGCCATCTTCTATGACGGCAATGTATTCACCACGGGTGAGGTCCCGGGTACGCAGGAACTGCGCGAGATCGGGGCCTGGCTCGATCAGCAGCCGCGCATGCCGGTCATCGCCACGGCCTCTCTGGCAAATAAGGAGCCGCGGTTCGCCTCTTTGAAAGCGGTCGCGAGTGGGATCCTGGCCACCCCCATCTCCAACTGTGCTGGCGAGTATCTGCTCTGGCTCCGTCCCGAGCAGATGCGGACCATGACCTGGGGAGGGAATCCATTCAAGCCGGCCGATGTCGGCAAGGATCCGTCCCAGCTCTCGCCCCGGCGGTCTTTCACCCAATGGCATCAAGTGGTCGAAGGCACGAGCATCCCTTGGACCTCGGCGAGCCGCGCGGCGGCGCGTCTGATCGGCGAATCGGTCACCGATGTCGTGCAGCAGTTCCGGTCGGTGCGGGTCCTGATTGCGCAGGCCCAGCTCGCTCAGGTCCGCTCGCAGGTCAGGATCGCGGATCAGCCAATCCTGATCACGGATTCCGAGGGGTCGGTTTTGTTGGTGACCCAGTCTCTCGAACGATTGCTGGGCAGCGAGTCCGGACAGCTTGCCTGTCTCGACGACCTGGTGGCCCTCTTGTGCGAGCCGCCGGATGCTGCCCAGCGTCTCGAGGATCTGATGGCGCACTACCGACCCTGGCGCGGTGAGATCTGTCTGATGACGCCCCTTGCCGAGGTACCTGGTCAGGCAGCATTACCGCCAGATGCGAGCAAGGGCTCGCCAGCCAGTCGTCCGGTCTCTAGACCCCCTCCAGAGCCGGTGAACGACAGGTGTCAACCGCGGTGCGGCATTCGCGGCGGGCGGGTCGCCCAACGCTTCTTGTTGCGTGCCGACCCCGTGTTCTCCTCGCCGGATCGGGTCTTGGGCTTCGTCTTTCTTCTAACCGATCTCACCAGCCGCAAGGCCGCCGAGGATGCGCGGCATCGGTTTCAAGCGGGCATCCTCGAGCAGCAGAAGTTGATGCGTCAGCCCTTGAGCTCGCATGCGGATCCGCTCTATCGGGACCTCTTGTCCGCGATCGTGGGGAATGCCCAGCTAGCGGCCCTGGAGGTCGCGGACGGACTGGATCTGACCCGCGTCCCGGCGATGGTCGATGGGGTGAAGACCTCGGTCTCCCGGACTGCGGAGCTGCTGGAGCATCTCGTCTGGTATGCCGGCCAATCGAATGACGGCCGCAACGAGCCGAAACAATGATGGTCCATCATCGCGTCGAGTCGCGTCCTCGCGCCTTCCAACGACGCGCAAGGTCGACCAAGTGGGTCAGCAGTGAGCCGGCGAGACAGAGGTTGACCCATCCCCACCAGGCATCCACGAGCGCGGCTCGCAATGCGAGCAACAAGAAGACGCCGGAAAGCAGAAATCCGGCCAAATCGGCAGGGGCCAACCCGCGCCCCGTCACACGATGAAGACCGGCAAGCACCAGCCATTCAAGCAGGACCAAGGCGAGGATGAGGTCGACGACACCTTCGCTCGCGAGCCAATCGGCCACAGCGCACCCCGGATCCGCGGCGAGCGACCGGCGGTCAGCGTGGCGAGACCACCCCGAGCAGGTGTGCCAGGTCCTTGAAGAAGATACGCACATGGGCCGCCGGTCTGGCGCGGACCAGGCGCTTGTGCATGTAGGCCTCCCAGGTCAGGTACTGAACGTCCGGATCCTCGCAGATACTGACGAAGCGTTCGCGCCGTTTGTCGTTGGCGTACCAGAAACGCTGCATGATGCCCAGCACCCAGAATACCTTGCCGTGGGCCTTCATGAAGGCCCGTCGGGCCTTCTTGAGTGCGCGCGCATCGCCGCTGGCGAGGAACTCGGTCACGGCCTCGGCGGCCAGACGTCCGCCGACCAGCGCGTAATAGATCCCCTCCCCGGAGGCGGGTGCAACCACACCAGCGGCATCACCCGCCAGGACGACATCGCGTCCATTGTCCCAGCGGCGCAGCGGCTCGAGCGGAATCGGTGCCCCTTCACGCCGCAGGGTTTCGACCTCATCCAGACCGGCGCGGCGACGCAGTTCCCTGCAGGCCGAGCGCAGCGAAAAACCCGGGACGGCCGTGCCGACTCCCACGCTCGTGGTCTCGCCATGAGGGAAGACCCAGCCATAGAAGTCCGGCGAGATATCGCCTTGATAGTAGACATCGCAGCGCGAGCCATCGAAATCGGCGGCGCCTCCGTTCGCGGGTGTGCGGACGATCTCATGGTAGGCGGCGACGTGTTTCATGCCGTCCGAGCCAGGGACGCATTGCTTGGCGACCGATGAGTTGGCGCCGTCCGCGCCGATCACGGCCCGCGCGCGCACCCGCTCGGAATCACCGTTGGCGCGTCCTGGTCCCGGCCGATAACGAACGATGGCAGTGCCATCGGTATCGCGCTCGATCTCCTCGAAGGTGCCGGTAAGTCGCAGGGCTCCGTTTTCGGCGGCACGCGCACGGAGCCATTCGTCGAAGTGCTCGCGATCCACCATGCCGACATAACCACCATTGATTGGCATGTCGACCGTGCGCTCCGAGGGTGCCACCATGCGGGCCGAATTCACCTGGTTCGCCAGCATGGACTCGGGGATATCGAAATCCAGCATGGCTTGAGGCGGGATTGCGCCTCCGCAGGGCTTGATGCGCCCGGCGCGATCGAGGAGGGCGACAGAATGACCGCGCTGCGCCAAATCGGTGGCTGCGGTTGCGCCAGCCGGACCGCCGCCGATCACGACGACATCGAAGGTTTCGAGGTTTGCCATGGCAGATCTCTAGGATGGAAAGGTATCCGCGGTTGCGCGCGAATCAGAGGTTAGACCGCGCCCAGCGCGGTATGCGATGTTTCTGGTCTGGATCGGTCTTGGCAAACTCGACGACTGCCGGAGCGAACGCGGTTCAAGAGATGAAAAAACATGAAATTTTAAACCGCGTCCCGACCAAGGCCAGTGAAGTCCTCAAAGCTAGACACTAAGTGAAAAGGATGCATTTCGCCCTGGACGCGGTTTAGACCAGTGCGCGCACGGCAAAGGCACTGATCATCATGCCGGTCACATAGACGCTGACGCCCAGTCCGCTGAACCAGGTCGCCCGTTCGCGCGGGCTGCCCAGGAAGCGGATCATCATCAGGACCTGGACCAAGAGCACCACCCCGACGGCAATGGCATGGGCCGGTTTGTCCCAGGAAAAGAGGAGTGCGATCACGGCGACTTGGGGCAGTCCCATGACCAGGCAGGCGAGCCGAGCCGCCTGGTCGACGCCCAACTGGACCGGCAGTGAGCGGACGTTCATCTGCTCGTCGCCCTCGATCGCCTTGAAATCGTTCAGCGTCATGATGCCGTGGGCACCGAGGCTGTAGAGCAAGGCCAGCAGCAGGATCCGCCAGTCGGGCATGGCGCCGCCGATCATGACCGCTGCGCCAGTGACCCAGGCCAGACCCTCGTACGAGATGCCGACGGCCAGGTTGCCCCACCAGCCATTCCCCTTGAGTCGAAACGGCGGGGCGCTGTAGGCCCAGGCAAGCGCCATTCCGATGACGGCGGCGCCGAAGACCCAGGGACCCAGTGCGTAGGCGAGAAGAAGAGACAAGGTCGTCCAGATCAGGGCGAGATAGAAACCCCAGCGACCTGGGATTCGTCCCGACGGGATCGGCCGGTCAGGCTCATTGATGGCGTCGACGTGGCGGTCATACCAGTCGTTGACGACTTGGCTGGTCCCGCACATCAGGGGCCCGGCGAGGAGGATGCCAGCGGCGACGAGCAGCCATTGATCTGCGATGGAGGCGCCCGAAGAGACGACGCCGCATCCGAAGGCCCACATGGGCGGGAACCAGGTAATGGGATGCAGGACTTCGAAGACCGCTGCGGGGGAAGGGTAGGTTGCGGTCAATGACCGCGTGGCTGGATTCATGCGGGCAACCTGCAATGGAGACGCCTGGGGTCGATCGGAGTCGCGGCGATGGGTGGAAGCATTAGGTTGAAAAAGCGGGTTCGGAGTCTCGGGCCCATTCGGTCTCGCGGGCCGCCGTTGCCTCCAAGTGGCAAGCGCTCCCGATGCACTCGACGGGCGCTCGGGTGGCATCCATGCCTGGTTGCATCCGAAGCCTGCCAGGGGCGCATCTCAGCTGTTGCCCGGCTTGTCGCGCCCCGAGGTCTCGGGTGACTGGTTGGCAGCGATCCCATAACGGTCGATTTTGACGTACAGGCTTTGCCGGCTCAAGCCCAGCAGCTCGGCGGCCGAGGCGCGATTGTCTCCGGTCAATCTCAGTGCGGCCTCGATACAGAGGCGTTCGATGGTGTCAGTGGATTCGCGCACCAGTTCTTTGAGCGGGACGCGCCCGACGCGCTCGGTCAACTGGTCCAGCCACTTGGATTGCTCGGGACTCACGGGCGGCTCGCTGTTCAGCCGTCGACCCACGTCGCGAATGAAGAAGCCGAAATAGGGCCGTTCGCCATTGCGGACCGCGACCGCGGAGATCTCGACCTCGGTGGCGGAGCCATATTCTCCGCGCAGTCTGGTGGCGAAGAGCCTGACCGTGGCGTGCTGGCGGAGGTTGGCCATCAAGACATTGAGGTCCACTCCCGGGCGGCCGAGCCAACGATCGAGTGATTCGCCCCTGGCCTGCTGCTCCGTGGCGATTTCGGCCAGGGTCAGAAAGGTGTTGTTTGCCGAGAGGATGCGGCCTTCCGCATCGGTGATGACCACCGAGTCGGGTGCTTGGTCGAAGGCGCGAAGATAGCGGACCTTGGTTTCGGGTAAGGCGGTGGCAGAGGCCTCGGCCACCAGTGGAGACAGGCGTACCAGCAGAAAAGATAGGTTCTCCTGGCGCAGCAGGGACGCCGAAACCAGAAACTCCTGCGCGCCTTCGAGTAAAGATGCTCGGACGTCCTCGGCACGGCCGGCCGCCCGCACGGTGGCCAGGAGGCCATTGATGGCTTGCGTGCCCTCGCTGTTGAATCCCTCGGGGAAGGGGCGCCCGATGACTTGCGTCGGTGTATCGCCGAGGAGTTGGCCGGCCGCAGGGTTCGCCTCGACGACGCGCTGCGTGGAGGCATCGATGATGAGGATGGCCTCGGAGACCATGCGGAATAGGAGTCGATAGCGGGTCTCGACTTGACGGAAGCGCCAATAGTCGCGCTCGAGCGCTTGTTGGGCGTCGACCAGCTGCTGTTGAAGTGCGGCCATTCCCCTGAGGTTTCTGCCAAGGGCGACGATGGGGCCCTCGTCCGTCAGGCGCAGGGCTCGGTACTGAACCGGGATGTCGGCTCCGCGCGAAGAAGGATGACTGACCTGTCGCCACCGGGTTACACTCCCACGGTGAGCCTCGCTCAGAAGGGCCTCCAGATTCGGCCGGCTCTCGGGTAGCACGGTCGAAAGCCAGGTCTGGCCGATCCAGTCCCGATTGAAATCCGACGACAGGTCATCGTTGCCGAATGCGATGTCGCTGACGACGCCTTGGTCATCGACAACCACGGCGATGTCTGCCATCCCTTCGACCAAGACCGCCGTCGTCTCGGCATCGAGGACGCCGAGTGATTCACTCGGTGCTCTGAACGGACTCACGGCGACCAGACCCTCCAGTGCCTTATCGGCGTGCTCCTCGAAACCAGCGCAGGGTCCGCAGTGGGAGGTGCGCCGGACGAAATCCCATCCAGATGAGACGCGTCATTCAACACGCCTGTCTGATTCCTCCAGATCATCACGGCCTGCCCCCTCGGCCAGGATGGACTCCAACACCGATCGGTCAAACCGGAGTCCGTGACCACATTGGGCGGCTCGCACGCGGCTTGGCGTCGACGAGGAGCGACCGAATGAACCAGGCCAATGTCTGGGTGCAGGTTCGGATCGCGGTTCGATATCGATCGTCCAAAGCCCGTGGAGTCATCGCGCCCAATATGGGAATCTGGCATCTGGGTGAGACGGCCGCTTGCTAAGGGAAGGCGCCTTTGCGCTGGGACGAAGACAGCCCGTCTGCCCTCATTGGGCATGTGACCTTATTGTGGTGGGTTGTACAGGGTTGTCAAGTCAGGTTTACGTAAAGTTTGGTTGACGCATACCTGAAAGCAGACTAGATTTCGTCATACGGCTATGATGCGCGGATCCTAGGTTGACGAGCGAGCTCGAGCGACACATGACCCAACGCCAAACTCCATCCGCCCGGCGCCGGCCATTGTATACACCCGAACAGCGGCGGCGGCGGGACGAATCGCCCTGGACGTTGGTCCAGGGCGTCCTCGCGCCTGTCCAGTTCGTCGTCTTCCTGATCAGCCTCTATCTGGTGTTACGCTTTCTTTCGACGGGCGAGGGTGAGTTTATCGCCACGATCTCGATCGTTGTCAAGACATTGACGCTCTATGCCATCATGGTCACGGGGGCGATCTGGGAGAAGGAGGTCTTCGGTCGTTACCTGTTCGCGGCGACCTTCTTCTGGGAGGACGTGTTCAGCATGCTGGTGCTGGCACTCCATACCGCCTATCTGGTTGCGCTCGTGACGCAAGCGGTCGATGTGCGTGCGCAGATGCTGATCGCGTTGGCGGCCTATGCCACCTATGTCGTCAATGCCGCGCAATTCCTGATCAAGCTGCGTGCGGCGCGGCTGGAGGGGGCGCGTCAAGCGCCATCATCGGAGCGGGTCCTCGTCGAGGCCACCGAATGAATTTGCTCGGTACTCAGCCGCAGGCGTCCATCGAGGAGTGTGCCGCGCCTGGCCTCAACCGCGAGCGGGGCCAGCGTCAGGTCTTCTGCGGATTGGCCGGAATCGTCTGGCTTCACCGTAAGATCCAGGATGCCTTCTTCCTGGTCGTGGGGTCGCGTACCTGTGCACACCTGCTCCAGTCAGCGGCGGGCGTCATGATCTTCGCCGAGCCTCGTTTCGCCACGGCCATCCTGCAGGAGCGTGACCTGGCCGGTCTGGCGGATTGCAATCAGGAGCTGGACCGTGTCGCCGCCGAGGTCCTGCAACGGCGCCCCGACATCAGGACACTCTTCCTGGTTGGTTCCTGTCCATCCGAGGTCATCAAGCTCGATCTCGCGAAGGCCGCCGAGCGTCTGTCCGAGGTCTACCGAGGTCGTGTGCGCGTCCTGGAATATTCCGCGAGCGGCTTGGAGACGACCTTCACCCAGGGTGAGGACGCTTGTCTGAGATCGCTGGTTCCCGAGCTGCCTCTGTTACCGAGCGGGGAGCGGTCGCTGTTGGTGGTGGGGACCTTGCCCGATGTGGTGGAGGATCAGTTCGCTCGGCTGTTCGCCGAACTGGGTGTCGGGCGGCTCAATTTCTTGCCGCCGCGGCAGGCGAGCGAGCTCCCCCCGGTGGGCAGTGGTACTTCTTTTCTATTGGCCCAGCCTTTCTTGGGCGAGACGGCGCGCGCGCTCCAGGCGCGAGGCGCGAACCGCTTGTCGGCACCCTATCCGTTCGGGGTCGAGGGGACGCTCGGCTGGTTGCGATCCGGCGCCGCCGTTTGGGAGGTCTCGGACGCCCGGTTCGAAGAGGTCACGGCCCCAGCGGTGGCAAGGGCCGAGCGCGGGTTGAACCGGCACAGGGAGGTGCTTGCCGGCAAGCGGATCAGCTTCCTGCCGGATTCACAGCTCGAGATCCCCATTGCGCGTTTTCTCCAGCGCGAGTGCGGCATGGAGCTGGTCGAGGTGGCGACGCCCTTTCTCGACCGGCGGCTCATGGAGGCGGAGCTTGCGTGGCTCCCAGCCGATTTGCGTTTGACCGAGGGTCAGGATGTCGAGCAGCAGTTGGATCGGCTGCGCTCGGATCGCCCCGACATCTGCGTCTGCGGGCTCGGTTTGGCGAACCCACTGGAAGCGGAGGGGTTGCGGACCAAATGGTCGATCGAGCTGGTGTTCACGCCGATCCAGGGATTCGACCAGGCGGGCGATCTGGCGGAGCTCTTCGCGCGACCGCTGGTGCGCGAGGCCTTGTTGCGGGTTTGATGTCATGCAGCTGACGCTCTGGAGCTACGAAGGCCCGCCCCATATCGGCGCGATGCGCATCGCGGTCTCGATGGAGGGCGTGCATCTCGTCCTTCACGCACCTCAGGGTGACACCTACGCCGACCTGCTCTTCACCATGATCGAGCGGCGCGGTCGCCGTCCGCCGGTGAGCTATACGACGTTCAAGGCGCGCGAGCTGGGTGGAGATACCGCCGAGTTGGTCAAGACCACCATCCAGGATGCCTACGAGCGCTTCGTCCCGCGCGTCCTCCTGATCGGCGAGTCTTGCACCGCGGAGCTGATCCAGGACCAACCGGGTGCGCTCGCCTCGGGAATGGGGCTTCCGGTGCCGGTCCTTCCCTTGGAGCTTCCGGCCTATGCCAGAAAGGAGAACTGGGGCGCCAATGAGACCTTCTATCAATTGATTCGGGGTCTGCTCAAGTCGCGGGTTCCTGCTCCGGGCGGCGAGCCTCGGCGGCGGGCACCAGACGAGCGCCCGCGAGCGAATCTGCTCGGGCCCTCGGCGCTGGGTTTTCGTTGTCGTGACGATGTGGTCGAGATAACTCGGCTGCTCGATTCGGTTGGCGTGGAGGTCAGTGTGGTGGCGCCACTGGGTGCGACCCCCGAGGACCTGCTGCGGATCCCCGAGGCCGACTTCAATATCTGTCTCTATCCGGAGATCGCCGATCAAGCCTGTCACTGGCTCGAGCGCATGTTCGCTCAGCCAACCGTCAAGACGGTGCCGATCGGCGTGGGCGCGACGCGTGACTTCCTGGCCGAGGTCGGGCGCGTCACCGGTATCGATACCGCCACCAAGGCCGAGCCGAGCTGGTCGAGAATGCCTTGGTATTCGCGATCGGTGGATTCGACCTATCTGACGGGCAAGCGCGTCTTCATCTTCGCGGATGCCACCCACGCGGTCGCCGCCGCTCGGATCGCGGCCGAGGAGCTCGGCTTTCGGGTCGTTGGTCTAGGGACCTACGCGCGCGAATTCGCGCGCGACGTGCGCCAAGCGGCCAAGACGTACGGCGTGGAGCCGCTGATCACGGACGACTATCTGGAGGTCGAGGCCCGGGTCTCCGAAGCGCACCCCGAGCTGGTGTTGGGGACCCAAATGGAGCGGAACATCGCCAAGCGGTTAGGGATCCCCTGCGCGGTGATCTCGGCCCCGGTCCATATCCAGGACTTTCCTGCACGCTACGCGCCCCAAATGGGCTTCGAGGGCGCGAACGTCATCTTCGACACCTGGATCCATCCACTCATGATGGGGCTCGAAGAGCACCTCATCACCATGTTTCGGGAGGATTTCGAGTTTCACGATCACGCGACACCCTCGCACCTGGGGCCAGGCGCCGGTTCTGGCCGATCGCGGGACATGGGGCTCGAGTCGCTCGGGGAGGGCGTTCGAAACAGCGAGATCGTCACGGCTTGGGCACCGGAGGCCGAGCAGGAACTGAAGAAGATTCCCTTCTTCGTGCGCGGAAAGGCGCGGCGCAACACCGAGCGCTTCGCGCGCGAGCTTGGGATCCAGACTATCACTGTGGAGACGCTCTACGATGCCAAAGCGCACTTCGGCCGCTGAGAGGCGTGCCAATACCCCCGACGCGACACCGATTCGCGTGGTCATCGTCAATCTCGATGGACATCTCGCGGGGACCACTCAGCGCGCGCTGCCATCGCTTCAGCACGAGCTGCCGGGTCTGCAGCTGAACCTGCACGCGGCCACCGAGTGGGCCAGCGACCCGGATTCGCTCCAGCGCTGCCTGCAGGATATCGCCGAAGGCGACGTCATCATGATCACCATGTTGGTCATGGAAGAGCACTTCAAGCCGATTCTGCCCGCCCTGGCGGCTCGGCGCGATGCGTGCGATGCCATGATCGTCTGCATGTCGGCAGGCGAGCTGATGAAGATGACCCGCATGGGCGGTTTCTCGATGGACGGCTCGCCGGGTGGGCCGATGGCCCTCTTGAAGCGGCTACGTGGGAACAAGGAGCGCAAGCAGGCCACTGGTGCTCAGCAGATGTCCATGCTGCGGCGTATTCCCAAGCTCTTGCGTTTCATTCCAGGTACGGCTCAGGACGTCCGTGCCTACTTCCTGACACTCCAGTATTGGCTCGCGGGATCCGACGAGAACCTCGGCAATATGGTCCGCTTCTTGGTGGATCGTTACGCCGACGGTCCGCGGCGCCATCTGCGCGGTACGCTGAAGGTCGCGGCTCCGGTGGAATACCCCGAAGTCGGCGTCTATCATCCGCGGATGAAGGGCCATATCGCCGACAAGCTGAGCCGGCTTCCGGCCTTCGGCGGCAAGCCCTCTGGTCGGGTTGGTCTGTTGCTGATGCGTTCCTATGTGCTGGCGGGCAACGCGGGCCACTACAACGGGGTGATCCAGGCACTCGAATCGCGCGGTTTGGAGGTGGTGCCGGCCTTTGCGAGCGGCCTTGATGCGCGCCCCGCCATCGAGCGTTTCTTCATGCAAGATGGATTGGCCACGGTGGATGCGGTGCTGTCACTCACCGGCTTCTCGCTGGTCGGCGGCCCTGCCTACAATGACGCCAAGGCCGCCGAGGAGGTGCTGAGACGACTCGACGTGCCCTATCTCTCTACCCTGGCTGTGGAGTTCCAGACCCTCGACCAATGGGTCGACTCCAGTCAGGGGCTGCTCCCGGTCGAGGCGACCATGATGGTTGCGATTCCGGAGCTCGACGGTGCGACCGGATCCATGGTCTATGGCGGTCGCAATGGCGGCGGACCGGAAGACGGCGCGCGCGACATGCATTCGCATCGCGAGCGCGCCGAGATGCTGGCTGCTCGAGTGGAGCGTCTCGTCCGCATGCGTCGGGTGGACCGCGCCGAGCGGAAGGTGGCGGTGGTGCTGTTCAACTTCCCGCCGAACGCAGGGAACACGGGGACGGCCGCCTATCTGTCGGTCTTCGCCTCGCTCTATCAGACCTTGCTGGCCATGGATGCAGCCGGTTACTCCGTCGATCTGCCGGAGGACGTGGATGATCTGCGTGAGCGCATCATCCAGGGTAATGCCTCCCGTTTCGGTGCCCATGCCAATGTCCATATCCGGGTGCCTGCCGACGACCATGTGCGTCGCGAGCCCTGGTTGAACGAGATCGAGCAGCAGTGGGGGCCGGCGCCGGGCAAACAGCAGAGCGATGGCGGTTCCATCTTCGTGCTCGGGGCCCAGTTCGGCAATGTCTTCGTTGGGATCCAGCCGTCCTTTGGCTACGAAGGCGATCCCATGCGGCTCTTGTTCGAGAAGGGCTTCTCCCCGACCCACGCCTTCTCCGCCTTCTATCGTTACATCCGCGATGACTTCGGGGCGCACGCCGTCCTGCACTTCGGGACCCATGGTGCGCTGGAGTTCATGCCCGGCAAGCAGGCCGGTCTCAGCAATGCTTGCTGGCCGGACCGCCTGATCGGCGACCTGCCGAACGTCTATCTCTATGCCTCGAACAACCCCTCCGAGGGGACCATCGCCAAGCGTCGCGCCGCCTCGACATTGGTGAGCTATATCACGCCGCCGATCGCGCATGCCGGCCTTTACAAGGGTTTGGTCGAGCTGAAGGGTTCCATGGAGCGCTGGCGTTCCTTGCCACCCGAGGAGGTGGATGAGCGCGCCCAGCTCGCCGAGCTGATCCAGGCCCAGGCGGCCGAGCTGGAGCTCGCCGACCCCGAGCCCCAATGGGACGGCGACCTCGAGGCCCGGGTGGCGAAGCTGAACGAGGACCTTCTGGAGCTCGAATACACGCTGATCCCGCACGGGCTCCACGTGGTCGGCGAGGCCCCGACGACTGAGGAGCGGGTGGATCTGCTGATGGCGGTTGCCGAGTCCACCAAGGACATCCGACCGGAGCGCGTCGCGCTGGAGACGCTGGTCGCCGGCAAGTCCCCGGAGAAGTCGCTCAAGACGGGCAAGATGGCGGCCAGCGAGGAGCATGTCACCTTGTTCCGGGAGCTGGCCGAGATCGATCGGCTGCTGGTTCAGGACACCGAGACCCCGGCGATCCTGCGTGCGCTGGACGGGCGTTTCATCCCCCCGGCCCCCGGCGGCGATCTCTTGCGAACCCCGGCGATCCTGCCGACCGGGCGCAACCTGCACGGCTTCGATCCCTTCCGGCTGCCCAGTCTCTATGCGGTCAAGGACGGGACCCAGCAGGCCACGCGTCTGATCGAGCGCCATGTGGCGGAAGGGAACGGCTTCCCCGAGACCATCGCCCTGGTCCTCTGGGGGACCGACAATCTCAAGACCGAGGGTGGCCCGATCGGACAGGCGCTCGCCTTGATCGGGGCGCGGCCGCGGTTCGATAATTACGGCCGTTTGGCTGGCGCGACCCTGATCCCGCTGGAAGAGTTGGGTCGGCCGCGGGTCGATGTGGTGATGACGCTCTCGGGCATCTTCCGCGACCTTCTGCCACTGCAGACGCGCTTGCTGGCGGAGGCGGCCTTCCTGGCGGCCCAATCGGATGAGCCGCTCGAGCAGAACTTCATCCGCAAACATGCGCTGGAGTATCAGGCGGCGCACGGGTGCGATCTGGAGACCGCCGCCTTGCGCGTCTTCAGCAATGCCGACGGTGCCTACGGGGCGAACGTGAATCACCTCATCGACAGCAGCAGCTGGGACGAAGGAGAGGAGCTGGCCGACACCTATACGCGCCGCAAGAGCTTTGCCTATGGCCGTTCTGGTAGACCAGTGCAGCAGGCGGAACTGCTGAAGAGCGTGTTGGGCCATGTCCAGCTCGCCTACCAGAACCTGGACTCGGTCGAGCTCGGCGTCACCACCGTCGACCATTATTTCGATACGCTCGGTGGTATCTCGCGGGCGGTCGGTCAATACAAGGGCGACGAGGTTCCCGTCTATATCGGCGATCAGACGCGCGGCGATGGTGTCGTGCGGACCCTGGCCGAGCAGGTGGCGCTCGAGACCCGGACCCGCATGCTGAATCCCAAATGGTATGAAGGCATGCTCAAGCACGGCTATGAGGGGGTGCGCCAGATCGAGGTCCATGTGACCAATACCATGGGGTGGTCGGCGACCACGGGTCAGGTCGCTCCTTGGGTCTATCAGCAGCTCACCGAGACCTTCGTGCTGGATGAGGAGATGCGTAACCGGCTCGCCCAACTCAATCCGACCGCCTCGGCGAAGGTGGCCAACCGTTTGATCGAGGCGCATGAGCGTAACTACTGGTCGCCGGACGAGGCGACTCTGGAGGCCCTGCGTCAGGCGGGCGAGGAGCTCGAAGACCGCCTCGAAGGCGTTGTCGAGGAGGCTGCCGCGTGACGATTCAGGAGCTTCCCACCGGCACCTTCGATCTCCCGAAGCACCCGGATGGCGAGGGTAGCGTTCAGGTCCAGCTCGACCCCGAGATTCGGATCGATACCGCGAAGGTGTTCGCCGTCTACGGCAAGGGGGGGATCGGCAAGAGCACGACCTCGTCGAACCTCTCCGTCGCCTTCTCCAAGCTAGGCAAGCGGGTGCTCCAGATCGGCTGCGACCCCAAGCATGATTCGACCTTCACGCTGACCAAGTCCCTGGTTCCGACCGTCATCGACATCCTCGAATCGGTCGATTTTCATGCCGAAGAGCTGCGGCCGGGCGACTATGTGTACGAGGGGTACAATGGCGTGATGTGCGTCGAGGCCGGCGGTCCGCCCGCTGGGACTGGATGCGGCGGCTATGTGGTGGGCCAGACGGTCAAGCTGCTCAAGCAGCACCATCTGCTTGAGGACACGGATGTGGTCATCTTCGATGTGCTCGGCGATGTCGTGTGCGGTGGCTTTGCGGCGCCGCTGCAGCACGCCGAGCGTGCCTTGATCGTCACCGCCAACGATTTCGACTCCATCTTTGCCATGAACCGTATCGCCGCGGCCATTCTGGCCAAGTCCAAGCACTATGGCGTTCGGCTGGGGGGGGTCATCGCCAATCGGAGCGTCGCGACCGACGAGATCGATCGCTTCAACGAGGCCGTGGGGCTCAAGCGGCTCGCGCATCTGCCGGATCTCGACATCATTCGGCGCAGCCGCTTGAAGAAGTCCACCCTCTTCGAGATGGCGCCAGGGCCCGGGCTCGAGGAGGCGCAACAGCAGTATCTTCAGCTCGCGGCGAGGCTTTGGGAGGGCGTGGAGCCACTGTCGGTGCAGCCGATGCGCGATCGCGACATCTTTGATTTTCTCGGATTCGATTGATGCCTGGTGCCTCCTATCAAGAGCGGCGTGGTCAGATCGAGACCTACTTCGATCGCACGGCCGCTGACGCCTGGTCGAAGCTGACCTCGGACGTCAAGGTAAGCCGGATCCGCGCGACCGTGCGCGCCGGGCGGGATGAGATGCGGCAGACCTTGCTCGATTGGCTCCCGGCCGATCTCGCGGGCAAGCGACTGCTCGATGCGGGCTGTGGGACGGGTGCCCTGGCGGTGGAGGCGGCGCGACGGGGCGCGGAGGTGGTTGCGATCGATGTGGCGCCGACCCTGATCGAGATCGCGCGTGAGCGTGCGCCTCGGGATCTGGGCTCGGGCTCGGTGAGCTTTCAGGCGGGTGATATGCTCGACCCGGCGCACGGCCATTTCGACCATGTCGTCGCCATGGATTCATTGATCCATTATCGGCCGCAGGATGTCGTCAAGGTCTTGGCGGGGCTTGCCGAGCGCACGAGCGGCTCGGTCCTCTTCACCTATGCCCCCAAGACCCTGCTATTGGCGATCATGCATGCTGCCGGGCGCTTCTTTCCGCGGGGGGATCGGGCCCCGGCCATCGAGCCGGTCAGCCAGGGTACACTGCGGGGGTTGCTGGATGCGGAGACCAGCTTGAGGGGTTGGCGGCCGGAGCGCACGCGTCGCGTTTCCGTCGGTTTCTATACCTCTCAAGCCCTGCAGCTGGTCCGGGCATGAGAGGCCGAGGTGGAACGGCTTCGAGCCTCGTTGCGGTCCGGGCGGCGCAGGCGCTTCGGGTACCGTGAACTTAATGATTCCTGCTGTGGTGAGCACTTCAGCGGGTGCGCTGTGACTGATTGCCGGTAGATCGCACGGTCGGGGATTCGGCGCTTCGCCCTGCGGTTGGAGGTTGTCTATCGCGTTGACGGTGTGTTTTTTTCGCTACGCTGGTCGCCATTGGTCCGCTTGTGTGCGCAGCGCAAGGCCGGGATCCTGGGCGGTCATCGCGCTTCGGCCTGGCCGGCTTTTCCGGCTGGGGGTTTGTCCTAAGGAGGTCACATCATGACTGCTGCCGTTACTGATTACATCGACGTTGGTTCACTCGCAATCTGGGCCTTTTGGTTCTTCTTCGCTTGGTTGATCTACCATCTTCGTAGCGAGGATAAGCGCGAAGGTTATCCGCTCGAGCCTTACCCGAACGAACGCCCGCGTCGCGGTGTGAAGATCGTCGGCTTCCCGGAGCTGGCAAAGCCCAAGGCCTTCGTCCTTCCGCACAATGGTGGCGTTGTCTACGCCCCGCGCGAGGAGGCTCCAGCCGGCAAGCTGAATGCGACGCCTTCCGCGCCCTTCCCCGGCGCCCCGTTGGATCCGATTGGCGATCCCATGCTGGCTGGTGTGGGGCCGGGCGCCTCTCCCGATCGTGAGAAGACCCCGGACCTCACCTTCGATGGTGATCCGAAGATCGTGCCGATGCGGGTTGCCAAGGAGTTCTCCATCGACGAGAAGGACCCGGATCCGCGCGGGATGACCGTGGTGGGCCTGGACGACGAGGTTGGTGGCACCATCACCGACGTGTGGGTCGATCGTGCCGAACCCCAGATCCGCTATTTCGAGTTAAAGGTCGCGAAGGGTGGCAAGCAGGTGCTCGTGCCGATCCCCTTCTGCCGCATCGACAAGAAGGCCCGCACCGTCAAGGTCGCCGCCATCCGTGGCGAACACTTCGCCAACGTGCCGTCCCTGTCCAGGCCGGATCAGGTGACGCTCTATGAAGAAGACAAGATCAGCGCCTACTATGGCGCCGGTAAACTCTATGCAACCGCGGAGCGTGCCGGGCCTTTGCTGTGAGGGAGTACGAGTTCGAGCCCGTTCGAGGCTTGCCAGAGCGTCTGCCCCCTGGTGAGGAGATGCTTTGGCAGGGTGCTCCGCGCTGGACTTCTCTGGCGCGGCGCGCCTTCCATGTAAGGACGGTCGCCTTCTATTTTGCGGTGCTCATCCTCTGGCGGCTCCTCGTGGATTGGTCTGACGGTGCATCCACGGTGGCCGCCCTGCAAGGCGCGCTTTGGCTCTTGCTGCTGGCTTTGATCGCGGTCGGCGCCCTATCCTTGCTGGGCTGGGCGATGAGCCGGTCAACGGTTTACACCATTACGAATCGACGCTTGGTGATGCGCATCGGCGTTGCCTTGCCGATGATGATGAATCTCCCTTTCAAACAGGTGCGCTCTGCCGACTTGAAGCTGCATAAGGATGGCACCGGGGACATCCCCCTCCTGTTGGCGCAGGCCGCGCGCCCGTCCTATGTCATTTTCTGGCCGCATGTTCGTCCCTGGCACTTTTCTCCGGCGCAGCCGATGCTTCGTGCCATCCCTGACGCTGCCAAGGTTGCGCGAATCTTGGCGGACGCTCTGCAGGCATTCGCCAATGAGTCTTCCGAGACGAGCGGAGACCGAGACGACGAGATGGTGCCGGCGAACTCCCAGTTGGCGTCTCAGAGCGACCCGGTATCCTGATGAGGACCGACATTGACTGATGCATTTGGTGGTCGCCCCTTTCCGCGGGGCGTCCTGATCGCGATCGCGTCTCTCTTGAGCTTCGTGATCATCGCGATCGGAATTGCTCGACTCACTGGCGCCAAACTGCCACAGGCACCCTTGACGCCGGAGGTGCAGTCCCGTGAGATCAGCTTCCGGGACCTTCCAAACGGTTCGCTGGCGGTCCATGACGCCGAGACCGGGGGCTTGATCCACACCCTGCCGCCAGGGGATGAGGGTTTCATTCGGGGTGTGCTCCGAAGTATGGCGCGTCAGCGCGGGGGCCATGGGGCCGATATCACGGAACCCTTCCACCTCGCCCGTCGAGAGAATGGGCACCTGACCCTCGAGGATCCCGCCACTGGGATCCTGATCGACCTCAAGGCGTTCGGCCCATCCAATCAGGCGGCCTTCGAACCCTTCCTCCCCGCCTTGCCAACCTCACCTTGACGGTGTCTCATCGTTGGGGCACTTGGTCTTTCGCAGCCGCGATCTGGCGGCTTTAGAGTCGATGATCGCGCGATTCCGAGCGCCAGGTGATTTGCAGGGCGATCCGAAGCAGCACGAGAATGGGGCCTAATCCATGTCCGAGTTCGGTTTCCCGGTCCTGTACGCCCTCGGGCTGTGGTGGTTCAGCACGGGCGTCGTCCTCTATCTCGATAATCTGCCGGGGCGCACCTTTCGCTGGACCTTGTTGGGGGCGGCCGTCGTCTTGGCCTTCGCGACCTTCGGTCTGATCGTCAGCAGCGCGGCGACCAGCAGCCTGGGCGCTTATGCAGCCTTCTCTTGCGGTGTGGTGATCTGGGGCGTGCTCGAAATGGTCTATTTCACTGGACTGGTGACGGGCCCGCGCAAGACACCCTGCCCTCCGGCCTGCTCTGCTCCCAGACGCTTCGGACTCGCGATCCTGACCAGCCTCTACCACGAGTTGGCGGTGGTCGGGACCGTCTTGTTCCTGGTGCTCGTCTCCTGGGGCGAGCCGAATCAGGTGGGTACCTGGACCTTCATCGTGCTGTGGCTGATGCGCTGGAGCGCGAAACTGAATCTCTTCCTCGGCGTGCCCAATCTCAATGAGGACTGGCTACCCGATCACCTCGGATATCTTCGAACCTACATGTCGAAGCGGGGGATGAATCTGCTGTTTCCGGTCTCGGTGACCCTGCCGACGGTGATCGTCGTCCTGATCGCTCTCGAGGCGATGTCGTCCCAGGTGGCGGGAGCCGAGGCCGTCGGACTGACGCTCGTGGCGACCCTCTTGGCGCTAGCCATTCTGGAGCATTGGTTGCTGGTGCTCCCGCTCCCCGACGAAGCGCTCTGGGCCTGGGCCTTACCGCCCCGCCAGAAGCCCGAGTCCGAGGGCTCGGAGGTCGCGGCCCGCGACGATAGTGCCACTGAGTGTGGTATCGCTGTTCATCCAATCGTCCGCCAGAAAAGATCATGTGCTCAATGGGCTCGCGGACGTTCATTGGTGCGGGTCGGTGCCGCGAATGGGGCATGCAGGCGGGAGCTCTTGCGGAACTTTTCGAATTAATCGGCGACACGCTGGTGGTCGGCGGATTGTCGCAGTATACTCCCCCGGCATTGATGACGGACCCTGAGCGACGAGGCGCGCGCCACCTTCTGGGCAGCCGCGGTCCCGTGTCTACCGACGCACGCGATTCTCGATGAGCCATTGACCCTCGAGCAGTATCGACCAAGGGGGGAGGCCGTGGTGCGTGCGAGAAGAGACCGCGGGTCGGCGAGCTTCAGATGCGGGCGCTTCGAATCGGCGGGTCTTGGCCAGGGCCGCGGCGCTCGCGGCTGTGTCCAAGCCGAAGATGACAGTGGAACAACCTGACCGAGCGGGTTTTGACCATGGCGTCTACAATAAATCCGAGCCTGTCGCATGAGCTCCTGGAAAGGTATGGTCACTCATCCCCAGGGTGCGCCTTTTCACTGACGGAACGAGTCGGGGATCAACCCTTCAGCGACGCTCAATATCGGGAGGTCCTGACGCAACTCCTCCAGCGACCAGACGAAGGGCTCGCAGTCTATCTCCACGTCCCCTTCTGTCATGTCCGATGCCTTTACTGCGCCTGCGATACCACTGTCACCCATAGTCAAGAGAAGATCGATCGGTATCTCGATGCGCTCGAGCAGGAGATGGCTCTGGTGACCGATCTCATCGGTCGAGGGCGGAGGCTGGATCAACTCCACGTCGGTGGGGGGACGCCGAACCATCTCAACGAGCCTCAGTTGGCTCGCTTGGTGGAGATCCTGGAGCGCCACTTTCAGCTTGTGCCCGGTGCTTGTACCTCCATCGAATGTCATCCGCGTCGGGCCTCGGCGGGCCAACTGGAGCTCTTGTACGGACTCGGGTTTCGCCGCATCAGCTTCGGTGTGCAGGACCTCAATGCCGATGTCCAACGCGCGATCGGTCGGGTGCAATCGCTGAACATGGTGCGGGATGTCTTTCTGACGGCACGTGAAACGGGTTTCGAGAGCATCAATCTCGATTTGGTCTATGGGCTTCCGTTCCAGAATCAGCATGGCTTCCAGGCGACCCTGGATCAGATCTGCGAGCTGGGTCCCGATCGTGTCGCTTGTTTCAGCTATGCCCATGATCCCGCGACGCGTCCCCATCAACACGCCATCAATCCGGACCATCTTCCCTCGGCTGCCGAGAAGGTAGGGCTTTTCCATCGCGCCGTGCGCTCTTTTACGGATGCCGGCTATCGCTGGGTTGGTTTGGATGTCTTCGTGCGCGAGAGCGATGAGCTCTTCGATGCCCAGGCCCAAGGGCGTCTGTATCGGAATGCCATTGGCTACACGCCCTTGCCCGCCAAGCAGGTGCTGGCCTTTGGCCCCAGCGGTGTGGGCGAGATCGCGGGTGCGCTGGTGCAGAATGAGCCGGATCTGAGGGTGTGGCACCAACGTCTGAAAGGCTCGCAATTGCCTGTCGCCTGGGGGCGGCGTCTGAGCGAGGCGGACCGTCGACGCCGGGAAGCGATTCTCTATCTGATGTGCAATCTGCGGCTTCCGGCGAGCTCCGCGTCCGATCTCGAGGAAGAGTATGCTCGGCTCTGCAGCAACGCCGAGCACGGCCTGGTCGAGGTGTCTGAGGAGGGGATTCAGGTGACCCCCCGAGGCCGATACCTGCTGCGCGGTCTCTGCAACGAGCAGGATGCACTGGCTGACTGGGGTAGCAGCCAGTGGCGTTTCAGGGTGCAGAATTGACCCAGTCCGGCGATGCCGGCCGGATCGGTCCGAATGCCATCATCCGCGTTGCCGAGGCCTTGGAGGCGCAAGAGGGCCACCATGCCCTTGTGGCCTTGTTCGATCTAGCCGGTCTCGCCCATTATCTCGAGGCGCCACCCACGACGATGGTCGATGAGCGCGAGGTGACTGTCTTGCAGTCGGCGCTGCGGACGCAGCTTGGTCTCCAGGCGGCGCGCTCCGTCTCCAGGGATGCGGGATTGCGTACGGGCGATTATCTGCTCGCCAATCGGATACCAGGTCCTGCCCAGTTCGTGCTCTCGCTCCTTCCCCCCCGATTGGCCGGCCGTGTCCTCATCAAGGCGATTCGTAGCAACGCCTGGACCTTCGTTGGGACAGGGGTCTTCGGCGCCGATTCAAACTATCCCCCCAGGCTCTCCGTGATCGACTCGCCGATCTGCCGTGATGCGAGGGCCGATGAACCGCTCTGCGACTTCTATGCCGGATGCTTCGAGCGGCTCTTTCGCCGCTTGGTCCATCCTGAGGCCGTGGCGACCGAGGTTGCCTGCCAAGCCGCGGGTGCCGAGGCGTGCATCTTCGAGATTCGCTGGTAGAACTGCATCCGCCAGCAGGCGACATGCGTCTTCCCGTTCGATTCGCAGATGCGCCCTGGGGCGACGGGCCCGGTGTGGCGCTCGTTCAGGGTCGGCATCTCTGGTCCCGGTCCGAGCTTAAGGCACGCGTGCTGGCGCGCGTGGAGCAGTTGCGGCGCCAGGGTCTAGGTCCTGGCCATGCCGTGTTGATCCCCGACTCGCCCGCCCTCGACCTCCTGCTGATGCTGCATGCACTGGCGAGGGTGGGTGCGGCCTTGATGCCCTATCGGGCGGGACTTCCCGCTGCCGGGTTACAGGATCTGGCCGACATGGTGGGCGCCGAATGGCGCTGGCACCCAGGTGACGGGAGGCTGGTGGGCCTGGGGCATGAGCGGCTCCAGGCCGATTCCAAAGGCACCTCGCTTGCTCTACTGATCAAGACCAGCGGCAGTAGCGGGATCCCGAAGGTCGCCATGCTCACGCGCGAGAACCTCTTGTTGTCTGCCCTCGGCGTCAACGGACGTCTCGAGCTGAAGGCGGGTGATCTGTGGCTCGCCTGTCTGAGATTGAGCCATGTGGGGGGACTCTCCATCGCTTACCGGTGCGCGCTCGCAGGCGCGGCCGTCCTGCTCCAAGAGGGGTTCGATGCGCCGGCGGTTCGCCGCGATCTATGGGAGCGGCCCGTCACTCATCTCTCACTGGTTCCACCCATGCTGGCACGCTTGCTGGACCTGGATCCAGCGCCGCCGCCTGCACTGCGCGTGCTCTTGGTCGGCGGTCAGGCGCTGAGTCGCTCATTGGCGCAGCGCGCACTCGACGCGGGTTGGCCGCTCCATCTCACCTATGGAATGACCGAGACCGCCTCCCAGATCGCGACGACCGCCCGTCTGACCGGCGAGGCACCGGAGGCGGGCTTGGTCGGTCGCCTACTGCCCGGAATCCAGGTCGAGACGCGCGATTGCGGTCTGGAACCAGCGCCTCTGCGCATTCGAGGTCCCCTCCTGATGGCAGGTTACGCGAATCCGGGTCGCCGATCGGGGCAGGGACTGGTCGACGGCTGGTTCGAGACCGCCGATCTGGCCTGCGTCACCGGCGACGGTCGATTGAGGGTCCTGGGGCGCGCCGACGACATCCGAGTGGTCGGTGGGAACAATGTCTCGCTTGCCGCCGTCGAGGCGCAGCTCCATCAGGCACCCAGGGTAGCAGAGGTGGTTGTCGTGGGGCTTCCCGACGAGGTCTGGGGGCATCGACTGGTGGCCGTCTTCAGTGGTGGGGCGGATGAAGCCGCCCTGGACCGCTGGTGTCGCGGACGGCTGCCCGGCCCCGTCAGGCCACGCGACTTTCTGCGCCTGGACCGTCTACCTTTGCTCGGGTCCGGCAAGTACGATCGACGCCGGATCGAGGCGCTCGCGAGTGAGGCCAGGCCTTCGCTGGCGGGCTGACCATTGGGTGAAGGTCCGAGTCTTCTCCCTCCCCCTTTGCTTTGGAACCTGAGGCGGGCCCTCCTGGGAATGACTCAGGAACGATTCAGAAACAAGTGGTGCAACTTGAGCCGCCCTTGTTGGGCACGCTCCGCTTTGCCCAACCTACGGTGTATAGGTTGTTTCTGAATCATTA
>JANQGF010000184.1 GCA_028277465.1 Chromatiaceae bacterium
GGTTGCGACCTCCGCCTGCTCCACCATCCCGCCCGCCATGTTCTCCATCACCCAGGTCCGCACCTGCGGGTTCACGAAGGGCGGCCATATGCGCTTGAACGAGTTGCCCGACATGTTTCGCGCCGCCATGCCGATCACGAGACGCGGGTCGGCGGTCGCGAAATCGACAAAGCCCGACATGGCGACATTCACATCCATGCCCGCGGCCTGGGCATGCCGGATTTCGAAGCGCCGCTTGACCGGGTCGACCTCGCCCTGAAGCAAGATGCGGTTGATCAGCAGCGTGTCCTCGTCGGCGGTTTGCGGCGAAATCACCACGCTGCCGCCGCGCAAGCCCACCATCCACGTCCCGCCCGCTTCGACCGGCGCCTCGGCTCGGGCGATCAGCGTCATTCGGGTATTGCCGGAGATGAGCTGGAAGGGCGAGACGATCGCGCGGCGGGCGGCATCCCATTCGAGGTTGGCTTCGAGCCGGTCGATCGTGACGCGACCGTCCGCCTGCCCGGTCTCGCCGATCATCCCGGGGCCGATCAGAATGCGGCCCGAGGCGAGTTTCGGCGTTCCATCCGCCGCCACCACGGCGCGCAGGCTGGCCGAGAACGGCATGTCCGTATCGATCCGGCCGGCATCGAGGCGGGTGGCGAGGAGCAAATCGTGAATCGACACTTTGCGGGCCTCGAGCCTCACCGCGCGCGCACCTGCGCCTGTCGGCTTGACGGCCGCGACGATCACCCAAGGCCGGTTCGGATCCTTCATGGATACATTCGAATGGCTAAACCGAGTCGCCACACGAAGAAGAAGGTCAAGAAGCAGGTTGCGGACGGGATTGCCCACGTCCATGCCTCCTTCAACAACACCATCATCACCATCACCGACCGGCAGGGCAATGCCTTGGCTTGGGCGACCTCGGGCGGCTCCGGATTTCGGGGCTCGCGCAAGAGCACGCCCTTCGCTGCGCAGGTCGCTGCGGACAGGGCCGGGCAGGCGGTCAAGGAGTTCGGGCTGCGCAATCTGGACGTCAACGTCAAAGGACCTGGGCCGGGACGAGAGTCCGCCGTGCGTGCACTGAACAACGCCGGTTTCAAGATCACCAGCATTACCGATGTGACGCCCATCCCTCACAATGGTTGTCGTCCGCCCAAGAAGCGGCGCGTTTAAGCCCGAGAGTTCAACAGGAAGAGACATGGCACGTTACACAGGCCCAACCTGCAAGCTGGCGCGGCGCGAGGGTACCGATCTGTCGCTGAAGAGCCGCGCGCGCGCGCTGGACACCAAGTGCAACCTGGAGAAGCAACCGGGTCAAACGACCGACCGGCGGCGTCGGCTCTCCGATTACGGGGTGCAGCTGCGCGAGAAGCAGAAGGTACGCCGCATCTATGGTGTGTTGGAGAAGCAGTTCCGAAACTATTACAAGAAGGCCGCGCGCAGTCGGGGCGCAACGGGTGAGAACCTGCTGCAGCTGCTCGAGCGTCGCTTGGACAATGTGGTCTACCGTATGGGCTTCGGCTCGACCCGCGCCGAGGCGCGCCAGTTGGTCAGCCACAAGAGCATCCTGGTCAACGGGCGGATCGTCAATATCCCGTCTTATCAGGTGGCCGCAGAGGACCAGGTCGAGGTCCGGGAGCCTGCCAAGAAGCAGGTGCGGGTCCAGAATGCCTTGGCGCTCGCCGAGCAGTATGGTTTTCCGGACTGGGTCGAGGTCGACTCCAAGGGCTTGAAGGGCGTATTCAAGCGCGTCCCGGACCGTTCAGACCTGCCGGCTGACATCAACGAGTCGCTGATCGTCGAGCTGTACTCCAAGTAAGGCGCTTCCTGAGAGGCACTGAATGACTGACGCTATTGGCGAGTTTCTCAAGCCGCGGATTGTCAAGGTCGAGTTTGTCGACGACAGCTCCAATCACGCCAGGGTCTCGCTGGAGCCCTTCGAGCGCGGTTTCGGGCATACGCTCGGGAATGCGCTCCGCCGGATCCTGTTGTCTTCGATGGAGGGTTGCGCCGTCACGGAGGTCGAGATTCAAGGCGTCCTCCACGAGTACACGACGCTGGCGGGCGTGCAGGAGGACGTGCTCGAGATCCTACTGAACCTCAAGCAGCTTGCCATCTCGCTGGAGGGTCGAGACGAGGCCACCTTTACGCTGAACAAGGGTGGTCCCGGCGCGGTGACCGCGGCGGATATCGCCATCGATCATACGGCGGAGATCGCCAATCCGGATCTGGTGATCGCCAACCTGACCGAGGGCGAGCTTAGCATGACCCTGTCGGTGCGCCGTGGTCGCGGTTATGAGCCCGCGACCCAGCGCGAGCTGGATGGATCCGAGGACCGCCCGATCGGCAAGCTGCCGATCGATGCCTCCTACAGTCCGATTCGCCGGGTCGCGATCGAGGTGCAATCGGCGCGGGTCGAGCAGCGCACGGATCTCGATCGTCTGGTGATTGACCTGGAGACCAATGGCACCATTGATCCCAAGGAGGCGATCCAGCGGTCGGCATCCATCCTGCGGGATCAGTTGTCCAGTTTCGTGGCGCTCGAAGGGACCGGGCCCTCCGAATCGCAGGTCCAGGAGGCCCGTGACGAGTCGCCCTATGACCCGATTCTGTTGCGTCCCGTGGACGACCTGGAGCTGACCGTGCGCTCGGCCAATTGTCTCAAGGCGGAGAACATCTATCTGATCGGTGACTTGATCCAGCGGACCGAAGTGGAGCTCCTCAAGACGCCGAATCTGGGTAAGAAATCACTGACTGAGATCAAGGATGTGCTGGCGACGCGTGGTCTTTCGCTGGGGATGCGTCTCGAGAACTGGCCGCCGGAGAACATTGCCGAGCTCAGTATGCGCTGAGACCCGTGGTCTTTGCTGCCGGCATTGCCCTTCCTCACCGACATCGATTACATCTCTCTATCGGGATCAGGACCATGCGTCACCGTAAAGCCGGAAGGAAATTGAATCGCACCAGCGCTCACCGCGAGGCCATGTTTCGCAACATGGCCGCCTCGCTGTTCCGTCATGAGCTGATCAAGACCACGGTGCCCAAGGCCAAGGAGTTGCGTCGGGTCGCCGAGCCGCTGATCACCCTGGCCAAGAAGGACTCGGTCCATACCCGGCGTCTGGCCTTCGCACGTCTGCGCGACGAGGCGGCCGTCGGCAAGCTGTTCGTGGAGCTGGGGCCCCGTTATCAGGCTCGTCCGGGCGGTTATCTGCGCATCCTCAAGTGCGGCTATCGAGCGAGCGACGCGGCCCCGATGGCCTATGTCGAGCTGGTCGATCGTCCGGCGCCCGCGGCGGAGTTCGATGACGACGAGGATTGAGGCGATTTCCGGCAATCGCCTGAGTAATGATTCAGAAACAACCTACACACCGTAGGTTGGGCAAAGCGGAGCGTGCCCAACAAGGGCGGCTTGTTTCTGAATCGTTCCTGACTCGGTGGCGACTCCCCGCGCATAGGCTTTCGGGTCCGCTGTCCCTATGAGAGACCGGGCGGCCTCGATCATCGGTTGGTCCAAGCACCTCGTTGGTGGGAGCGGCGCCCCGCCGCGAAGAGCGCGCGTGATGCTGCCGCATGATGCGCGATGCCGACTCAAGGGATCGGGCGAACCGGTGATCGAGGCCGTCGTGCCATTGCGCCTCGCTCTCGTTGGCGGTCCTGACGGAGCGGTCGGAGGTGACGTTTGGACATCCCAGCGATTCGGCGGATCGCGCTGTTCACCGATTTTGGCGAGGGGCTCTATGTCGGCCAGATGCGGGCCCGACTGGGCGCTTCGCTGCCCGCGATGCCCCTGATCGACCTCGTGCACGACCTGCCGGCCTTCCGTCCTGACCTTGCTGCCTATCTCCTGCCCGCGCTCGTGCGCGACATGCCTGGCGGCACGCTCTATCTCTGTGTCGTGGATCCCGGCGTCGGCGGTACCCGTGCGGCACTCGCGGTTCAGGCCGACGCCGACTGGTTCCTGGGACCGGACAATGGTCTTCTGGCGCCGCTGGTCGGGCGTGCCACGACCGTCTCGGTCTGGCGGATCGGTTGGCAGCCGGTCCGCATGTCCGCGAGTTTTCACGGTCGCGACTGGTTTGTCCCGGCGGCGGTGCGTCTCTGTCTTGGCGAGGATCTCGCGATGACTAGCCTGGCACCGACCCTGATGGTCGGGTCCGACTGGCCTGGCGAGCTCGCCAATCTGCTCTATGTCGACCGTTTCGGAAACCTGATCTCCGGGCTGAATGCGCCGCCCCTGGACAGGCGGCCCCTGCTCCAGGTCGGGTCGCAACGCCTACCGCGCTTGCGGACCTTTTGCGAGGGTGCACCGGGTCAGGCATTCTGGTACGAAAACGCCTTTGGGCTGGTGGAGATCGCGGTGAATCAGGATCGGGCCGATCGCATGCTCGGCCTCGGGCCGGGCGACCCGATCGGGCCTTTCGTCAATAAGTAATGATTCAGAAACAACCTACACACCGTAGGTTGGGCAAAGCGGAGCGTGCCCAACAAGGGCGTCTCAAGTTGCACCACTTGTTTCTGAATCGTTCCTTAGGCAATCGCCTAAGATTTCTATTTCTTGATCTGGCCTCGATCACCGGTTCGCCCGATCCCTTGAGTCGGCATCGCGCATCATGCGGCAGCATCACGTGGGAGCGGCGCCCCGCCGCGAAGAGCGCG
>JANQGF010000350.1 GCA_028277465.1 Chromatiaceae bacterium
CCCCGGAGCATGGAACAAGAGCCGCAGCAGCTTGCAGGCTCGTCGCGGCGAGGCGCCGCTCCCACCAAATCGAGCGGCTGGGGTGCTGTTCCACGGTAAGACGAGAACCGACGCCGGTTACCGCGTCTTCTTCTGACACTCGGGACAAACACCATAGATGACCAGCGAGTGATCCTGGATCTGGAAGGCGTTCTCGGCAGCAATGGCGGCCTGTCGCTCTTCGATCAAGGGGTCGACGAACTCCACGATCTTGCCGCATTTCATGCAGACCAGATGATCGTGATGACCGCCGCTGTTGAGCTCGAAGACGGATTGACCGCCTTCGAAGTGCCGGCGACAGACCAAACCGGCACTTTCGAATTGCGTTAACACTCTGTATACGGTCGCAAGCCCGATCTCTTCGTCCTGACTCAAGAGTACCTTGTAGACATCCTCAGCACTCAGGTGACGCTTGTCGCTCTTCTCCAGAATGCCCAGGATCTTGACCCGAGGTGCCGTGACCTTGAGTCCCGCCTGTTTAATCTGCTGGTTCTCCAAAACCTAATCTCCCCCGCATTCGCTGCCCACATCAAGGACAGGCAAGGATGTATGATAGCCTCAGTACGAGGATCTTCCGCCGCACTGCCCAACCGGCTTCCCACAGCACCCCCACCTGGTGCCTTTACCGGATGTCGACCCCATGATCGAGGGCCGACGCTGCTGTATCATGCCACGCTCGACCGCAGAGTCATTGACGGAAAAATGCGAAAAGCCCTCATCTTTCTCACTCTTTGTCTCCTGCTCGCGTTCGCCGTCAGCGGTTGCGCATCGAAGAAGCGGCCGGACGAGTACCGGACTTCGGTCCTTGAAGGCCTTCCTTTCGTCTATAAGATGACGGTTCAGCAGGGAAATATCATCACGGAAGAAATGGTGGATGATCTGGAGCTCGGGATGAGCAAGCGCCAGGTCCGATACGTGCTCGGAACCCCTCTGCTAACGGACTTCTTTCATACCGATCGCTGGGACTACACCTATACGATTCGGCGCGGACATCAACCCTTGGAGATCCGTTACCTGACGCTTCTTTTCAAGGAGGAGCAATTGATCGATATCAGAGGGGACATCAAACCCGACCCCCTGCGGGCCCGAGCACGTGCACCGCGGGAGGTCGTCGTCACGGTACCTGATTACGAGGACCGCAAAGGGCTGCTCACACGCACCATTAAGGCAGTGGGCCTGGAGCCCGAGGAATAGCCCTTCCGCCGCCCAGCAACAGCCGGCGTGATCTGCACCAGGATCAGCGAGACGCGGCTCGGTTGCTCGTGGCCAGGCTCACACCGCTGCTGGCCAGGTCTTTGCGCGCAGGCCTGCCGGTCGCGGCGCGGCGCCTGCGCGCCTCCTTCGGGTCAGCAATGAGTGGCCGGTAGATCTCGACTCGATCGCCATCCTCCAGCGGCCGATCCAGTCTGACCAGCCGACCGAAGATGCCGACCTTGTTGACCGCGAGATCGATCTCCGGACACCGGGACAGGACCCCCGACTGCTCGATCGCCTCCTGCACGCGGATCCCCGCCCGCCCCTCGATACGACATAGGATCCGGTCGTTCTCACCGACGTAGGCCACGGAGACATGCAAGTAATCAGTCACCGTAGACCTCATCGGCACGTTTGCAGAAGGCGTCCACAAGCGTGTTGGCAATCTGATTGAACACGGCGCCAAAGGCCGTGTCGATTAGCCGACCAGAGAACTCGAAGTCCAGTTCCAGTTCCACCTTCGAGGCATCGGCACGCAACGGAATGAAGCTCCAGCCACCGACCAGCTTGCGAAAGGGGCCGTCGAGCAGACTGATATCCATTCGTCTGTCGCGCTGAAACCGATTGCAGGTACTGAAGGTCTGGTGAATCCCCATGCGAGCGACCTCGATCTGACCACAGATCTCGTCCGCGCTCTCGGAGATCACCGACGTACTTCGACACCAGGGCAAGAACGCAGGGTAGGAACTCACATCATAGACGAGCTCGAACATCTGCGATGCCGAGTAAGGCACCAGCGCACTCTTTCTAACAATAGCCACAACTAACCCAGACCGATCAACTTCAGGACGCCGATGGCGTTCAGCAAAACGATGGAGACGGCAACGGGTGCCACGAAACGGATCAACAATCGCCAGAGACGATAACTCAGACCATCGCCCATCCGGAGCTCGTCGAGCGAAGAGGATCTCGCCAGCAACCAGCCGGAGAAGACGGCGATCAGGACGCCGCCCAGGGGCAGGAGGACATTGGCCGTGACGAAATCGAACAGGTCCAGGAAACCCTTGCCGAAGACCCGCACATCGGCCCAGAGGTTCAGTGAGAGCAGACAGGCGATGCCGAGCAGCCACACGGTCAGACCGCCCAGGACCGAGGCGCGAACCCGACTGAACCCAAGATTTTCGACAAGCCAAGCGACCAGCGGCTCGAGCAGAGAGATCGCCGAGGTCCAAGCGGCGAAGACCAGTAGGACGAAGAAAAGGGTGCCGAAAAGGCCCCCTCCAGGCATCTCGCCGAAGGCGATGGGCAAGGTCTGGAAGATCAGGCCGGGTCCGCTGTCCGGCGCCAGACCATTGGCGAAGACGATCGGAAAGATGGCGAGCCCGGCAAGCAGGGCGACCAAGGTATCCATGCCGGCGACGATGACGGTATTGCGGGCGATCGATGCCTCCTGCTTGAGATAGGAGCCGTAGATCATGATGGCACCCATGCCGAGACTCAGGCTGAAGAAGGCCTGCCCCATGGCACTGAGGATCGCCTCATCCGCCTTGCCCTGGAATTCCGCGAAATCAGGTGCGAACAGATAGGTCATCGCGCCCCCGAAATCGCCGGCTTGGGCCGCGTAGAGGACCATCACGAGAAGCAGAAAGAAGAGCGCCGGCATCAGATAGCGCACCGCCTTCTCGAGCCCGCTGGCGACGCCACGGGCGACCACCAGAACCACCAGCACCATGAAGATGGTATGCCAGGCGAGCAGACGCTCCGGATCACTCGTCAAATCCGCAAAGATGGCCCCGGCCCGCGTGGCGTCGATGGCGTCGAAGATGCCGCTCCCGGCTCGGAACACATAGGCGAGCGTCCAGCCGGCAATGACGCTATAGAAAGAGAGGATTAGAAAACCCGACAGGATCCCCATCCAGCCCAATAGCTGCCAGACCGGACTGTGTCCCCCTTGGCTCACGAGCGTGCGCATGGTGTTGATCGGACTCTGGCGCCCGCGCCGGCCGAGCATGATCTCAGCCATCATGATGGGGATGCCGATCGTCGCCACACAGGCCAAGTACACCAGCACGAAGGCCCCGCCACCATACTCGCCTGCGGTATAGGGAAAACGCCAGATGTTACCCAGACCCACCGCGGACCCGGTCGCCGCCAGGATGAAGGCCAATCGGGTCGACCACATGCCATGGATGGAGGTCGTCACCGTCATCCGAGGCCTCCATCGGGATGGATCTGTTCGCGAACCAAGTCTGCAAGCCGCTCGGCAAGGCGGCGCACCTGTTTCTCTTCGCTGCCCTCCACCATGACGCGTACCAAGGGCTCGGTGCCCGAGGGGCGCAAGAGCACCCGCCCACGTCCGCCGAGCTCTCGCTCGGCCGCCGCCACCGCATCCTGAATGACTGGTAGGTCTACGACATCGCGGCGCCCATCCAACCGGACATTGATCAGCACCTGCGGATAACGTTCGACCTCGGCGCCGATGTCATCAAGACTGACATCGAGACGATCGAGCGCGGCCAACACCTGGAGCGCCGCAACGATTCCATCGCCGGTCGTCATACGATCACGACAGATGATATGACCCGAGGGCTCTCCACCCAGGATACCGTCGGCCCGTTTGAGCGCCTCCATGATGTAGCGGTCGCCGACCTTGGCCCGGGCGAATCCGATCTGCAGCCGCTCGAGCGCGTGCTCGAGCCCGAGATTGCTCATCAGGGTCCCGACCACCTCACCGCGCATGGCCCGGCTCTCCAACCGCGACTTGGCGATGACATAGAGGATCTGGTCGCCGTCGATGAGTCTGCCTCGCGAATCGGCCATGACCACGCGATCGCCGTCACCGTCGAAGGCGATGCCGAGATCCGCCCTTTGTTCGACGACGGCACGACAGAAGGCATCCGGCTTGGTGGATCCCAGGTCGCGGTTGATGTTGAAGCCGTCGGGCTCGGTGCCCATGCGTGACACGATGGCGCCAAGCTCTTCGAAGACATAAGGGGCGGTATTGTAGGTCGCACCATTGGCACAGTCGACCAGAATCTTGAGCCCCCGAAAGTTCATCACCGAGGGGACCGTACTCTTGCAGAACTCGATATAACGCCCGTTGGCGTCCTCCACCCGCTGGACCTTGCCCAGTGCGCTCGAGTCGACGGTACGAATCGGCTTGTCGAGCTCCGCCTCGATGGCCAACTCCACTTCGTCCGGAAGCTTGTCGCCCTCGGCGGAGAAGAACTTGATGCCATTGTCCTGGTAAGGATTATGGGAGGCGGTGATGACGATCCCGGCGCAAGCCCGAAAGGTCCGGGTCAAGTAGGCCACCCCAGGTGTCGTCATGGGCCCAAGCAGCCGAATACTGGCACCGGCAGCAACCAGACCCGCTTCCAGGGCCGACTCGAACATATAACCCGAGATCCGTGTATCCTTGCCGATCAGGACCTTGCCATGGCCGTTCCCGAGCACGCGTCCGGCGGCCCAGCCCAGCTTCAAGACGAAATCCGGCGTGATGTGGCCCTCACCGACTCGACCACGAATTCCGTCGGTCCCGAAGTATGTGCGCATGCTCGCGATTTCCCCCTAAGGCGATTGCCGGAAACTCTGATACCAGATGGCGACGGATTGACGTCTGCCTTCAAGGGGCGCCGGCAGCGCAAGCCTCGGGGTCATGATCATGCCGGTACGCCACCGCGGCGGATGAAAGTGGCGTCTGACTGAGCGGCGGTGTCACCCCTCTCTTCACAGTCGAGAGGGCGCATCGGAGCGCCTGCGGCAGACTCTCGGCAACCCTGGCACCCTCGTATCCAGCCTCAATGCTCCCCGGCCGGTCGGCCAACCGGCCCATCGTCCGGAGTCTTCTTGTTGTCGAGCCCATCCTGCGAAGGCACCGACCGCCCCGCCGAGCTCTTCGGCTCCTCATCGTCTTCCCAGTCTCGCGGTGTACGCGGCGCCCGACCCTCCATGATGTCGTTGATCTGTTCCGCGTCGATCGTCTCATATTTCATCAGTGCTGCCGCCATCGCGTGGAGTTTGTCGAGATTGGCGACGAGCAACTCCCTGGCTCGCTCATAGTTGCGCTCGACGACATGGCGGATCTCTTCATCGATCAGATGCGTGGTCTCGTCGGAGACGCTCTTGTGCTGGGTCACCGAGTGCCCGAGAAAGACCTCCTGCTCCTCCTCGCTGTAGGTGAGTGGGCCCAGCTTGTCGGATAGCCCCCATTTGGTGACCATGTTGCGCGCGATCTCGGTGGCCCGATGAATATCGTTCTGCGCACCCGTGGTCACACTCTCCGCGCCGAACACCAGCTCTTCGGCCAGACGCCCGCCGAACAGACTCGAAATACTGCTCTCCAGGCGTTGTTTGCTGTAACTGAAACGATCGTCCTCCGGGAGGAACAGGGTCACACCCAAGGCGCGACCGCGCGGGATGATGCTCACCTTGTGCACCGGATCGTGATCCGGCACCAGCCGCCCGACGATGGCGTGGCCCGACTCATGATAGGCCGTGAGCCGCTTCTCATCCTCGGACATGACCATGGAGCGACGCTCCGCACCCATCATGATCTTGTCCTTCGCCTGCTCCATGTCCTCCATCTCGACCAGCTTCTTGTTGGCGCGCGCGGCAAAGAGCGCGGCCTCGTTGACCAGGTTGGCGAGATCCGCCCCAGAGAACCCCGGGGTCCCGCGAGCGAGGACCGATGCCTTGACGTCCTCGGCGGCAGGAATCTTGCGCATGTGGACCTTCAGGATCTGTTCGCGACCCCGCACGTCAGGCAGTGGCACCACGACCTGGCGATCGAATCGACCCGGACGCAGCAATGCCGGATCCAGCACATCGGGCCGGTTGGTCGCCGCGATCACGATCACCCCTTCATTGCCCTCGAAGCCGTCCATCTCCACGAGCAACTGGTTAAGGGTCTGCTCGCGCTCGTCGTGCCCACCGCCCAGGCCAGCGCCACGATGGCGGCCGACTGCGTCGATCTCGTCGATGAAGATGATGCAGGGTGCATGCTTCTTCGCCTGCTCGAACATATCCCGCACACGCGAAGCGCCGACACCGACGAACATCTCCACGAAATCCGAGCCGGAGATGGTGAAGAAAGGCACTCTCGCCTCGCCCGCGATGGCGCGCGCCAGCAGGGTCTTGCCGGTCCCCGGCGGGCCGACCATGAGGACGCCCTTCGGAATCTTGCCACCGAGCTTCTGAAACTTCGTTGGATCACGTAGGAAGTCGACCATCTCCGCCACCTCTTCCTTGGCCTCCTCGGCACCGGCCACGTCCTGGAAGGTGACCTTGACCTGATCCTCCGAGAGCATGCGCGCTCGGCTCTTGCCGAACGACATGGCACCCCGACCGCCCGCACCACCTTGCATCTGACGCATGAAGAGGATCCAAAGTCCGATGAGAATCAACAGGGGGAACCAGTTGATCAGGATCTGCATCAGAACCGACTGTTTCTCCGGTGGCGCGGCCTTGATGGTCACATTGTTGTTCAGGAGATCACCCACGAGCCCATCGTCGTCTGGACTATAGGTCGTAAAACGCTCGCCCGATTCGTTGACACCCTCGATCGACCGTCCTTGAATCGTCACTTCCTTGACGGCACCCCGCTTCACCTGCTCGATGAAATCCGAATAGTCCAGGTCCCGCGGCGTCGATTGAGTCGTGGTGAAATTGTTGAAGACGGACATCAGCACAATGGCGATGACCACCCAAAGAAGTAGATTTTTCGCCATATCGCTCACGGCTGCTGGCACCTGCTGCTTGTGATGTCGAGAAAATGACGCCGGACAGTTGCGGAGGAAACTAGCACCCTCGGCCTAGGGATGAAAGCCCTTTGCCACCAAATAGAGCTCTCGACTCTCCGGCCTGGATGCTTGCGGCTTGCGACTCGCAACCCGGTGGAAACAATCGCGGAGTGTGCGCAGGTAGGCATCGAATCCCGCACCATGAAAGACTTTGACCACCAGGCTGCCACCCGGTTTCAGCTGCTCCTGAGCCAGATCAAGCACCATCTCCGCCAAGAGAAGCGTGCGGGATTGGTCGGTGACCGGCGTCCCCGTGAGATTCGGGGCCATGTCCGAGAGCAGCAGATCGAGTGGCGAGCCCGCGAGGACCTCGCGCAGTCGCGTCAGGACCGACTCATCCCGAAAATCACCCTGCAGAACCGTCACACCCTCGAGCGCCGACAGGGGAAGCAGATCAAGCGCAATCACGCGGCCGGCTCGACCGACGGCCTGCATCGCTATCTGGGACCAGCCGCCTGGCGCCGCCCCCAGGTCCAGCACCCGCATCCCAGGGGCCAGGACATGGTCCTTCGCCTGGATCTGGAGGAGCTTGTAGGCGGCGCGGGAACGATGGCCATCCTGCCGGGAGCGCTTGACATAGGGGTCGCTGCGATGCCGCTCGAGCCAACGCCGACTGGATTTGCTTCGCGACATGGGCCCTTCAGAGCTCATGGACCCAGGAGAAACGAAAGGACTGGAGCAGGAAGCCGGCGATCGCCCCCCCGCACAGCCCCGCCAGGACGGCCTCCGGAATCGTCCGGTGCATGGCGAGGCTGGCCTGATGCCACATTCCTTCGCCCCCAGGCACCAGTGGGCCGCTCACCATCCAGACACTGCCCGCACCCACTGCCGCCAGGATCGCCATGATGGACGACTCCAAACGATGGCAGGTTCGCGCCTCGAGCTGCATCCGGTGTGTCAATGCCACCCACCAGTTGACGGTTGCCACGTAGAGGACCCCAGTGACACTGACGAGGAAGGCCACCACGGCGACGACCGAGAAAGCGGCCGCATGCAGGGGCTCAGCGATTGCCAGAACCGAGCCGCCCGTTGCGCCGGCGACCAATCCGGCCAACGCCTTGCCGGCGACATGGCGCGAGCAACGCTCCGGAAACGCGACCAGTAGGCCAAGGATGGCGGCCAAGGCAGCGGCGCTCAAGACGGCTTGGAGGAAGCCGACCCCGCCAACCGCAAGGATCAAGAAGGTGACACCAACCACGACCCCGAGACCGGTACTGATCAAGGCGACCTGTCGGGCACCATAAAGAACCGCACAGACGGCCCCCGTCAGAGAGGCGGCGACCACATAGGCGAACCGGTCCCATCCGGCAAGGTTCAGGAGCTCCACCAGACCCGTGAACAAGGGGGCGTAGATCATGCCGATCAGACTCCAGACGATCCCCCTCAGGAAGGCGAGACGCAACCCGGACAACAAGGTCGAGGGACGGTAAGACATGGCCATGACGCACTAGTCAGCGAGATCGATCTTTCATCAGTAAAGGAAAACGGGGCCATCGGCCCCGCTTACCTAGAACCTTGAGGATCCTGTGACGGCGAAGATCAGCCAGCCTTCAGGGTCCAGGAGGCGCACCAACCATTGACGTTGATCAGCTTACCGGGGAAGAGCTGGCAGCCCTTCCAATCGCCTTCACCTTGGTCGGCGAGCAGGAATTGACAGTTGGAGCAATTCTGCTCTTCAGGTGCAAGACCGGGGCGAGCGGCGGTGACGCGCTCGGACTTGGTTGCGTCCGGGTCATATTTGAGGGCGACAGCGGTGGGATCATCCATGGTGACCGCGTTCGCGGGGGCGTCCGCGCGAGCGGTGCCGAAACCGACCAGATTGATCACGGGGATGGCAGCAGCCGTACCCAGCATCACTTTGACGGCGTCGCGACGGCTCTTGCAGATTGGCTTATCGGACATTGATGTCACTCCTAGTAAGACAGGATGATGGTGATCTCGACACTCCCGGCCACAGACCGGAAGCCGCCGGGTATTGTGCCTCAGGAGGGGAAAAAAGGCGAGTCACCGACTAAGGAACACTGGTTCTTCGACGCGTCCGGTACCGAGCAGGATGCCCCGCCCACTCCAAGTGAGACAGCCTTAATCGAGAAAGGTCCCCGCGCCGAGATAGCGTGCTCGCCAGTATGGGCTGTCCAACCGGTCGAGCCGCACCTGACGACGCGAGGTCGATGCATGCACGAAGCGGTGCTCGTCGACCACCAAGCCTACATGATAGACCCCGAGCCCGGTCTTGAAGAAGACCATGTCGCCGGGACGAGGACGCCCTCGAGAGACTCGCGTGGACGCCTGATGCTGCGCCGAGGCGACACGCGGGATCGAGAGCCCGGCGACTTGATGCACATAGTAGGTCAAACCACTGCAGTCGAACCCAGTCGCGGGATTCTTCCCGCCATAGACGTAAGGCGTTCCGATCTGCGATAGCCCGACCAGCACCAGATCGGCGCGTCGCCCACGCAGCTCGAAATCGTCGGGTTCGCCACCCCGCGTCGCACAACCGGAGAGGACCACCAGAGCGAGGACGGACCCAGCCCAAACAAGCGCCACGAAGCTTCTCATAGATGACTCTCAATTCATGACACAATTGATTGTCTTCGCGAGTTTTATACCGATCGGATCCTCGCTGTCAATGCGGCATGACCAAGGGGTTTTACCGATCCGGAAGGCCGGCGGCTTTACCTGGATTCGACCAGCCCTTACATTTGCATCATGAACGCGAGCCCGGCTCCGTGACCAACCTCGGACGCGATGGCCTGTCATCCGCGGGACCGGGTCGCGCCACCTCATCTTGGAGTTGATTTCAATGGGTGAAACCAGACACAGCCGGCTGCTGATCCTGGGATCCGGGCCCGCGGGTTATACCGCCGCCGTCTATGCTGCGCGCGCCAACCTGGAACCGGTCCTGATCACGGGTCTGGAACAAGGTGGACAGTTGACGACCACGACGGACGTCGACAATTGGATCGGTGATCCGGACGGCGTCCAGGGTCCTGATCTGATGGAACGAATGCGCCGTCACGCGGAGCGCTTCGGGACGCAGATCATCTTCGATCACATCAATGCGGCCGACCTGGGTCAGCGACCGTTCCGACTTCAAGGCGACTCGGCGCTCTATAGCTGTGACGCCCTGGTCATCGCCACGGGCGCGAGTGCCATGTATCTCGGTCTGCCCTCCGAGCAGAGCTTCCGCGGACGCGGCGTGTCGGCCTGCGCGACCTGCGACGGTTTTTTCTACAAAAACCAGAAGGTCGCCGTCATCGGCGGTGGCAATACCGCGGTCGAAGAGGCACTCTATCTCTCGAACATCGCCTCCGAGGTCACCCTGGTCCATCGGCGCGATGCTCTGCGCGCGGAGAAGATCCTGCAAGGACAGCTGTTCGAGAAGGCGGAGAAGGGGAACATCCGGATCGCCTGGAGCCATACGCTCGACGAGGTCCTCGGCGACGCGACCGGCGTGACTGGAATCCGCATCAAGAGCACCCTCGACGGGACCACCGAGGAGATCGACCTGCAGGGCGTCTTCATCGCCATTGGGCACAAGCCGAACACCCAGCTGTTCGAGGGCCAACTCGAGATGGAAGGCGGCTATCTCAAGGTTCAGGGCGGGGCTCGAGGCAATGCAACTGCGACCTCTTTAGCAGGGGTCTTCGCTGCAGGCGATGTGATGGACTCCGTCTACCGACAGGCCGTCACCTCTGCCGGTTCGGGCTGCATGGCGGCCCTAGACGCGGAGAAGTACCTGGATGCACTCGCGGTCTCCGGGCAATAGCCCGGGAAACGACCGCTGACGGCACCCCGCGAGACCTCCGCACGCCGGCTCCTCCCGGTGTGCTGGGTGTAGCGCCGCGCCTTGGCGTCCGCGCAACACCAGCCGATTCCGGCGGGACCCCTCCGGGGGCGGCATGCCTTCCTGTTCTTCGGTCGGTATCGACCCGAGGTCGTGCGCTGGATTGGCTGGCGGTCCGTCGCCCATAGTTAGTTGGCATGGCAAAGACGACGGGCCCTCTTGCGATGTACCAGCTGACGACCCATTCCGCGATCGCGGACATCCCATCTGATCAATGGAATCGTCTCACCGACCCGGATACGCCATTCCTGCGCCACGAGTTTCTAGCAGCCATGGAAGAGTATGGCTGTGTCGGCGAGGCACTGGGCTGGATCCCCTGCCATCTGGCGCTCCGCGACCCTCGCCAGGAACTCCTGGCGGTCTCGCCCTGTTACCTGAAACAGAACTCCTATGGCGAGTTCGTCTTCGATTGGGCCTGGGCCGACGCCTATCGCCGCCATGGCAAGGCCTATTATCCGAAGCTGGTCGTTGCCTCACCCTACACGCCTGCGACCGGACCGCGGCTCATGACCGGGGCCACGCCCCGGCGCCGCGACTACGCACGAGCGCTCATCCAGGGTGCGGTCCAGTTGGCGCAGCGAATGGGAGTATCGTCGCTGCATTGGCTCTTCACCGCCGCCGAGGAGATCGATCTTCTTCGGCAGCAGGGCCTGCTAAGGCGCGTCGGTTGTCAGTTTCACTGGTACAACCAAGGCTACGACTCGTTCGAGGACTTCCTCGAGGCCTTCACCGCCGCCAAGCGGAAGAAGATCAAGCGCGAAAGACGCCGGGTAGCGGAGCAAGGCGTGCACATCCGCCGCGTGCGGGGCGATGCGGTCTCGGAGCCCGAGTGGGAGACCTTCCACCAATTGTACCGGGACACCTTCGATCGGCGTGGAGGCATACCGACACTGACCCTCCCCTTTTTCAAGGCCATTGGCGCGAGCATGGGAGAGAATCTCTTGCTCGTGATCGCTTACCAGGGATGCAAGATCATCGCCGCCGCCTTCAACCTCGTCGGTGAACGCTCGCTGTACGGACGTCACTGGGGATGCTTTCAGGACTTCCATAGTCTCCATTTCGAGGCGTGCTATTATCAGGGAGTGGATTATTGCATCGACGAGGGATTGACTCGCTTCGAGCCAGGCGCCCAAGGCGAGCACAAGGTCAGCCGTGGCTTCTTGCCGACACCAACCTGGTCCGCCCATTGGATCGCCGACTCAGGCTTCCGAGCAAGCATCTCGCGCTTTCTTGACCTGGAGACCGAGGGGATGGAGGACTATGTGACCGAGATGCAGGCGCATAGCCCCTACCGAAACGCTGGCCTTGGCGCCCCAGGCAGTCTCTCCGCCGACTTGGCTCATCTTGGCCATGATCGCCCTACTCGACCCCGATGATCGGGCCTCCTTTCCGGATCCGGCCCTGGCGCTCAAGGACCCGAACGGACTCCTGGCGGTCGGCGGCGACCTGACCCCAGCGCGTCTCGAGCACGCCTACCGGCGCGGGATCTTCCCTTGGTTCAGCGCAGGCGATCCCATCCTCTGGTGGTCCCCGGACCCGCGGGCGGTGCTATTCCCCGCCGAGATTCGCATCTCGCGTAGCCTGCGCAAGCGGCTGCGCAAGCGCGAGCTCGGCACCACCATGGATCGCGCCTTCGGTCGCGTCATCCGCGGCTGCGCCGAGCCGCGTGACGAGCATGGCGGCACCTGGCTGACTCCGGAAATGATCGCGGCCTACGAAGCACTACATGCACTTGGTCTGGCCCATTCAGTCGAGGTCTGGAAGGATGGGCGATTGGTCGGCGGCCTCTATGGTGTCGCCATCGGTCGTGCCTTCTTCGGCGAGTCCATGTTCAGTCGTGTCAATGACGCGTCCAAGGTCGCCCTGGTTCATCTTTGCCGGAAGCTGACGGAATGGGGCTTCGGGCTCGTCGACTGTCAGATGCGCACCAATCATTTGATACGGATGGGGGCCGTCGAGCTACCGCGCCGCCGCTTCATTGGTCTCGTGAATCAGTACTGCAGGCTTCCCGGCCGCAATGAGGGCTGGGATGAGGGCCCCGGTTGCGTTCTCCCCGAGCCACCACGCGCCGGATCCAACCCGACACCCGAACCCATGCGCGAACCAGCCGAAATCTCATGAACCGGGGTACCGACCCGAGCCGCGGCCGTTATCTGGCCCTGTATCTGACCGGCGAGCACCCCTGCTCCTATCTGGAAGGCCTGAGGGCGCGCACGCTCTTCGTCGATCCGACGGCCCGGGTAGACAACGCCACCTATCAGGTGTTGGTCGACCAGGGGTTCCGGCGCAGCGGCGCACATATCTACCGGCCCGCCTGCCGCGGTTGTGCACGCTGCGTTCCGGTCAGGATCCCGGTTCGCTTGTTCCAACCCAACCGCTCTCAGCACCGGAACTGGAAGCTGAATGCCGCAGACATCGCGCTCGCCGATACCCCGGCGGTCTTTGACCCAAGGCACTACGAGCTCTATCGCCGTTACCTGGCAGAGCGCCATCCCAATGGCAGCATGGCAGACGACGCCAGCGAAGAAAGCTATCGGCGCTTCCTGGTCGAGCCCTGGGGTGGTTCGACCCATTTCATCGAACTGAGGCTCGAGGGGCAACTGATCGGTGTCGCCGTCACGGATCGACTCGAGCATGGTCTTTCCGCCGTCTACACCTTTTTCGACCCCGGCATTTCACATCGCGCACCCGGCACCTTTGCGGTGCTCGCGCAGATCGAGACCGCCAAGCGGCTGGGGCTGCCGCATCTCTATCTGGGCTATTGGATCAAAGAGAGCCGAAAAATGACCTACAAGGAGCGTTTCCGACCGATCGAGGCATGGGATGGGCGTCGCTGGCAACGCTTCGAACGACCCAGGCCACTCGACCTGGGATAGATCGGAACACCCAGCCCGAGGAGTACCCTCGACCAACGCGGCGGCGAGGCCGACCACCTTGGGAACTCGCGCCAGACGACCGACTGGTCGCCGTTCCGTTCTCGCGTCTGTGCTACAATTGCGGGGCTTTGAGAACCGAGCAGTTCGCCCGAGAAACCGAGTCCTATGTCCAAAGACGATGTCATCCAGATGGAGGGCACGGTCACCGAGACCTTGCCAAACACAGTCTTCAGAGTCGAGCTTGAAAACGGCCACACAGTAACCGCCCACATCTCCGGTAAGATGCGTAAACACTATATCCGCATCCTCACCGGCGACAAGGTGACGGTCGAACTCACTCCCTACGACCTCACTAAAGGCCGTATCATCTATCGCGCGCGATGAACCCGAAGGCTACACTTTGGTGTTCGCAGAAGGTGTGAAGGGGGAATGAGTTCCCCTGCGCGGGCCGCCCTCGCCTCCTCCGCGTCGGGATCAAGCCTTCGAACTCGCACCTGCGTCGCCATTCACCTCGAAGGCAAGTTCGTCGTCCTGCACATAGACCCGCACTGATCCACCACCGACGAGATCACCGAACAACAAGTGGTTCGCGAGCGGTTTTCGAATATGGTTCTGGATGATGCGCGCCATCGGGCGGGCACCCATCTTCGCGTCATAACCGCGCTCGGCCAACCAGGCCCGGGCATCCGAATCCACGGTTAGAGCGACCTTCTTCTCCTCTAATTGTTGCTCGAGCTCGAAGACGAACTTGTCCACCACACTGCGGATGGTCTCCTCACCCAGGGGCGCGAACTGGACGACCGCATCGAGCCGGTTGCGAAACTCTGGTGTGAAGTAGCGCTTCAGTGCCTCCATGCCATCGCTCGAGTGGTCCTGCTCGGTAAAGCCGATCGAGCGGCGCGACGTCTCATCGGCACCGGCATTGGTCGTCATCACCAGCACGACATTTCGGAAATCGGCCTTGCGACCATTGTTGTCGGTGAGAGTGCCGTGATCCATGACCTGCAGGAGCAGGTTGAAGACATCCGGATGGGCCTTCTCGATCTCGTCGAGCAGCAAGACCGAATGGGGGTGCTTATTGATCTCTTCGGTCAGCAAGCCGCCCTGGTCGAATCCGACGTAGCCGGGCGGCGCACCAATGAGACGCGAGACCGTGTGACGCTCCATATACTCCGACATATCGAAACGCAGCAACTCCATGCCCAGGATGCGTGCCAACTGGCGCGTCACCTCCGTCTTGCCGACGCCGGTCGGCCCGGTGAAGAGGAAGGATCCAATCGGCTTCTGCTCGTTGCCCAGACCCGAGCGATTCATGCGGATCGCTGCGGTGAGCGCATCGATCGCGGGATCCTGGCCATAGACCACCATCTTGAGATCCCGATCCAGATTCCTCAGCGACTCGACATCCGACGCCGAAACGCGCTTCGAGGGTATCCGCGCGATCTTGGCGACGATGGCCTCGACATCGGCGACATCGATCCGTTTCTTACGCTTCGCTGGACTCCTGAGCTGTACGTGGGCACCTGCCTCATCGATGACGTCGATGGCCTTGTCCGGCAGGTGGCGGTCATTGATATGGCGGCTGGACAACTCGGCGGCCGCGCGCAAAGCCGGGTTGGTATAGGCGACCTGGTGGTGCTCCTCGAAGCGGGTCTTGAGCCCCTTGAGGATCTCCACGGTTTCCTCGACCGATGGCTCGTCCACATCGATCTTCTGAAAGCGCCGCGCGAGTGCCCGGTCCTTCTCGAAGATACCTCGGTACTCCTGATACGTGGTCGAACCGATGCAGCGCAGATCACCGGACGCCAAGACGGGCTTGATCAAGTTCGAGGCATCCATGACACCCCCCGACGCCGAGCCAGCACCGATGATGGTGTGGATCTCATCGATGAAGAGGATGGCGTGCGGTTGGCGCTTGAGCTGGGCGAGTACTGCCTTCAGCCGTTTCTCGAAATCGCCGCGATACTTGGTCCCCGCAACCAACCCGCCAAGATCCAGGGCATAGATCACCGCATCATTCAGGATCTCGGGCACCTCGTCGTCGACGATCATCTTCGCCAAACCCTCGGCGATCGCTGTCTTGCCGACACCGGCCTCGCCCACGAACAAGGGGTTGTTCTTGCGCCGCCGGCACAGGATCTGGATGGTGCGCTCCACCTCGTTGGCCCGCCCGATCAGCGGATCGATTCGGCCCTGACGGGCCATCTCGTTCAGGTTCGAAGCAAAGCTCTCGAGTGGGCTGGAACCCTCCTTCTCATCCCCGCGCACCTCCTCGGTCTCACCAGGTGCCTCGTCCTCCTGACTCTCGCCAGGCACCTTGGAGATCCCATGGGAGATGTAATTGACCACGTCGAGCCGCGTTACATCCTGCTGATTGAGCAGATACACCGCCTGCGAGTCCTGTTCGCTGAAGAGCGCGACCAAAACGTTGGCGCCGGTCACCTCCTTCTTCCCGGCCGACTGGACATGAAACACGGCACGCTGAAGCACCCGCTGAAAACCCAGTGTCGGTTGGGTATCGCGATCCTCGTTTTCCGGGATTCGAGGCGTGGTCTCGTCGATAAAGGCCGCGATCTCCTTACGTAGCTTCTCCGCATCGACCCCGCAGGCGCGAAGCACCTTGGCCGCCGACGGATTATCGAGCAAAGACAGTAGCATATGCTCTACTGTCATGTATTCGTGGTGTTTTTCGCGCGCCTCCTTGAAGGCCCGGTTCAGCGTGAATTCAAGTTCTTTGCTCAGCATCGGACTGTTCCAAGCGGGGTTTGGGAAACCATCATACTCTGCCGCGCCGCAGCCTTCTGCCAGCGCCTAAGCCTCTTCCATCGTGCACATCAGCGGATGCTGATTGCTGCGCGCATAATCGTTCACCTGCGCAACCTTGGTCTCGGCGATGTCCTTGGTAAAGACACCACAAACACCGACCCCACGCGTGTGCACGTGGAGCATGACCTGCGTCGCCTTCTCTCGGTTCATCCCGAAGAAGATCTCCAACACCAGCACCACGAACTCCATCGGGGTGTAATCATCATTCAATAACAAGACCTTGAACAAGGGAGGACGGCGCAGCTTGGGGCGCGCCTCCTGGATCGTCAATCCCGATTCACGTTCCTCGGCTGGTATATCGTCACTCATGATCTAGGATTTTAGTCAAAATTCGCCAGGGTTCGACGCACGTCCGTCGCCTCGCTCGTCGGACCCCAGGACCGCCAACCGCATCCAAGGGTTCGGGCAGCGCTCGTCCTCCTTCTGACAGGCCCTCGACGCGGCCCGAGTGCAACAACCGGTTTGACCAGCGAAATCAACTCACTATACTTGAGTTGTGGTACCGATCGCCGGATTCAAGGTACGGTGCCAAACAAGAATAATCATCGTCAACGACAGACCCGCAACCCCAGGAGGAGTGCGCTAATGATCACCGGTGTCGTGAAATGGTTCAATAACGCGAAGGGCTACGGGTTCGTGCAACCCGACGGGCGTGACGAGGACGTCTTCGTCCACTTTTCTTCGATCGAGATGGATGGCTACAAGACCTTGCGAGAGGGACAGAAGGTCCAGTTCGAGCTGAGTGAAGGACCCAAGGGATTACATGCGGCCAATGTACATCGGGTAAGCTGAGGTCTTGATCTAGGAGCCTGTCCGACTTAGGGGGATCGACGCGAGGGAGTGGGAGAGCGAGGCCATTTCGTTCCGGTGTCGAGGCGCATAGTGGGCTCTATGTAACGAGAAACCGGGGCGAAAGGGACCGTTCTCCCGCTTCCGCAGCCGATTCAGCCTAAGTCGGACAGGCTCCTA
>JANQGF010000373.1 GCA_028277465.1 Chromatiaceae bacterium
CGCTCGAGCTGTTCCCCGAGGATCAGCAGATCCCGCGTCGTGAAGGCGGTCAGCAATTCGACGAAGCGCATCCGCCATAGGAACAATGAGCGCCTGAGTCGATCGCTGCCGCGACGGGCGCGGGGTTGCAGGGCCACAGGCCAATCCGGCGAGAAACCGATCTGGCGCCCACGATGGAAGATCAGGCGCAGGGCGTCGATCAGTGCCAGCCCGCCGATCGAGAAGCGCTGGGTCGCCGGAAGCAGCTTGCCGACAAAGCCGGCCACCTCCTGGCGCTGAGATACCAACATAGCGTGTGCATCGAGAGCCGAGCCGCGCGCCAAAGCGGTCAGCTCCGAGTCCGCCGACCCCTCCGCGGCGCGGGTCGCCGTGCGTGGCCAACCGGGTCCCAGGATCACGGGCCAGATTGAGGCCAGAGGCTCCAGCTGTGCCAGGGTCAACTGGCGATAGAGGCTGTCGAAATTCCCGGCCAACAGCACGACGATGCGGGGGTGCCAAAGATAACGATACATGGTATGCAGCACCGCGCGGCCGGAGCGGGGGCTGAGGTCGCAGTCGTCGATGAAGACCATGAGCAGCCGTGCCCCCAGGCTGTCCAAGAGGCGCTCGACGTAGCTGTTCCAGATCTGGTAGCGCCGAGCGCTGCGAGCGCCCTCCTTGAAGCGACGACGGACATACTCCGGGAAATCCACGCTGTCCTTGCTCAGGACCTCCTGACCGAACGGCTGAGCGAACACCCAGCCAGCCGCGACTTGGTCTTTCAGCTCAGCGCGCAGACGCCGGATCCGGGTCTCGGGCGGCTCCGATGCCGGCTGCAGACCACCAGACGATCTGGCATCAACCGGTTGGCTGTGAGTGGCGTCCAGGGACCAGTCCTCGTCCAGATCCGACAGTAGCCAATCCGATTCGCTGGCGCCGGCATCCAGCACCAGCCGCCGCTTCAGCAACAGATCGAGGTGGGCGAAGACATGCTCCATCAGCCCGGCCTCATCGTTTTCCAGTAGATCCGGGTATAGCACCGGCAGCGCGATCGCCGTGGCCGACGGTGCCGGCTCGATCTTGGTGGGCACGACCACGCCCCGATGCCCACCTGACTCCGCGGGCAGCGTGTCGAAATACTGGAACACCTGCCGTAGGACCCAGCTCTTCCCAGATCCGCGAGAGCCATCGATGAGGAAGAAATTGTTGGAGCGCGGAAGGTGTCCGTGGGCTGGAGAGGCCGTCATCGGATAGGGCGAAACCCGATTGTCGTTGGCGAACCCCCGGCTGGAGCTTGCATCCTGCCCGACTGGCAAGCTGCCGGCTGATTCGGCGATCTCCGTTATTCGCTGCTTCAGCCGCTTAATGACCCATTCTTGGGACGTGGTCAGAAGCTCACCGTTGGCCTCGAGTGTCCGCTCGTCCATCGTCGTCGATCCACAGGCAGAGTAAAGTAAATCCGTAGACGCATACTCGCTATACACGCTAACGAATTCAAGTCTCGCGCCCCGACGCGTCTCACCAGACTAGGTTGCGGGAACTGGTGGCAACGAGCCCCCTCAGCGCCTTGGATGCAACCCGATCCGCGAAAGCAACTCGGGCGACGACGACACATCGAACCGCCCGGTATTCGGAGCCCCATCGGGATCAACCGCGTGCATATAGCTGTCGTGGAAGTCGTACATCGGGGGGAGGTGAGGCTCCAGTAGGATCTTCATCGCCTGCGTGATCAGGATCGAACGTAGTTCGGCCGGGCCGATGCCGCCGACCCTCGAAACTGTTGAATTGACGATTCCGTGAAGCTCGTCCCCAGCGGTGACGGGAGGCAGGCCCGCGGACGAGCGATCTGACGACCATCGGGAGACCTGTTGCATTGCCTCCAAATCGGCAAGCTGAGCGGCTTCCGCCGAGATCAGATGCTGGCCCTCGACCGTCAAGCGATAATTGGGCCAGCCAGCGATCGGCGTGCCGATCCAGCCCATCGCGATGGACTGGCTCAAGGCCCGGGACAGGGTTCGAGACTCCAGCAGATCGGTCGAGAGATGGGCGACGGGATCGCGAAACTCGGCGTCGATGCAAATCGGAAAGCCGCCTCGGCGCAATTCGTCCAGGCATAGGAAGGCGATGGGCTTGAAGAGCAACGGGTTGTTCTTCTGGACATTCAGCTCCTCTCCGGTCTGACTGATCCGCGCCGACCAGGCGTCGAGGATCAATTGCAGCAATAGATGGACTGCCGACGGCCGCCGCTCTGGGATGGGGCGAGAGATGCTCATGGATTGAGGTCCAGCAGTCTGATGATGTCCGGGATCAGCCGGTCCTCTTCGATGAGCCCCGCCTTCTCGAGGAAGGCCGCGGCGCCCCAGGCCATGGCTCCGCGCTTCAGATCATCGATGTCCCGGCCTGCGAGCCGTCCGGAGACGATGATGACCTTCAGGTCCTCGAGTCGTCCAGTTTGGGCCTTCCAGACGTGCGTGCGGGGCAGAATCGCCTCCAGACCTTCGTTCTCGCTCTGGCCGATATCCGCGAAGTCGTTGTCCAGGATCAGCACGCGTGGCTCGAAGCCACCTTCGATCAGGGTCTCCGCCTGAGTCCCGTCCCGGACCGACTGGACGGTAAATGCAACCCCCTGACGGGGGCCTTCATGGGTCAGATAGTCGGTCACCAGCTCCCGGAAGCTGGGCTCGTCATCGATCACGAGCACTGGGATAGCCGCTGTCTTCAACTCGATCACCATTACAAATATCGCTGGGCAATGTCCTGTCGTCGCTTCCGGTCGAAGCACGCTGCTTGACACGCTGATAGGGCAGCGAGACGACGAACTCCGTAAAGCTGGAACCCGACCGGGCACTGGTCGTAAAGGTGATGCGTCCACCCAGGACACGCATGAACTCTCGTGCCATGTAGAGCCCTAGACCACTACCCCCGGAACCTTTCGTCGAGATGTAAGGCTCGAAAATGGCGGACCGCAGACCCACCGGAACACCGGAACCGTTGTCGTAGACGTGGATCAGGACCGGTGAGACGCTGCCTGGCGCATATTCGATTTCGATCTCGATGCGCCCACTGCCGTTGGGCCGGTCCTGAACAGCATGCAAGGCATTGCGAATCAGATTCGCCAGCATATCATGGAAGCTGATGCGGTCGCAGCGCAGTGCCAAACCACGCAAAGACTGGAGACCGACCCGGGAGGGAGCCAACAAGGCGTCTTCGAGCACCCAGACCTCGGGCTCGGCGGCGCCGATCCGGACACGCCACTCGACGTCGGCCTCGGTGCCATCGGCGAGACGTTCGCGCCCGCGCAGGGACGCCACGGTCTCCAACAGATCGACGGCGACCCGCTCCAGATCGTGCCAGCAATCCAGGGACGGGCTCAGCCAACGATCCTGAGTACCGCGCACGTTGCGCCCCTGCTGGCGCAGGTCATCGACCCATTCCCGCATGGCCCGGATGGCTCGACGTCCCCCGGCGCAGCGTTGCGCCAGATAGGCGGCCTCGCTCGGCAACAAGTGGAGCGCGTCATCGGGGCCGAGTGCCTCCGTGCGACGGTCGAGCTGGGCCAGGGCATGAGCCGGGGACTCGAGCAGGTTGTTGATCCGGTGTGCCGCTTGGCGCACGAAATGCACGGGCAGCCTGGCGCCGACAGCGATCCCGACGGTCTCCCACAGAACGTTTATTTCCACCTGGAGGCGCATCGATACCCAAGCGACCAGGAGGAGGCAGACCCCGGGAATCAGCCAGGCAGCCTCAGGCGCAGCAGCCCACCCGCCTAACGGCGCCTCCCGTGCGGCCAGCGCCACCGCGAGCACCAACAGGGCCAGGACAACCACGACGACTAGCACGTCCAGTCCGATGCGACGCTGAAGGGACCGGGTCTCCGACGATCGCTGCGCGGCTCGGCTGGCAGGCGTAGAGCCTCGGTGCCGCGGCATGACGGCTGCCAACTCCTTGGGCACATACGCAGCTGGTGTACCATCGGTCAGATCGAAGCGGATCGTGGCGATCACCAGTGCAACGACCTGGGCCACTACGACCATGGTGAACACGACGGGCACCAGCCCCCAGGTGGCAGCAAGCCAAGCACTCGGGCCGGCGAGGAGCACGAGTCCCAGTATCAGCATCGAGACGAGCGTCAGCCAAAGCGCTGAATCGAGCAGGAGCTGATAGGCAACCTGCGCGCGTGTGCCGGCGACCCGGAGCTGTGCCAAGTTGGCACGGACCTGCCCCAGCATCAACGCCCCTATGATATAGGCGTCGAGCCAATCGGCCAGGATCGACAACACACGCCCTGACGGCGATCGTTCGCGGGCCTCGTCACCAACCGAAAGCAGGCGCGCGCCGCGCCGGATCAGCCGGTTGAGCGGGCGTCGGCGCTCGACGAGGTTCTGATGATAGAGGCGGGTAATCCCGAGCTGAGGCCAATGCAGCGGGGCTAGCGCCTCACCGAGCAGCACCGGCAACGGCATCAGCGCAAGCCACCAAGCGGCCGCGTCTGCTCCGGCTAGGGTGCCCAGCAACCCTTGAGGCAATAAGACGAAATTGCCGGCAAGCAAGAGTCCACACAGGATCGATATCAGGATTGTCACACCGAGGAAGCGCCATTGCGGCAATTCCCGGTTCAGTCCGACGGTCGGCTCCCGCGTCTCGCGGTGCAGCCGCGTCAGCTGCGACACTGCCCCGGCCAGAAGGGCTAGGCATAGACCACAGCTCAGACCAGTCAGTAGTAAGGCCAAGTCGCCGGGGTACGGGTCCTGTTCGGCTGCGACACCGATTCCAGGTACCAGCAGCAGGATGCCGCTTTCAATGCGTAAGATCGCGATCATCGGGCGGATCATCGAAACGAAAGCCCCGCTGGCGTCTATCGTGCAGATAGACATCGATCTGCTGCTGCAGCCACGCCTTCATGGTCAGCTTGTCCTCCTCCAATTGCTGGTAGAGACGCTGCTTCAGCTCCGGATCGAGCTCCACCACGATGCGCCCACCCTTGCCTATCGCCATACTGCGACCTCCGCTTGCTGGCCGGAGCAGTGGCCGAGCAATGACTAGACCGGACTGGATGTCGAAACAATAGCACATTGCTGGGCACATGTTATGTGACATTGTCCAGGTCGCGCGTTTGGCGGACCGCCGGAACATCGTCTCGAGCGATGCCCAACTGCGCCGGAACCAGGTTACCCTATACACTCCGTCGACCCAGTCATGCCGCACCCAGGATGACCCGAGTGTGGCACCTCGCTCGACGTGCCTGGTCATCAAAGTGGTCAATCGCGGCGTTGGATCAGAGGAGTCACACCGCCAAACCACCTGACCGGCTAAATGTCGCTGAATCCTTCTGCAAGTCCGAAGCAACAGCCACGGACCATTCGCTCGGGGACACTCGGGAAAATCGTTTGACATCTCCCGGCGAATCCCAGGTTCTGGAACGACAATCATGAGCACTGATCGACAAGAAACCTCAACGACCCCCAGCTCGCCACCAGTACAGACCGACGCACCCGAGCCATCCTGCAATGAGGAGCTGTACGCAGGACATCTCGGTAAGGCGGGAGGCGCCCAAGTCTGGCTGGTATGGCTCAGGCGCCTGCTGTTTGGTGCCGGCCAGATCGCGAACGATCAGCTCTTGCGCCAATTCTTCGCGCTGCTGGATGCCAGGATGCGTGCCCTGTACATAGCAGCCGAGCCGAGCGCGCCGCAGGACGCCCGACTCGCAGAAGTGAAGATGTGCCTGCAACCGCCCTACAACTGGCGCAAGGCGTATCACATCGAGCTGCTCTTGGTGGAACTGCACGGCCCGGAGATCATCGATGCGGAGATCGCCCGGCGGGTCGAGGAAGCGGATCATGCGGGCATCCCACGGGCTGCCTTCTACCGGCAGAGCCAAGGCGAGAGCTTGTCGCTGACAGGCAAGCGCAAGCTGCTCGGTGACCTCGTTGACGACCTGCAATGGTTCTACACGAAACGGTTCCTGCGTCGGGAGTATGCCCAGATGCTCGCAGGCAGGCTGAGTCTCTGGTTTGCACTCGCGCTGCTCACGTTTTTCGGTGTCATCTGGTTCGATGTGCTGCCTGGGCTGCAGCCCCCGACGGACGGCGGGGAAGCCGCGGCGGTTCCGGAAGAAATCGGACCCTTTTTCGCCATCTGGGTGGTCCTGGCCTCCGGATTCCTCGGTGCGGCCTTCAGCATGCTCGTGCAGTCGCGACAACGGGTCTCGACCGGGACGATGGAGGATGTGGTGGCCGGAACCAGTTGGCGCACGATACTTGTGCGCACCGGTGTCGGGTTGGGTGCCGCCCTGATCTTGTTGTTCTTCTTCGAGAGCGGACTCCTCGAAGGCAGTGTCTGGCCGGATCTCGAGGATCTGCGCGGTGGCTTCGAGTCGAAGGAGGATCATCCGGTGCCGAATCTGACCCTGAGCCTGCTGGTGATCTGGAGTGTGATCGCCGGCTTCTCCGAGTCCTTTGTACCGAATCTGCTCTTGGCCACCGAAGGAAAGGCGAATCAACCCTGAACCGGCGGCTGGTTGGCAGCGTGTCGTCAGCGGTGATCCAGCCGTGCCTGAGCTCGAAAACTATCACTTAACCGCTGCTCCAGCAGCGCCCCGGTATCGCCCGAATATTCGAGCAGGCCGAGCGTGATCGCCTGGCGGAGCAGGCTGAGCGAGAAGCTCGCCTCGAGCGCATACGCGCCGAGACCCCACCCAACGGACTTGCGGCGCCAGAACCCGCAAGGGTACCCCGTGCAAGCGTCGTGACATCTACTGGAAAGGGCGCTGTAAGCTCCATGGCGGCTGGTCGACCGAGCCTAGAAGTCTGTCCGACTTATCGGGTCGCAGACCATGTACAATAGGGCCGTAGGTTGGGGTGAGGGACGAACCCCAACGATCGTCTGACGCACGTCGCCCGGCGCGGCAACGCCATGGCGATCGCCAGCCTCACCATCGCCCTGCTGCGGACCTCCCATCTGCCAGCCCGCGTAGGTTGGGGTGAACGGGCGTGAACCCCAACAAATTGCGGCCGTCGATATCGGGTAATGTTGGGGTTCGTCCCTCACTCCAACCTACACGGTTGAGCAAGGCGGTGGTTGTTGGGTGGGTTGGGGAATGATGAGAGTACCCTGATCGCCTTGTAGCGGCCCTCAAACACATGCCCGCAACGCTTATACACGAATTGGAAGGGCTGGGCGTCGACGCCTTTCAGAGGCCGCATGCCCTTGCCCAGGTTGGCGTCCGGTGGTACAGCGCATCGGGGAACTCGATTCTGAGGAGGACGTGCCACAAGCCAAGCTTAGCCCCTGGGAGGCACCAGGAGGCAAAAGGAAAGACCTGATAATCATCTAGCCGACCCCGCCCGAGAGGCTACAGTTGGGTGTGAGAATCCAGCAACCGCAGCCTCGAAGGGAGGAGTCGACAATGAAACTCTACGGCGGAATCGACCCGCATTCAAACAACAACGTCATTGCCCTGACTGACGAGAGCGACCGGATGGTTTACCGCAAGCGCTTGGCCAACGATGTGGAGACGGTCTTGGCAGCGCTGGCGCCGTAGCACGATGCGATCACCGCTCTTGTGGTTGAATCGACCTACAACTGGTACTGGCTCGTCGATGCGTTGATGGAAGCGGGCTATCGAGTGCACCTGGCCAATACCGCGGCGATCGTGCAATACAGCGGGCTGAAGTACAGCGACGACGACACCGACGCGGCCTGGCTGGCCAAGCTGCTGCGCCTCGGGTTGTTGCCCGAGGGGTCGATCTACCCCAAGGCCGAGCGCGCGGTGCGCGATCTGCTGCGCCGGCGCCAGTGCCTGGTCCAGCAGCACACGGCCAACATCCTGGCGGTGCAGAACCTCTTCTCGCGCAACCGCGGGCGCTCCATCAGCGCCAACGCGGCGCGGCGCTTGACGCCGGAGTCGGTCGCCGAGCTGGTTGCCGACACCAACCTGGCGTTGGCGATCCAGGGCACGGTCCTGGCGATGCGCGGCCAACAGGCGGCCATCGAGCGGCTCGAGCGCGAAGCCTGGCGGCAGACAAAGGCGACGCCGACCTGGCGAGCGCTACAAACCGTCAGCGGCATCGGGCGCATCCTCGGGTTGACCATCGTGCTGGAGACCGGCCCCATCGAGCGCTGTGCCGGGGTCGCCCACAAGCTGGCTCGCGCCTGCGACCACATGCTGCGCGAGGGCAGCGCGTTCGACGTCAACCGCGCCTTCGCCTGAACCGGACCGGGCATGCCTCGGTGAGCGCGGCGTTGGGGTTGGCGTCCAACCACCAGATCTGATTGCGCCCCGAGGCCTTCCCGCCAATGATTGCAGCCACCACGGAGCGACAGCGTATGTGACCGAGACGCCCCCGCCACTGAGCCACAACGGGTTGGCTGCGCGCCATCGGTGCGTAAGCCAGAGATCTGTGAACGCACGGCCCGCTTCCATGCATGGCTGTGCAGCACTTGGACGTTGGCGGGGCACCGACGATTTTCTGGGGCTCGAACGAGCCACGGGCCGGGTGCCTTCTCC
>JANQGF010000376.1 GCA_028277465.1 Chromatiaceae bacterium
TTGTGGTCGAGACTGCTCTGGAACACCTGGAAGGAGCATAGCCGGGCGATGTGACTGGTGGTGCGACACCGAAGGCGGGCGTCAAGACAAGTCAGATGGCATGAACATTGACAGAAGTCGCCTTAGACACAAAGCCTGGACACAAAACGACGGCGATGATCTCGATCGTCGCCTGAATGCGATACGACTCAGGCGATCTTCGAGCACCTGACAAGCTCCGGCTAACGGTCATGCCGTGTCTCTGGCGCCCCGGAGCATGGAACAAGAGCCGCAGCAGTTTGCAGGCTCGTCGCGGCGAGGCGCCGCTCCCACCAAATCGAGCGGCTGAGGTGCTGTTCCACGGTAAATGGAGGCTCACAATGGGCGGCCCGTGGTTTTTTGGCGAAACCCGTCAATCAGGCAATCGTCTCGACCTGTTTGGCCTGATCACGGGTCAGCTCCTCGGCCCAGATCAATTCGGGCAAGGCCGGTGAAGTAGAGTGAGCGACAACAGCATCTGAAGTGGACGTGGAGTCGTGACGGCTACAGCGACCGTGAAGCAAGGCGTGCAGCCCGATCATGCTGACTATGTCGTGATTTTCGGGTGCGCCGCAAAGTCTGCGAGTGCATCAAATCTTACGCCGATGCATCTCTAACCTACTGGAAAATGGCGAAAATTGGTGCCGAGGAGAGGACTCGAACCTCCACGAACTCTCGTTCACATGGACCTGAACCATGCGCGTCTACCAATTCCGCCACCTCGGCATGAGGCTGGGACAAGCCCCCTCGGAGTGAGGCGCGAATGTTAGTCAGACAGGGCAGGCTTGTCAACGCTACACTAGGACGCTGACATCTTGCACAGCGAGTCTCCCCGATGAGCAGAGAAGAAGGCATCCGGGTCCGCTCACCCTTTGACGGCAAGGAACTCGGCCGGGTCCCGATCGCCTCGGCCGCCGATGTCGATCAGGCGGTTACCGCGGCCGGCCGTGCGTTCGTCGAGCTTGGTTTGGCCCTGACGCCCTTCGATCGCAGCCAGATGCTGATGGCGCTGCACGAGCGGCTGAGTACGGAGCGCGAAGACTTCGCTCAGCTGATCACCGCCGAGACGGGCAAGGTGATCCGCGAGAGTCGGGCCGAGATGGAGCGTGCGCTCTTCACCCTTCAGTTCGCGGCCGAAGAGGCCAGGCGCATCCACGGCCGGGTACTGTCTTGCGATGTCACACCGCGTCGCACGGGTCGAGTGGCCCATGTCTATCGGGTCCCGCGCGGCGTGGTGGGTGCGGTCACGCCCTTCAATTTTCCCATCAACTTGCTGATGCATAAGCTGGCGCCCGCATTGGCCGCGGGCAACGCCGTGGTCGCCAAGCCTTCGCCACAGGCGCCGCTGAGTGCCGAGCGGTTGATTGCTGTGTGTCGGGAGGTCGGCATCCCCGAGGGCTTGGTCCAGCTGGTGCAAGGCGGTATCGAGACGGTCCTCGCGCTGGTGGCGCATCCGGGGGTTCAGGTCATCAGCTTCACCGGCAGTGTCGCCGCGGGCGAGAACATCGCCCGCCATGCTGGACTCAAGAAGCTGATCATGGAGCTCGGTGGCAATGATCCGCTGATCGTCTGGGAGGATGCCGACCTGGAGCAGGCGGCGCGCGTCGCCGTCGAGCAGGGGCTCGGCACCTGCGGACAACGCTGTACGGCGGTCAAGCGGGTCCTGGTTCATCGCACCCTGGTCGAGCGATTCCAGGAGGGCCTGATCGATCGGGTTCGTCGGCTGCGGGTCGGGGACCCGAGCGAGCCGGAGGTAGAGCTCGGGCCCATGATCAGCGTCGCGGCGGCCGAGCGGGTCGAGACCGCGGTCAAGGATGCGCTCGAGCGTGGGGCGGAGTCACTCGTCGGTGGCGAGCGGCGCGGGGCGCTCCTGCCACCTCAGGTCTTGGGCTCGGTGCCAACCGATGCCCCACTGGTGGTCGAAGAGACCTTCGGGCCCGTGCTGCCCATCCTACCCTTCGATGATCTCGACGACTGTGTGGCGAAGGTCAACGCGACGATCTACGGATTGCAGGCGGGTCTCTTCACCGAGCGGCTGGAGGTGATGAAGCAACTTCACGCCCGTCTCGACGTGGGTACGCTCGTGGTCAACGAGGGCCCGGGTTTCCGTATCGATAGCCTTCCTTTTGGTGGGATGAAGAAGAGTGGTCTCGGGCGCGAGGGCGTGATCTCGGCGGTCGAGGAGCTGACCGAGGAGAAGACGCTGATCTTCTGACCGAACGGGGGTGTGCCGAGCCGGGCATCTGGCGTCATCCATGATCGATCGCCCTTGGGGCCGGCTCGCTCCGAGACCTCCGGTCGCCTGGGGCGAGGAGGAGGTCCTTGGATTGCCGGCCCTCCATGGTGCGCGGATGCCGATGAGACAGGCCCCGCCTGTCAAGGCTACACTAGTGCTTTCCGAGCAGCGACGAGATCACGTGACAAGCCGTCGACTATCCACCCGCACTAAAGATGCCGACCCCCATCGCCAACGCGAGGCGAAGAAGTACGCCAATCCGATTCCAAGCCGGGAATTCATACTCGATACCCTGACGCGGACCGGGGTGCCCCTGGCGTTCGACGAACTGGCGGTCGAGCTCGATCTGACCGAGGATCAGGACTTGGTGGCGCTGGAACGGCGCCTGGCCGCGATGGTGCGTGACGGCCAATTGGTTCGGAATCGCAACCAGGCCTTCTGTCCGGTGAACAAGCGCGACCTGATCGCCGGGCGGGTCATCGGGCACCCGGACGGCTTCGGCTTCGTGCGTCCCGACGACGGGGGGGATGATCTCTACCTCGGCGCGAAGGAGATGCGCGCGCTCTTCCACGGCGACCGGGTGGTCGTCCGCGTGAGTGGACGTGACCGACGCGGGCGCCTGGAGGGCGCGGTGGTGGAGATCCTGGAGCGCAGCACGCGCACCGTGGTCGGTCGGCTATACAAGGAAAGCGGTGTCGGTTTCGTCACCCCGGACAACCGGCGTCTCACGCACGACGTCATCATCCCGAGCGATCGCATCCTGGGCGCCGAGCAGGGACAGATCGTCGTGGCCGAGATCACGGACCAGCCCACACCGCGCACCCAACCCATCGGGCGCATCCGCGAGGTGCTGGGCGACCATTTGGCACCCGGGATGGAGACCGATATCGCCATCCGGGCCCATGAGCTGCCCGTGGCCTGGCCGGCCGAGGTCGAGGCCGAGATCGTCGGGTTGGGGGCCGAGGTCCCCGAGGCGGCGAAGGTCGACCGGATCGACCTGCGTGCGCTGCCTTTGGTGACCATCGACGGGGCCGATGCACGCGATTTCGATGACGCCGTCTATTGCGAGCCCAAGCCGAAGGGCTGGAAGCTGCTGGTCTGTATCGCCGATGTCTCGAGCTATGTCGAGCCGGACGCAGCGCTCGATCGGGAGGCCCTGGCGCGCGGGAACTCGGTCTATTTCCCGGATCGCGTGATCCCCATGCTCCCCGAGGTCCTGTCGAACGGGCTCTGTTCGCTGAACCCCGACGTGGATCGGCTTTGCATGACCGCGGAGCTCTACATCAATGGGGAGGGCAAGGTCACACGCAGCCGCTTCTATGAGGCCGTGATGCGCTCACACGCGCGCCTGACCTACGATCAGGTCGCGGCCATCTTGGTCGAGGGGGACAGTGAGCTGTGCGAGCAATACGCGGATCTCTTGCCCCACCTTCACCACCTCTACCAGATCTATAGGGTCCTCCATGCGACGCGTGCGAAGCGAGGTGCCATTGACTTCGATACGACGGAGACTCGATTCGCATTCAATGAGCAGGGTCGCATCGAGTCCGTGGTACCGCTCGTCCGCAATGATGCCCACAGGCTGATCGAGGAGTGTATGTTGGCCGCCAACGTGGCCGCGGCGCGTCTCTTCCAGCGCAAGCGGATTCCGGCCCTCTACCGGATCCACGAGACCCCGAACGAGGAGAAGCTGAACGACCTGCGCGAGTTCCTCGGCCAATTGGGCTTGCGGCTTCCCGGCGGCGCAACACCCACGGCTGGCGACTATGCACAGCTGCTGAGTGAGGTCGAGGCCCGTCCGGATCGCCATCTGATCCAGACCGTCTTGCTGCGCTCCATGCAGCAGGCGATGTACAGCTCCGACAACGCCGGGCATTTTGGCCTGGCCTATGATGCCTACACCCATTTCACCTCACCGATCCGCCGGTACCCGGATCTGGTGGTCCACCGTCTCATCAAACATCTGCTGGCGGGTGGCACCGCAGCGGATCTGGATTACTCCAAGAGTGCCATGCAGCAGATCGCAGAGCAGTGCTCTGGTACCGAGCGGCGTGCG
>JANQGF010000390.1 GCA_028277465.1 Chromatiaceae bacterium
GTACCCCGTTCCACCTTATTTTGCATTCTCAGAGCCCCCCGAACGCGCCAAGGCAAGGCGCAGCCCGCAGGGAATAGCTCACTCTATTGCCAAGGGCTGCAACGCCGCATTGGCGCGTTCGGGGGGCTCCCTTCGGGCGAGACGAGAAGCGGCCATCTGCGTTGTTGCGCGAGCTTGAAATAGGGGTGGCTATTCCTGCGCTCGCGCGCCTAGCATCTGGCCGCTTCTCGTCTCGCTGAGGCTGCAAAATAAGGCGAAACGGGGTACTAGACTGGCACTCAACTTTCGCTAAACTGCCTTACCTGTCTTCCACTCGTCCGGGCCGAATCTTGAATCCAGATACGCCGAATCTCGAGACCCTCGCTGTCGTCATCGAACAACCCGAACATCTCTCGCTGCAACGGCTGAGTCTGACGCCCCCGGGGGACGCGGATGCCGTCGTCGAGATCCAATGGAGCGGCATTAGCACCGGCACCGAACGGCTGCTCTGGTCGGGTCGCATGCCCGATTTCCCGGGGATGGGTTATCCGCTCGTGCCGGGCTACGAGTCGGTCGGCCGTGTGCTCTTCGCCGGATCCGATTCCGGTGTTGCGGTCGGAGACTCCGTGTTCGTGCCGGGTGCCCGTTGTTATGGTGAGGTGCGCGGGCTTTTCGGTGGTGCGTCCGCGCGCGTGGTGGTGCCGGGCAACCGATTGCTGGCGGTCGATGAAGGGCTTGGTGAGCAGGCCGTGCTGCTCGCGCTGGCGGCCACCGCCTACCATGCCATCGCCGGGCCTGAAGCACCCCATGCCGACCTGATCGTGGGGCACGGTGTGCTCGGTCGACTGCTGGCGCGCATCGCCGCTTTGGGTGAAGGCAGCCGACCGGTCGTCTGGGAGACCAACCCGGAGCGGGCGCGGGGCGCGGAGGGCCATGGCTACGATGTGATGGCGCCCGATGCGGATTCGCGCCGGGATTATCGGGTCATCTGTGATGTGAGCGGCGATGCCTCCATTCTGGACGATCTGGTCGCCCGGCTCGCGCCCGGCGGCGAGATCGTGCTCGCCGGCTTCTACAGTCGACCAGTGGCCTTCAACTTCCCGCCCGCCTTCATGCGCGAGGCACGTCTGCGTATCGCCGCCCAATGGCAGCCCTCGGATCTGCGAGCGGTCAAGTCGCTCGTCGATTCTGGTCGCTTGTCGCTGGATGGACTCATTACCCACCGTTTGCCGGCGAACGAGGCCGAGACGGCCTATCGCACGGCGTTCGGCGACCCCATGTGCCTGAAAATGGTTCTTGATTGGAGAACGATTTCGTGAACCTACCCGTCCAAGGTCCCGTACCGACCGGCTCACAGCGAGCAGCAGGGGATTCGGCCCCGGCGCCGGCGATCAAGGAGACCCAGATCATCGCCATCTATGGGAAGGGCGGCATCGGCAAGAGCTTCACACTCGCCAATCTGTCCTACATGATGGCCCAGCAGGGGAAGAAGGTCCTTCTGATCGGATGCGACCCCAAGAGCGACACCGCGACCCTGCTCTTCGGTGGACGCAACTGTCCGACCATCTTGGGGACCTCGAGCGCGAAGAAACGCGCCGGCGAGCCGGTCACGATCGGTGATGTCTGCTTCAAACGCGACGGTGTCTTCGCGATGGAGTTGGGAGGTCCCGATGTCGGCCGCGGCTGTGGTGGGCGGGGCATCATCCATGGATTCGAGTTGTTGGAGGGACTCGGCTTCCACGATTGGGATTTCGATTACGTCCTGCTGGATTTCCTCGGCGATGTGGTCTGCGGTGGCTTCGGTCTGCCGATTGCCCGCGATCTTTGCCAGAAGGTGATCGTCGTCGGCTCCAACGATCTGCAATCCCTCTATGTGGCGAACAATGTCTGTTCGGCCGTGGAGTATTTTGCCGGTCTCGGCGGCAACGTGGGCGTGGCTGGGATGCTGATCAACAAGGACGACGGCACGGGCGAGGCCCAGGCCTTCGCCGAGGCGGTCAAGATTCCCGTTTTGGCGACCATCCCCGCGCATGAGGACATTCGGCGCAAGAGCGCGAACTATGAGATCGTCGGGCGGCCGGGTGAGCGCTGGGGACCCTTGTTCGAGGAGCTCGCAACCAATGTGGCGCAGGCCCCTCCGGTGCGTCCCAAGCCGCTGGATCAGGATGGCCTGCTGGGACTCTTCAAGGGCGACGAGGTGGGTCGACATATCCAGCTGGAGTCTGCGACTCCGGCTGACATGTGCAGTACTGAAGCGGTGGTGAAGCCCTCTCTCGAAGTCGTTTATGACGATGTCTGAGTATCAGCGGGACAATCCGATGACCAATGATCCGTCTCAGCAGTCTGCCGTCGCGGGCGCGGCCCCGATCACCGGCGAGTTGCCGGCCGAACTCGACGCGGGTGCCTGCGCCAGCACGCAGACGCTGAAATCGGCCGCCGCAGCCGCAGGGAACGCCGAGTTGCTCGAACGGCTCGCTGCCGATTATCCGGCGGGTCCGCACGATCAGCCCCAGACCATGTGCCCGGCCTTCGGCGCCCTGCGGGTGGGGCTGCGCATGCGTCGTACCGCCATGCTGCTCGTCGGCTCGGGGTGTTGTGTCTATGGTTTGACCTTTACGTCGCATTTCTATGGTGCGCGGCGGTCGGTCGGCTATGTACCCTTCGATTCTGAATCACTGGTCTCCGGAGCGCTCTTCGAGGATGTGCGCGAGGCCGTGCTGAAGCTCGCCGATTCCGACCAGTATGACACCATCGTCGCGATCAATCTGTGCGTCCCGACCGCCTCGGGTGTGCCTTTACGTTTGCTGCCAAGGCAGCTCAAAGGGGTACGGATTCTGGGCATCGAGGTTCCGGGCTTCGGCGTCCCCACCCACGCCGAGGCCAAGGACGTGATGGCGGGGGCGATGCTCCAGTATGCCCGTCAGGAGGCCGAGCAGGGTCCGGTCCAGGCGCCGCGCGGGGGGCGTAGCGAGCGACCGACGGTGACCTTGATCGGCGAGATGTTCCCTGCGGATCCGGTCGGGATCGGCATGCTCTTGGAGCCGCTGGACTTGGCGGTCGGACCTGTGGTGCCGACGCGCGAATGGCGCGAGCTCTACGCGGCACTGGATTGTGCGGCCGCAGCGGCGATCCATCCGCAGTACACCGCGTCCTGTCGCGAGTTGGCGGCTGCCGGTCGCCCCATCCTGGGCTCCGCGCCGGTCGGCCAGGAGGGCACCGCAGCATGGTTGGATGCCGTGGGCCACGCCTGTGGGATTGCTCGGCAAAAGGTCGACAAGGCCAAGAATGCCTTCCTTCCGGCAATTGCCGGTGCACTCTCGGCGACGCCCATCCGAGGGCGTGTCATCGTCTCCGGGTACGAGGGCTCCGAGCTGCTGGTCGCACGCTTGTTGATCGAATCGGGGGCCGAGGTCCCCTACGTCGGGACTGCTTGCCCGCGGACCCCTTGGTCCGAGCCGGATCTCGCTTGGCTCGATGCGCACGGCGTACCAGTCCAGTTCCGTGCCTCGCTGGAGCAGGACCTCGCGGCCGTCAAATCCCTGGAGCCGGATCTCGCCATCGGGACCACGCCCCTGGTGCAGGCGGCCAAAGAGCTGCGCATTCCGGCGCTCTATTTCACCAATCTGATCTCGGCACGCCCCTTGATGGGCCCTGCCGGTGCTGGCTCGCTGGCCCAGGTGATCAATACGGCCCTGGCCAATCGGGAGCGTTTTGCGGCCATGCGGACCTTCTTCGAGGGGGTCGGGCAGGGTGATGCGAGCGGCGTCTGGCAGGAGCCTCCAGTCGAGCGCCAGGTGCGGCGGACCGCCGGTCGCTCCGGTGCCAGTGAACAGATCTAGTCCCGGATAGAGGACACTCTCCGATGTTGATCCATGACCTCGACCGCGCGGGCGGTTATTGGGGCTCAGTCTACGTCTTCACTGCGATCAAGGGGCTCCAGGTCATCATCGATGGCCCTGTCGGCTGCGAGAATCTGCCCGTGACCGCGGTGTTGCATTATACGGATGGCCTGCCGCCGCATGAGCTGCCGGTCGTGGTGACCGGGCTCAGCGAAGAGGAGCTGGGTCAGAAAGGAACCGAGCAGTCGATGCGTCGGGCCTACGAGACCCTGGACCCCGCGCGCCCGGCGGTCGTGGTCACGGGCTCGATCGCGGAGATGATCGGTGGCGGCGTCACCCCGGAGGGGACCAAGATCCAGCGCTTCCTGCCCCGCACCATCGACGAGGATCAGTGGCAGAGCGCCAACCGGGCGATGTACTGGCTATGGACCCAATATGGCCCGAAGAAGGGTGCCGCCCCCAAGCGTAAACGGCGTCCTGAGGAGCGCCCTCGGGTCAACATCATCGGGCCCATGTACGGCACCTACAACTCGCCGTCCGATTTGGCGGAGATCCGCCGGTTGGTCGAAGGGATCGGTGCGGAGGTCAATCTGACCTTTCCGCTTGGTAGCCATCTAAGCGAGGTGGCGAGGCTCGCGGAGGCGGATGTGAACATCTGCCTCTATCGCGAGTTCGGTCGGACCCTGTGCGAGGCCCTGGATCGGCCCTTCCTCCAGGCGCCGATCGGGTTGCACAGCACGACCAAGTTTCTGCGCGCGCTCGGTGATTTGCTGGGGCTGGATCCCGAACCTTTCATCGAGCGCGAGAAGCATACGACGATCAAGCCCATCTGGGATCTGTGGCGCTCGGTGACCCAGGATTTCTTCGGGACCGCGAGCTTCGGAGTGGCCGCGACCGAGACCTATACGCGGGGTCTGCGGCATTTCCTCGAAGACGAGCTGGGGTTGCCCTGTCACTTCGCCTTCGCGCGCAAGGCGGGCGTCAAGCCAGACAATGATATGATCCGGCGGACTGTGCGGGAGAAGACGCCGCTGATCGTCTTCGGAAGCTACAACGAGCGCATGTATCTGGCTGAGATCGGTGCCCGTGCGGCCTATATCCCGGCGTCCTTCCCGGGCACCGTCATCCGGCGTCATACTGGAACGCCCTTCATGGGCTATGCAGGTGCGACCTATCTCGTGCAGGAGGTCTGCAACGCCTTGTTCGATGCCCTCTTCCATATCCTCCCCCTGGGCACGGATCTCGACCAGGTGGATCCCACCCCGGCGCGCATGCACCGGGAGCTCCCCTGGGACCCGGACGCGCGCGCGGCCTTCGATCGGATCGTCGAGACACAGCCGGTCCTGGTGCGCATCTCGGCCGCCAAGAGGCTCCGCGATGCATCGGAGCGCGCCGCGCGCAAGGCGGGCGAGGAGCGAGTCACTGCCGCGCGCGTCGCCGAGACCGAGGGGACGCTGACGTCTGGTGCTTGACGCTCAGCGCCCTCGGGCCAGAGGATGCTGTCTCCTTGTCGCTCTGCCATTCGATCGCGCTAAGGCGATTTCTGTCAATCCAGCGTTTCGGGTAAAATTGAGTCAGATCCTACTTTCAACTAGCCGTTGCACACCCGCCCATGCGGATTGTTTGGAGCTGATGCGACGATTCTCT
>JANQGF010000100.1 GCA_028277465.1 Chromatiaceae bacterium
CAGCCCTTGGCAATAGAGTGAGCTATTCCCTGCGGGCTGCGCCTTGCCTTGGCGCGTTCGGGGGGCTCTGAGAATGCAAAATAAGGTGGAACGGGGTACTAGGGCATTTGACCAGGACGCCGATCGAGTGCCATATAAGGCGCCGGCCGAGCACGCTGTCCCACCGGAAACCTCGATGGATCGGCCAACCGGCTCTCCAGCAAGGAATCCCCGGCCGCTCCAAGCCGAGACGACAACCTCGACAAGCGGCGCCCCTGCCCACCGGCCTGTGGGCTGGCAGGAGGCTGGGTGCCGACCGTGCGACCGCCCCGGAGCGCCCCGGCACCCCGGCGTTGGGCGTCTCGAAGGGCCTGCTCTCCGGCCCGCGCCATCTCTGGGGTCAGAGCCATGCCGAGCGCGATCCGTGCCTGCATCGAGTAGGGTGCGATACCCTTCATGCGGAGATAGTCGCTCAACACCTTATGGGTGAAACGTTGCGTCTCCGGGTAGTCGACGAAGCCACCATTGCGGTCGAGGACGCCTTCGCCGGCATTGTAGGCCATGACCGCTTGGCCGAGACCTCCGTACTTCTGGAGCAACCGTTTCAGATGGCGCAAGCCGGTGCGCAGGTTGGTCTCGGGATCGAACAAGGACTCCACCGACTGGACCCCGTACTCGGCCGCGGTCTCGGGCAGGATCTGCATCAACCCCACCGCCCCGGCGCCCGAGACGGCATGCGGATCATAGCCCGACTCGGCGCTGACCAGTGCGTGAACCAAGCTGGGCTCCAGGCCAGAGCCCTGGGCCAATCGATCAACCATTGCGACCAACTCCCCCCGCGCGGGCACGGGGCCGTCCGGGGGCCGCGGGAGTTCCAGACCCACCGCCCTCTCGACGGAATCGTCTGGCACCTGGACTCGCGGAGATACAGCGGCTTGGCGCTCGACGGGCTCCCCCGGCAAGGCATCGACCGGGGAGACCTCCTGAGCACCGACGGGGCCGGCAATCAGGCTAAGGGCCACGGCGATACGCCAGAAGAGGATCGGCACCCGGCTCGACCCGCTTGGACTCGTTCGTTCTCGCATCTGCTTACCCATGGCGCGGTGAGAAGAACCTGGATCAGGACAATAGCGACGTACGAATCTTACAGGGACCTTGAAAAATTGCCATCCAGGCAATTCTTCAAGATGCCCTTACACATCAATTCCAGACACCATCAAATTTGCTACACTGATGGACCAACAGAGCAGATCCGCTGATTAATCAGCGGCTCCCCTGCTGCCCGCCGGAAATGCCGTGTTCTCGAACAGGATGTTCTCTTCCTTGACCCGAGAATCTAAAGATGTACGAGTCTTTTTTTGGATTGCGTGAGAAGCCCTTTTCCCTTCTACCCGATCCGAGCTTCCTGTTTCCGAGCAAGATTCATCAAGAAGCACTGACCTTGGTCGAATACGGTCTACTCAATCAGACAGGCTTCACCATTCTGAGCGGCGAGATCGGTTCTGGCAAGACGACGCTGATGCGCTATCTGCTCGGCAAACTGGAGAATGACTTCACGGTAGGGCTCATCTCCAATACGCATCAGTCTCTCGGAGAGCTGATGGACTGGATCTGCGCTGCCTTCGAGCTGAAAGTCGACCCGGGCCGCAAGCTCGATCAGCATCAGGCATTCGTGAATTTCTTGATCGATCAGTATGCCAAAGGGAGAAGGACATTACTCATCGTCGACGAGGCGCAGAATCTCGGCATCGAGCGGCTCGAAGAGCTCAGGCTCCTGTCGAATATCAATGCCGACAAAGACCTCGTCCTTCAATTGCTGCTTCTGGGTCAACCTCAGCTCCGCGATCAACTCCATCAACCGGGTCTCGAACAGTTCATTCAGCGAATCTCCGCCTCCTATCACCTGGGCCGCTTGTCTTCGGAAGACACTTTCAAATACATCAGACACCGACTCATGGTGGCAGGAGGTGACAAGAACATCTTCACACCGGACGCTTGTCACGCTGTCTACCATTACAGCAAGGGCATCCCGCGTGTCATCAATCTGATCTGTGATACCGCGATGGTCTATGCCTTTGCGGCCAGCGAGAAGACCATCTCGGGCGCTGCAATCGATGAGTTCGTCAGGTCGCAGGGATCCCATCTCCTACTCGCGGTCGAGGATACGAAGCGCGTGCCGCTTCCCGAATCCGAACCTGTCCCCACCGAGGCGCCCTCGTCGGCCCAGGCAAGCACCATCGAATCGGCGATCGCCAAAACGACGGTGGCACCGGATATCGAGGACGCGGTCCCTGCCCCGTCCGACGCGTCGAGCGGCACCCTGTCAAGCCCCCCGCGGGTCGTCCCCGAAGAAGGTGCATCCGATCGAGCCGTCGCCATTTCGACGCCTAGTCCCGCGACTCCGACACCTTTGGATGGACAACCCTCTGTGCCCGCACCCGCTGCTCATGTCCCGGCTCCCTCGCCTGCCGAGGCATCCAAGAGCGCACCAGCCGATGAACAGCAATCGGCCGAGATGGCGCCGATCGCACCAGAGGGCGACTCGGTCCCCGCGGACGCGAGCGATCAAGGCTGGCCACCCCCCCTGCTCGCCATGTCGATCGCGGTAGCAGCGGGTATCGCCTTGGCCCTTTGGGTGGGACTCAGAGAATCGGACCCGACCCCAGGCGCTTCCCGGCCGCTGGACTCTCCCCTGAGCAGCCAGCCGGACACCGCGGAGAACCAAGAGACACCGGGGCAGCAGCCAGGCCCGCGTCCGACACCCGAGCCCTTGGATGAGGGTCGGAGCGAGCCCGCCGAGACAGACAGGATTGCGGCCGCCGAACCATCCGCGGACTCGCCCATGACACAGCAAGTGACCCCGAGCGAGCCCGCGACCCCGTTCCCCGCGACCGAGACGAGCCCGCCGTCTTCCCAGACGGTCGGGGTCAGGGAACCCGAGGTGGAGAGGCGCATCGCGTCCGCTCCGGAGGCTACCCCACCGGCGGTTGACTCGCCCGAGCCAGCGGACCAGACGTCGGTGCCAGAGACCGCCCTGGCTCGACCCGAGCCGACTGAGCCACCTGGTCCCCCGTCTGAGCCGCAAGCAGCGACCCCGGAGACGCTAGCAGCAGCGCCCGACACCTTCCAAAGGGCCAGGGTGAGTTCAACCCAGCTGCCCAACACGGTGGCTCGGCACAGCTCGGAGACCGCGGCCGATACACCCGTCTCCCCTTCCCCTGAGGCCAGCGAACCGAACGGCGAGACCTCCTCACCCGATGCTGCACCGATCGGTAGGCTTGGCCAAGCCGAGGGTCGCGCGGACACGACCGCCGAGGAACCGCCGGCGTCGCTGCCGATGATGGGTCTGGAGCGAAAGCTGGGCGACCTGTCCCTCTCGATCAGGCGTGCCGGGGACAGGCACCTCGAGGTCGATTTCGAACGATCCGTCCAGTTCGAAGGAGGCAGCACCAGCCTCGATCCCGCGTCACAGGCGACGCTCGCGCGGTTCGCCGACCTCTTGCTGAAATACGATCAAGTCCATGCCACCGTGATCGCCCATACGGACACCTCAGGCGGAGAAGAGCTCAATCGCATCCTGTCGGACAGACGCGCCGAGACGGTCGCCCGGTTCATCAGGGATCGAGGTATCCCGGCCGAGCGTCTGGAGCACGAGGGTCGAGGCGAGGCCGAGCTCAAGGTCGGCCCCGAACAGGAACGCCTCTTGGGCGCTTGGGTCAACCGCCGCATCGAGATCGATCTGATCGAGATGGAGCCAGCGAGATCGCCTTGAGCAGCAGGGGGCCGGACAAGAAAACGTCGCGAGGGCGACGGGCGTCCACGCAGCGGCCAAACCAGGACGTCTGATCGACGCCCCCTTTCAATCCTGCAGAATCCTGCTCCCGATCGGCTCGCGCGGGGCCGCGTAATTCAGGGTAAGAAAAACGGCATTGGAGACGGCATCGTCCCTGTCGACCTCATAACTCTGCCAACGATATCTGTAGCTGAGGCCGAGTCGCAGCGAATCGCTCAACCGGCGCTCCAAACCAGGAGCGACCGCCAGATAATCCCGGTCGTTCCGAGAGACCTCGCCATCGGGATTTCGGTTTCGGTAGCCGGCGGCACTGATGCGGAATCGCCATGCCGGCGAGAGCCGGTAATCGAGCGAGAGCGAAAGCCCGGTCGTGTCCAAGAGTGTGCCATTGCTGCTGGGCAGGAGAGAGCGATCGGCGGTCAGTTGCAGCTCGCCGGTCTCGAATCGCTTGCTCAGACGCAACTCGAAGAGTGGACCCGTATTGTCTGTCTCCTCGACACCCCGGAGGGTCGGTATCTCCGCCTTCGAGTGTCTGACGCCGGTATAGGCGAGGATGGACATGGTCTCGGAGAGCAAATAGCTGGCCCCCGCCTCCAGACCGAAGTTGTCGGACTCGGTCTTCACCTGTTCGGCCTCATACTGATCGTAGGACAGGCGTCCGAAGACCTGGGTGCGCTCACTCAAGGTATAGGAGGCGGTGAGACCGGCCCTGGCGAAGCGGTAATCGAACAGTGGGATCAGCTCGACGTCCTCATAGGTCACATCCTGGTAGCTCAGGACCAGATCCAGCTGCGCCCGAGGGGAGAGGCTGTATTCCCAGGAGGGACTTACAAACCACTTGCTGCGCCGCTTGTTCACCTGCACCAGACCGGAGGTCTGCACCTCGCTGGTCAAGGTCGAGTCGTAATCGAAGCTCGCATCCAGACCGACGCGATGCCGTTCGAGCTGACGCTTGGCCATCAGCCCGACCGCACCATCGGTCCGATCCAATTCGGCCACCTGGCTATAGCGTCTCGCCGACAGATCGGCACGCAAGCCGACCCGCGTGACCTCCGTACTCAGACCGGCCTTGACCAGGGCACGCGCAAGGCCAGCGAAGGAGCTCTGAGGCCTGGCCGCGCTGAGCCGCACATTGTCATCGTAAAAGGCCTCGAGCTTGGCGCTCGGCTCGACGAACCATTGGTCCGCAGCAACGCCTTGGCAGGCCAGCAGCCCCACCAATGCGCAAGCGGCAGCCCAATGACCGCCGACGCCCCCCACTTTGCCCCGAGCCAAATTCGTCATCCCAGTCTGCCAAACGATGTCAAGCGGAAGGTCTTCATTCAGGGAACGACAATGACGTCGCCCGCTTGCAATAGGATATTCTGGTCCAACGACTCGCCACGCCGAATCTTCTTGTAATCGAAGTCAATGGATCTCTGCCGACCATTCTCCATCCGCAGTATCTTGATATGCTTCTCATCGGCAAAGGGCGTCAGACCGCCGGCCATGGCCAATGCCTGCACGACGCTGATATGACGCGCGACGATGGGAAAGTCTCCCGGTTTATTGACTCGGCCCAGGATATAGATGCGATTGCCTGGGATCTCCTGAAGGGTCACGGTGACCACTGGATCCGGAATGAACCTGGTCAGTTTCCGCTTGATGGCCAGAGAGAGCTCCTCCACCGTGAGCCCTCCGGCCTGCAAATCGCCGGCCAAGGGGAAAGAGATGCCACCGTCCGGCCGTACCAGAACCAACTGTTCGAGGCCGGGCTCCTGCCAAACCGACACCGCCACGATGTCACCGGGCTGAAGTTGATAGCCTCCCGGCACCACGACCTCTTTGGCGGTCGCCGTCGCCGCTAATGCGAACGCGATGAATGCCAGCAACACCTGGCGCGAGGTGGATAGAATACGATGACCGCGCAGCATATCTAACAGCATGGTTTCTCCGCCCCAATTCTTCCTAACGAGATATTCCAGTGCTTCGCGTCGAAATTCGATGGAGCCGGCGATTCAGAGGCGCTGACTCCCATGAGCTCGCGATTCGCAAACGGGGTCTCCAGATCGCTTTCCTTATTCTGACGCTCAGGTGCCTGAAGAAGGCTGGCTCATCCGCCGATGGAATCCTTCGAGCCTATACTCCTCGCATTAGACCATCGACCAGTACATTTTGCCAGTCCCACCGGGACCCTGAACGGATGAAGGCGACAGGAGCGGATGCTGACGGATCTAACACAATCTGTGGTGGCGCGCTCGCAGACTGGAAGCCGACACCTCTTTCCAGGATCATTGGCTCAGTCGCAAGCGAAATACTGAAGGGGAGGACACGACCCATGCCATCAATCAGCCTGGAACACCTCCATCCACTGCGTGAGCAACTCGAGGGACATGCGATCTACGGAGCCATCCAGAGCCTTGCAGACCTGAGAGTCTTCATGCAGCACCATGTCTTTTCGGTCTGGGACTTCATGTCGCTGATCAAGTATCTGCAGCGTGAGATCGCACCGATTCAGGTGCCCTGGAGACCAGCAGGCGATCCGAGCCTGCGACATCTGATGAATCGGCTGGTCTGTGAGGAGGAGTCCGACGCCATCCCCCGAGCCGAGGGCGGCGTCCGTTACGCCAGTCACTTCGAGCTCTACTGCCAGGCCATGACCGAGGTCGGCGCCGACAGCGACACGCCCCGACACTTTCTGGACATGGTCGAGGAGCAAGGCATCGACGAGGCACTCTACTCCTCTCTAGTGCCCCTACCGGCCCGCTACTTCACCGAGACCAGCTTCTGCTTCATCCGCGAGGACAAACCCCACCTCGTCGCCGCAGCGCTCGCCTTGGGCCGCGAAAACTTGATCCCCTTCATGTTTCGGCGCTTCCTCGACGGCATGGCGATCAGCGAAGCGCAGGCACCCGCCTTCCACGCCTACCTGAAGCGACACATTCATCTCGACGAGGATGTCCATGGCCCCTTGTCGCTCCGTCTGCTGGAGACCCTGTGCGGCGACGACCCACAGCGCATCGAGGAGGCAGAAACGGCCGCAGAGGAGGCCCTCTGCGCACGCATCCGCTTCTGGGATGGCGTGCTGGACGCAATCCAATCGAATCGGCCGCCTAATTTCTGACTATCTTGATAAGTTATGTCGCGCCTCCAGATCCAAGAGGGACGGGTTCTTTCGTTCATTTGGAGTCTTGGAGAGGTAATCGCCGTGACGGCAGCCGTGAATGTCCCACTCGATAATGAAGGGTTCTTGCTCGACCGCGACGACTGGAGCGAAGAGATCGCCGTCGAACTCGCCCGTGCCGACGGGTTCGACATGACCGAACAGGTGATGGACTTCATCCAGACGGCGCGCGCCATGTACGAAAGCGATGGCGTCGTACCCCCGATCCGGATCTTCGCGAAACGCCAGAAGGTCTCGACCAAGGACCTCTACGGCATCTTCAAGAAGGGTCCAATGAAGCTCATCTGCAAATGGGGCGGGCTGCCGAAGCCCACTGGATGCGTCTAAGGCGATTTCCTGGATCGACATATCGACCCGGTTGTAGGTTGGGCTGAGCGAGAGCGAAGCCCAACAGGCGCCGCTGTCGATTCTCATCCCACCTGGCTGGTCTTGACGCCCGCCTTCGGCGTCGCGCCAGCAGTCACATCGAGCGGCGATGCTCCTGCCGACGCTCCTTGAGAGCAGACGCCAATCCGGCGCCATCTGGCATGAGAATTTCCGGCAATCGCCTAATGCCGTCCGTGGGGACATGCGTTTCATCTTGCAGGGTGGCGGTCAGACACTAGACCTCGCCGCGATTGTAGTCGGGCTGCGCCGTGATCTTGTGGATGCTCAGATCGGCCCCCTGGTACTCCTGCTCCTCGGTCAGCCGCACCCCGATGAGCAGCTTGATCAGCCCGTAGATAGCAAAACCACCGAGGAAGGCCACCAGGACCCCGATGATGGTACCGGCCAATTGAGCAGTGAAGGTGACGCCGCCCATCCCACCCAGGGCCGTCAGACCGAAAATCCCAGCGGCCAAACCACCCCAGAGCCCGCAGAGACCGTGGAGCGGCCAGACACCCAAGACGTCATCGATCTTCCATTTGTTCTGCGTCAGGGTAAAGGTGTAGACGAAGAGAGCGCCGGCAACGGCGCCGGTGGCGAGCGCACCGAGCGGGTGCATGAGGTCGGAGCCCGCGCAGACCGCGACCAGTCCCGCCAAGGGCCCGTTGTGCAGAAAGCCGGGATCGTTCTTCCCCGCCACCAGTGCGGCCAGGATGCCGCCGACCATCGCCATGAGTGAATTGACCGCAACCAGACCACTCACCGCCTCTACTGTCTGTGCCGACATCACGTTGAACCCGAACCAGCCGACCGTCAGGGTCCAGGCACCGAGCGAGAGGAAGGGGATCGAGGATGGCGGGTGGGCGGTCATGCTACCGTCCTTGCGGTAGCGACCCTGACGCGGACCCAGCAGCAGCACGGCCGCAAGCGCGATCCAGCCGCCGACCGCGTGCACCACCACCGAGCCGGCGAAATCGTGGAAGGGCGCCCCGAAGGTGCCCTCGATCAAGGCCTGCATCCCCAGGTTTCCGTTCCAGGTCATGCCCTCGAACAAGGGATAGAGCAGCGCCACGATCAGAAACGAGGCCAGCAGTTGCGGATAGAAGCGTGCGCGCTCCGCGATACCGCCCGAGATGATGGCCGGGATCGCCGCGGCGAAGGTGAGCAGGAAGAAGAACTTCACCAACTCATAGCCGTTCTTGTCCTGAAGCGCCCCCGCACCCGTGAAGAAATCGATCCCGTAGGCCAGGCTGTACCCGATGAAGAAATAGCCGATCGTGGAGATGGCGAAATCCCCCATGATCTTCGCCAAGGCGTTCACCTGATTCTTGGCCCGGACCGTGCCGACCTCCAGAAAGGCGAAGCCCGCATGCATCGCGAGCACCATGACGGCGCCGATCAGGATGAATAGGACGTCTGTACCTGCCTGCAATGATTCCATCTGTCATCTCGGTTGTTTCTTTTCGGGCCGTGCCTTAAGCATTGATCGGGCCAGAAAACGAAGAAACCCTATGGCTCATGGAACAAGGCGATTTCGGTGCCTGTGGTCGGTCCAGCTGCGACGGCCACAGCGGAGGATGCACCGAAATGGTGCTTCGCGCCGCCCCTTATGCACCAGATTGACCACCACCTGGAGCGTCCTGCCACTTGGTGGAGAACAGGGGTGGTCCGAGGGCAATGGAGGAGGATGGGTGAGAGGCGGCCCAGATGATTCCGCGAACCTCGCCTCCCCAGAGATCCACCGCGACTGGCGACAGCCGACCAGGAATCAGTTCACCGCGGGCACCCGCGATGCCTCCCCAGGACTCGGCAGATCACCGAGGACGGAGGCCACCTCCCGGCTGAAGTCGGCCAGGACAGCGCTCAGGGCCGCGGTCAGGGCATCGCCGTCGCGGGGCTCGGCCAGGGCCCGTCGGTAGCTGCTCTCGCGAGCCGCGAGCAGACGCTCCAGATCGGGATCCAGGACCGCCCAACGGACCTTGAGCAGCGCCTCGCCCTCGGCCGTGCCCTCGAATGCCAGCACCTCGGCGGTGATGCGAAAATCCAGCGGATAACGGACCTCGCTCGGGAAGATGAGGATACGGCTGCTGCCCAGCAACTGCGCCAGATTCTCGCTCCAGACCCGGAGGAAATCGTCCTGCAAGGTCCCCCCCCAGCGCTGAAGCTCGTCGACGGCAAGCCGGTTGCCGGTCGCCCGCGAAACCAGCTGGGGGCGATCCAGAAAGAGCGGAAAGGTCACAGGACCCAGCCCGACCCCCAGTCCGCCACCGATCCGGGTCTCGCCCGGCCCCTCGCCCACCAGCGGGGAGAGGGTATAGAAGCTGGATGGGGGCGTGCTCGCACACCCGGACAAGGCGACACACAAAGCCGCGACAGGCCAGCATCGGCTGCACATCGACCTCATCGGCCCCTCCCCTTGCCCTGAAGCAGTGCCTCCGGATGACGCTCCAGATAATCGGCCATGATCCGAACGGAGCGCGCGGCCGAGCCCACCTCCTGAAACATGCGCTGCATCTCGATATAGAGGGGCGAGCGGTCGGAGATCAGCGCCTGCGCCGTCTCGAGGGTCGCGCTGGACTGCCGGAGCGTCTCGCTCAGCTCGGGGGCGATCCTGTCATTGAGGGTCGAGGTGGTCACACGCACCCCTGCCAGCGCCTCCTTGAGCTCATGGATCGCCTGCTCCAGCTCGGCCGAGCTCACCAAGGCCTTGGTGCTCGCCAGTGTCGCGCTGAGATCCTGTCCGATCCGATCCAAGGGAATGGCGTCCAGCTCGTCCAGAATCTGGGTGATCTTGGTCGTCATCGCCTCGAGCGGCGTCGGAATGGTGGGGATCACCTCGTATCCGCCATACGTCGCCACCATCTCGGGCGGAGACTCGGGATGGAAGTCCAGATCCACATAGAGTTCTCCGGTCAGCAGGCTGCCGGTCTTGAGCTGACCCCGCAAACCCGCGTCGACCAGACGCTCTACCATGCCCGCTTCATGCAGCTCGTCGATCTCTCCGCGCACGGCGATTCGATCTGGCTCGATCTCGATCAACACCGGGATGTGAAACTCCGTGTGCTCCGGGCTGAACTGGAGCTGGATGTCGAGTACCTTGCCGAGCTCGATTCCCTTCAGCATGACCGGAGCACCGATGGCAAGCCCACGGACGGCCCCCTTGAAGAAGAGCAGATAACGCTGCTTGCGCGAGTAGATCTTGGCGTAGGCCTCTTCGCGGCTCGGATAGAGCGGAAAGACCTCCGGCAAACGACCCGAAGAGCGACCCGAGGCGATGGTATCCGGCGTATCGAAGGACACACCGCCGATCAGCACCGCCAGCAGCGACTCGGTATCCAGGGTGATCCCTGCGGCCGTGAACGAGACATCGATCCCGCTCGCATTCCAGAAGCGCGTGTTGCCCGAGACCAGATCATCATGGGGCGCCGAGACGAAGACCTCGACCCTGACCGCCCGACCATCGGCATCGAGCGAGTAGCCCACCACCTGACCAACCTGAATCCGACGGTAATAGACCGGTGAGCCGATGTTCAGTGACCCCAGGGTCGGCGCGCGCAGCACCATGTAGCTGCCCGGCTCCGCGGTGATGATCAAGGGGGGCGTCTCGAGTCCCTGGAAATCCCGGCGCGACCTCCCCTTGGCCCCGGGATCCAAGGCGATATAGGCACCTGACAGGAGCGTGTCCAGCCCCGAGACACCGCTCGCCGTCACCCTTGGACGCTCGACCCAGAAACGCGTGTTCTCGGTCAGGAACTCGGCGAATGCGTGCTTGAGCTCGGCGGTCACGATCACCCGCTCGAGGTCGCCGCCGACATCGATCGCGGTCACCTGACCCACCTCGACATCCTTGAACTTGACCTTGGTCTGACCCGCCGCGAGCCCCGCGGCCGTCTTGAACTCGATTCGGATGGTCGGCCCCTTCTCGGTGAAGGTCTTGAACGCCAACCAGGCGCCGATCACCAGGGCAACCAGCGGCACCAACCACACCAGCGAGAGGGTCCCACCTGTCTTGACGACCGCCGCTGGCAGGGGCTCGGGAGGCCCCTCAGCTGGCCTGCGACGCGGGTCTTCCGGACCGCTCTGAGTCTCCGACATACTCCGGCTCCAGGACATCCCAGATCAACCTGGGATCGAATGACATGGCCGCGAGCATCGTCATGATCACGACCGCGCAGAAGAAGACGGCCCCCGCCTCGGCCTGCACACTCGCCAGGTTTCCCAGCTTCACCAAGGCGACCAGGATGGTGACCACATAGACATCCACCATCGACCAGCGACCGATCGCCTCGGTGACCCGGTAGAGCCGCGTCCGGTCGCGGGGCCGCCAAGCCGATCGCGCTTGCACCGACACGAGCAGAAAGACCAGGATGAGCAGCTTCAGGAGCGGCACGAAGATACTGGCGACGAAGACGACGACCGCCAATGGCCACATGCCATGCGTCAACAAGAAGACGACACCACTGTAGATGGTATCCGATTGGGTTCGACCGAGCGAGGTCACCGTCATGATGGGCAGCAGATTGGCCGGCACATAGCAGATGATCGCCGCCACGACCAGTGCCCACGTTCGCTGGATACTCATGGGCTTGCGTCGATGCAGCAGGTCCCCACAACGCGGGCAGTGCGGATGCGAACCCTCCCGGACCACCGCCGAAGGACGCACCACCAAGGCGCACACATCGCAGGTCACGCGGTCGTCGCTGGGGCGAAGCCCCGGAGCGAGGTCGGCTCCCGTTGGCAACCGAGCCCACACCAGATCGGGATCCAGCGCCGCCTGGGCCGCCGCCAGCACCAGGATCAGGACACCGAAGGCGAAGAGCGAGGCGCCCGGAATGATGGTCGCCATGTCCGACAGCTTCACGACTGAGACCAGGATGCCCAGCATGAAGACATCCATCATCCCCCAGGGGGCGAGTGTCCGGACCCAACGAAAGAGGCGCGGCAGCCAGGACGGCATAAGGTCCAGCGACAGCGGGACGAGGACCAACAGCAAGAGGGCCAATTGCAACCCGGGCGCCAGGATGCTCGTGAAGAGGACCACCAAGGCGATGGGCCAGTCGCCACCCTGGTAGAGGTCCACCACACCCGTCAGGAGCGTCGTCCGCGTCGACTGCCCCTGCATCTCGAACGACAGAAAGGGAAAGCTGTTGGCGATGACGAAGAGCAGCATCCCAGCGACCGTCAGGGCCAGAGTACGGTTGAGACTGTCCGGTCGGTCTCGATGCAGCAAGCCGCCACAACGCGCACATTCCGAGACCCCGCCGCGGGGTAGCGGCGGATGACGCTGGAGCAGACCGCACTCGCGACAGTCGCTCAGGGAGTCCGGAGGTGTCTCGAGCGATCTCAAGAAGGCCCTCTGCAGGACCCAGAATCAGGTCCGATGATTCTAAACCTTCCAGGGCGAACTAGACGCTGGAGCCTCGATACCGTTAGAGTGCCCGGCCAGATCGCCCGGACTCCGGAGAAGCGAATGACGCAAACGACCAATGGGAGACATGGGCCTGGTGCGCTGCAGGCGAGGGACGAGGCCGCGGCCCTCGCCAGCGCCGGCGGCAACGCCGAGCTGGCAGAGGAATTGCTGTACACACTTCTCGCTGGACTTCCCGAGGAGATCGAATCATTGCGCGCCTGTTTGGCAGAATCCGATTGGCCCGGGCTCGCCGAGTACGCCCATCAGGTGCGCGGCGCCACTCGCTATTGCGGTGTTCCTGCACTGGACGCCGCCGTCGAGGCGCTCGAGCGCTCCGCGCGTATCGGCGACCCGCAACGCAGCCTGGAGTGCTTCAACCAGGTCGAGCAGGAAGCCGAGCGACTGTCAGCTGCGGTCAGCTGAGCGAAATTCTCTACAATTAGAAAGACTTAGCCTGAGGCGGTTCAGATTCCCAATTCATCCAGCAGATCCTCATCCACGACCGACTGGGCATCGGTGCCGACCGGGGTCTGCCGACCCTCCTCCTCCACGATTCGGTCCGGATCCACCTCCTCACGCTCGAACTCGTGGAGTTGTAGGAACTCGGTCTTGTCCATGGCCAGCTCCAGATAGAAGACATTGCGCCGCGCCGTGCTGAAGGCGACCCGCCTGGCCTGCGGGCGGTCCAGATTGGTGTCGATGCTGACCTGGACCTCCTTGTTGATCGTCAACATCTTCGGCTGATTCTGATTGATCGAGACCAGCAAATGATGGCCCACGTGACCGGTGAAATCGCCCACGATCTGGTTCATGAGCTCACCGAGCATGTTGCCCACCTCCTCGGAGTTGTGGTGCGTCGCCAACTCGGATTCCGGCATGCCCATGCTCGTCAGGTAGGAACGGTAGATCTCCAGCGCGGCTTGGGACGAGAAATTGATGATCACCAGACCCGAAAAGCCCCCGTCGAACAGGACGAAGCAGCCGATATCCGGTCGCAGACAGGTGCGGGTGATCTTCTGCACCATGGGCGAATAGGTGATCTGAGTGTGCGTGGCGGCCGAGAGCACCTTGCGCACCGAATTACACAGCATCACCAGGACGTCGTCCGTCGACATGGTCTTGGTTCTTGTTCTTGTCTTGGCTTGGGTCATCGATCTCTCGCTCCATCGGATTCTGGCGGTTCAGCCACACGGCGCACGCGGCGAGCGACCAGCCGCGATGCACCCTGCTGCCCGGCCTGCTCGCCCATCGCTCGAAGGATCATGGCGGTACGCCGCCGGCGCAGAAGGTAACACGGCTCGGCAACCAGCTTTGGTTAGAGGGCCTCGATCATCGGTTGGTCCAAGCACCTCGTTGGTGGGAGCGGCGCCCCGCCGCGAAGAGCGCGCGATCGCGGCGGGGCGCCGCTCCCACGTGAT
>JANQGF010000176.1 GCA_028277465.1 Chromatiaceae bacterium
CGGCCGTCTTCGCCGAGGTGGCAAGATTGATACCCTCAGAGACCTTCGCACGGATCGTATAGTCCTGATAGGCAGGAATCGCGATGGCGGCCAAGATGCCAATGATCGCGACCACGATCATGAGTTCGATCAGGGTAAAACCGGATTGTCGCCTTCTCATTAAAATCACTCCGTCATGCATGGTGGAACAGATTGAACGGGGAGGCAGTCACGGCCGCTCGCCATCGCCGCCTTCCTGGTGCTCCCGTGCCTGCGCAGGCAAATTGCACGCCAGACTTTCAAATCACTCGACCCATCCTGCGCGCTCGACCCAAGTCCCTAGGCTACTAAGGATTCCTCCTGCTGCACCGGATCGTCTTTCGGGCGCCAAGTTCACCTGCAGTCTTACCTGCACTGCACTCAGCGTCAACTAATGACAAAAACCGTCACTCCGCGATCCGAGGGCGACCCATCGAGGGATCACCCTTCATGCCCCGTCCGCCCGATCGAGCCGACCGTCGCGCAAGACATAAGACACCCCGGTCGCCGGACAGACCGCCTCCCCCGAACCGCTCAAAGGCAGCGCTAAGCGCTCGCCGTGGGCGCTCATCCAACCGATCTGGCGGGCCGGCACGCCGACCATGAGGGCATAGGGTGCAACATCCCTGGTGATGACCGCACCGGCACCCACGAAGGCGTATTGGCCGAGCGTGACCCCACAGAGAATGGTGCAGTTGGCGCCCAGGGTGGCGCCGCGTCTGACCAGGGTCGGACGGTACTCGTCCTTGCGCGAGACGGCCGAGCGCGGATTGTAGACGTTGGTGAAGACCATGCTCGGGCCGCAGAAGACATCGTCCTCCAGCGTCACTCCGTCGTATAGAGAAACATTGTTCTGAATCTTGACATTATCGCCGATGCAGACACGGTTGCCGACAAAGACGTTCTGTCCGAGCGAGCAGTCACGACCGATCCGGGCACCAGCACAGATATGCACCCAATGCCAGATGCGGCTGCCCTCACCGATCTGGGCGCCCTCGTCGATGATAGCGCTCGGGTGGACCCTGTAGTTCATCGCCAAGGCTCAGAGCGCGCGCTTGCAGAAGGGATGATAGTCCCCCTGCAACCCCTGCGGCGTCGCGTTGCGGATCTGATAGACAGTCTCGACGGCGGTGCGAGCCGTCTCCAGACCATAGCCCTCCCCGGCCAGTAGACGCTGGTAGCTCTGGGTATGCAGATCGGTGAATCCCTCGGAGAACTCCACCTCCTGCCCGCCCACCTTGATCGAGCGGAAGGTGCGTTGGCCCTGGCGGCGCTGGGCCTCTGGCAGGTGCTCGGCGTTGACCGACAGAAACCAGCTGACCCGCGCACGCTCCAGCTCCAGGCGGCCGGCGGCGCAGTCGTTGCGGTGCAGATGGACCGTGCTGTATCTGACCTTGCCGAACACCCAGGTCAGCATGTCGAAGAAATGCACGCCGATGTTGGTCGCGATCCCCCCAGATTTGTGTACGTCGCCCTTCCAGCTCCGTTGGTACCAGTTGCCGCGCGAGGTGATGTAAGTGACCTCGACGTCCTGAATGCGGGCACCGTCGGACTCGACAGACTCCTTCAAGGCGATGATCGAGGGGTGCAGTCGCAACTGGAGGATGTTATGGACTCGCGCACCAGTCTCGGCCTCGATCTCGTGCAGACCATCGATGTTCCAGGGATTCAAGACCAGCGGCTTCTCGCAGATGGCATCGGCGCGGTTGCGCAAGGCGAAACGGATGTGCGCATCGTGCAGATAGTTGGGCGAACAGATGCTGATGAAATCGATCTTCTGGCCCTTGCGACGCAGCTTGTCGATGTGCCGGTCGAATCGCTCGAACTCGGTGAAGAAGTCCGCCGAAGGGAAATAGCTGTCGATCACACCAACGCTGTCGTTGGGGTCGAGGGCCGCGACCAGCCGGTGCCCGGTCTCCTTGATGGCCTTCATATGGCGCGGGGCGACGAAGCCGGCGGCACCGATGAGGGCGAAGGTCTTGGTGTCCACGATTCAGGTGCCTCTTCCAAAGGGACGCCGGCTCATCGACCGAAGTCTCATTGCATCGCCGCACGCAAGGGCGAAGGATTGGGTGTCTCGTTCGCTTGGAACTGCAGCGCGGCCAGTCTGGCGTAGAGCCCACCTTGGGCCATGAGGTCCTCATGGCGGCCGACAGCAAGAACGCGACCGCGATCCAGCACCAGAATCCGATCGGCATTGCGGACCGTGGCCAAGCGATGGGCGATCACGATGCTGGTTCGCCCCTGCATCAGATTCTCCAGCGCGTCCTGAACCAACCGTTCGCTCTCGGCATCCAAGGCGCTGGTCGCCTCGTCCAACAAGAGCACCAAGGGATCGCGGAGCAGGGTTCGGGCGATGGCGATGCGCTGGCGTTCGCCCCCCGAGAGACGCACGCCCCGCTCACCCAAGAAGGTCCCGAAACCCTGAGGCAACTGCTCCAGGAACTCCAGCGCGTGGGCCGCCTGCGCGGCACGACGCACCTGCCGATCGCTCGCGGCATCCAGCCCGTAGCGAATGTTCTCCCAAGCATCTGCGCCGAAGATCACCGGGTCCTGAGGCACCAGCGAGATCCGACTCCTGAGATCGCTCGGATCCAGATCCCGGATATCCACACCATCGAAGCGGATCGTCCCCGCCACCGGGTCGTAGAACCGGAGCAGCAATTGAAACAGGGTCGACTTACCGGCACCGGAGGGACCCACCAGGGCGAGCCTCTCGCCCGGTTCGACCGTCAGCGAGAGATCCTCCAGGGCCGGGGTATCGGGGCGCGCCGGGTAGACGAACCTCACCCCTTGGAACTGGATCCGCCCAGGCGTGCGTGGAGCCAAGGCGACCGGCGCCGAGGGTGGCTCGATCGCCGGACGGGCCTCCAGCAACTCCATCAGACGCTCGCTCGCACCAGCCCCCCGCAGCAATTGACCGATCAGATCACTGAGCGAGCCGACCGCACCTGCAACCACGATGGCATAGAAGAGGAAGGCGGAGAGCTCGCCGCCGCTCAGGGTACCGGCCAGGACCTGATGGCCACCGATCCAGAGCACCAGACCAATGGAGCCAAAGGTCAGAAGCGTCGCGGTACCCGCCAGCACGGCGCTCGCGATGGAGCGACTCATCGCCACGCCGAAGGCCGCCTCCACCTGATCACCATAATGGCGCCGATCGAGCGGCTCGTGACAGAAGGCCTGAACCGTTCGGATACCGTGGATGACCTCATCCACGTAGGCGCCGACATCGGCAATGCGGTCCTGGCTGGCACGAGAGAGCCGGCGGACCCGGCGGCCCAGGATCCAGGCCGGACCCATGACCAGTGGCAGGCCCACCAGGACCAAACCCGTGAGCCCCGGGCTGGTCACCGCCAGCATCAATACTCCGCCAACGACAAGGAGCGAGGTACGGAGCGCCATCGCGAGCGTCGAGCCGAGAACCACCTGCAGGACCGTCGTATCGCTCGTCAGGCGTGAGATGACCTCGCCGGCCCGGGTGGTCTCGAAGAAGCCCACATCCAGACTGAGCACCCGCTCGAAGACCGCGCGGCGGATGTCCGCCACCACCCGCTCGCCGATCCAGTTGAGCAGATAACTGCGTGCCAGGACGGCAGCCGCCGTGGTGCCGACCACGACCAGAAACAGCAGCAAGGATGCGTTCAACCGTTCGGACGAGCCGCTCGCCAAGCCGGAATCGACCACGGTGCGGATGACCTGCCCGAAGGCGAGGACCGACCCGGCGGCCACCACCAGGGCCAGGAGGGCTGCGAGCAATCGCCAGCGATACGGCCGTGCGAAATGCAAGAATCGCAGCAAGGATCCCAGGTTGCGGGTGCCGGGTCGATTCGGGGTGCTGGGCGGTGGGTGGTGCATTCTTCAATCGTGTGGGGTCTGTGGAGACACAAGCCTACATCTCGGCCGAGGCCGGCTTGCACGAGGAGCGCTGCCATCGGAAGCGCCAAGCGGGCAGGCGCGAGGATCTGGGCGGGCCCGACCTCAGTTCAATTGCCGTGCCACCGCACGGATGGCGTTGCGGTTGGTCCAAGAAGTAGTGAGCCGAGAGGCTGGCCCAGCCGTGAGCCAGCGGTATTCGAGATGCTCCCGGGTGCTCAGCCGGATGAGACGGCGCGCCTCCAGCACGAGCGCGAACCAGTATTCACGATTGAAACGGGCCTTCTCGGCATAGCGCCGACGCCAATTCGGAAGAATCGGGAACAACACCGAGTGATGCAGGTCGATCAGCGCGTTGCCCGCACGCAGCCCGGTCTCCTCCCTCACCTCGCGGGCGGCTGCGAGCCGCGGTGACTCGCCAGCCGAGAGGCTGCCTGTCACCGACTGCCAGAAGGCGGCTGGGCGGACTCGACGCAAGAGTAGAAACTCCCCGCCCCGGGTGCAGACAACGACCAGCACGGATTGCGTACGCTTGAACGACGCATCGGACATGAGACAGGCGTCCTCTCGAGTCTTGTAACGAGCGGCCATCGCCGCTCAGCACCAACCCCTATGTTGCTCGGATGCTCAGGCGCGCAGCCGGATGCGCAACGCCAACTCGCGCAGTTGCGCCTCGTCCACCGTCGAGGGTGCATCCGTCAACAAACAGGCGGCGGTCTGGGTCTTGGGGAAGGCCATGACATCGCGGATCGAGCCCGCACCCGTGAGCAACATTACCAGCCGGTCCAATCCGAAGGCGATGCCCCCGTGGGGCGGACAGCCAAACTTGAGCGCGCGCAGGAGAAAGCCGAACCGGTCCTCGGCCTGCTCGTCACTGATCTCGAGCAGCTTGAGCACCCGCCGCTGAACCTCCTCGCGATGGATACGGATGGAGCCCCCACCGATCTCGGTACCATTCAGGACCATGTCGTAGGCACGCGACAGACAGCGACCTGGATCCCGCTCCAACTGGTCGAGCTGATCCTCTTTGGGCGCCGTGAAGGGATGGTGCAGCGCCACCCAGCGTCCGCTATGGGAGTCCTGCTCGAACATGGGGAAGTCGACCACCCAGAGCGGCCGCCACCCCTCGGCCAGGAGCCCGCGCTCCTGGCCCAGCTTCGCACGCAATGCACCCATGGATTCGTTGACCACGCTGGCGGTGTCGGCACCGAAGAAGATGAGATCGCCATCCTCGGCACTGGTGCGGGCCATGATGCCCTCAATGGTCGCGTCCGGCAGAAACTTCAGGATGGGCGACTGCAGACCCTCGCGGCCCCTGGATGTCCAGTCGTTCACCTTGATGTAGGCGAGCCCCTTGGCGCCGTAGATGCCGACGAACTGGGTGTAGTCATCGATCTCCTTGCGTGTCAGCTCGCCACCCTTGGGCAAGCGCAACGCCACGACCCGGCCCTGCGGATCCTTGGCCGGACCGGCGAAGACCTTGAACTCCACCTCTCCCATGAGATCGGCGACATCGACCAATTCCAAGGGCACCCGCAGGTCCGGACGATCCGAGCCGAAGCGGCGCATGGCCTCCGCATAGGTCAGGCGCGGAAACGGATCCGGAAGCTCGACCCCATTCATCTCCCGAAAGAGGTGGCGGATCATGGCCTCCATCAGGCCCATCAGCTCGTCCTCGGTCATGAAGGAGACCTCGACATCGAGCTGGGTGAACTCGGGCTGGCGATCGGCCCTGAGATCCTCGTCGCGGAAGCAGCGAGCAATCTGATAATAGCGGTCCATGCCCGACATCATGAGCAACTGCTTGAACAACTGGGGTGACTGCGGCAGCGCGAAGAACTCGCCCGGGTGGTTGCGGCTTGGGACCAGATAATCGCGGGCCCCCTCGGGCGTCGACTTGGTCAGGATGGGCGTCTCGATATCCAAGAAGCCCTCGGCGTCGAGGAAGCCGCGCAGCACCTGGGTCACGCGACTGCGAGCCCGCAGCCGCGCCTGCATCTCCGGACGACGCAGATCGAGATAACGGTAACGCAGCCGGACCTCCTCGGAGGCATCGGCCACATGGGCATCGAGCTGTACGGGTGGGGTCTCGGAGCCATTGAGGATCTCCAGGTCCAGACCCAGCACCTCGATCGACCCGGTCGGGAGATCCGGATTCAGGGTGCCTTCCGGGCGGGGACGCACCCGTCCCTTCACCTTGAGCACATACTCGTTGCGGACCTGCTCGGCCCGCTGGAAGACCTCCGCGCGATCCGGGTCGAACACGACCTGGACGAGACCTTCACGGTCGCGCAGGTCGATGAAGATCACACCACCGTGGTCACGCCGCCGCTGTGCCCAGCCGCAGAGAACCACCTCCTGCCCCTCGTGGCCGCTGTCCAGCTCTCCACAATAATGCGTGCGCATGGCTCTCTCGTCCTATTGCTCGCAGTTGGCGGGGTCCCGGGTGGCTCGCCGGCTCACCCCCGCCATAAAGTAAGGAGAAGACGATAAAGGTCCCAGCCAGCCGGCGCAAGCACGCTCAATCGAGTGATCTCTGCGCGGCCGGAGTCACCTGAAGCAACCTTAG
>JANQGF010000172.1 GCA_028277465.1 Chromatiaceae bacterium
GCCGTCCCGAAGGAGAGTACCGGTGTGCCCGGCAGGAAGTGGTTGAGCGGCTTCTTCTCGATGGGGTCGATACAAAAGCCGGACGAACGACCGAAGGTCGTCAAGACGATCTCGCCCTCTTCACAGGCACGTACGAAACACATCCCGCGCTGACCCTCCTTGATCCGGCAATACCGTGGACAGAGATCACATTGGACACGCCCATCCTCAACCCTGTGCCAATAACGCGTGGGCACGACCGTCTTCATCGAAGCGTCGTTCATCGTTTCTCACCTGTCCCCACGGACCCCGGAGCCCTTCACCATGTCTATGCTTCAAGTGTGGGATAAGCGATGAAGATTGCAACTCGACGGGACTTCAAGTCGGCCAAGGGATACTCTCTTCATCAGACACAATCAGAGACGCTTTTGCGGGAGGCAAGGTCCATGTTAGAGGTTCGACGACCCGCCGTGGCGGGACAATTCTATCCCGATGATCCGAGTGATCTTAGACGCATGGTAGACGACTACCTAACCGAGGCGACCGCTCAGACTCCACCACCGAAGGCCGTGATCGTCCCTCACGCGGGCTATGTTTATTCCGGCCCGATCGCCGCCACCGCCTACGTCACTCTGACCCCGGCCCGCGAGACGATCTCCCGGGTCGTCCTGCTTGGCCCCGCCCACAGGGTGCCTTTCCATGGCCTGGCATCCAGCAACGCCAAGCGGTTCGATACCCCGCTCGGCTCGGTCGAGCTGGATCGACCGGCCATCGAACTGGCGCTGACACTACACCAGGTGAAGCTGATGGATCAGGCGCATGCACTGGAGCACAGCCTCGAGGTCCAGCTTCCTTTCTTGCAGGAGGTCCTCGCCGACTTCAGCTTGGCGCCCTTCGTCGTGGGGGACGCCAAACCCGATGAGGTCGCCGAAGTCCTGGATCTGCTTTGGGGCGGCCCGGAGACCCTGATCGTCATCAGCTCTGACCTCAGCCATTTCTACGATGACGCCACGGCGCGCCGGCTCGATGCGGACACTTCAGCCGCAATCGAGGCGCTACGGCCCGAGGACATCGGCTATGAGCAGGCCTGCGGACGCAACCCGGTCAACGGACTGCTCGATCTAGCGCGGCGGCGCGGACTCAAGGCGCAGACCCTCGACCTACGCAACTCGGGCGACACCGCTGGCTCGCGCCACCAGGTGGTGGGCTATGGCGCCTATGTCTTCCACTGAGCATCCGGGTACCTATGACGCGCAGACGCGTTGGATGCTCCTGGAGCTGGCGGCGCGCTCGATCCAGCACGGACTCTCGGACGGCGAGCCACTACAGCCGAATCTCCTCGACTATCCGACAGCCCTGCGGGACTTGCGCGCGACCTTCGTCACCCTGGAGATGGGTGGCACCCTGCGGGGTTGCATCGGTGCCTTGACCCCGGTCCGTCCGCTGGTGGAGGACGTCGCACACAATGCCTTCGCTGCGGCCTTCGAGGATCCCCGGTTTCCAGGACTGGCATCCGAGGAGCTGTGGCGACTGGAGATTCACGTCTCGGTCCTGAGCCCGACCGAGCCGCTCGACTGCATCTCGGAGGCCGATCTCTTACGCCAGATCCGCCCCGGCGTGGACGGCCTGATCCTCGAAGACGGCGGGCGACGCGGTACCTTTCTGCCGTCTGTTTGGGAGCAACTGCCAAGCCCCGCCCAGTTCTTCGAGCACCTGCGGCTCAAGGCTGGCATGCCCGCCGGTCACTGGTCGGACAGCCTCCAGGTCTCACGCTACACGACCCAGTCATTCGGTGCCGAGATAACCGCCATCCTGGACGCTAGGAGCCGCGAAACCGTCCAGCCTTAAGGCGATGTCCGGAAAAGATCCTACCCGTAGGTTGGGGTGAGGAACGAACCCCAACACGGCGCCTGTTGGGCTTCGCTCTCGCTCAGCCCAACCTACAACCGGTCGCTATCTTGGGTAAATTCTTTCCAGGAAATCGCCTAAGGGCATCGCCAACCGTCCAACGTGACCTTGACGCGGTTCAAGGACAGACGCGCAGATAGGCATTGAGGTTGCGTCGTTTATAGAGCCCAGAGTGCTGCAACGCCGTCACCTGCTTGCAGAAGCGATCGAATCGGATCCCGTTGTCCTTGTACTCCACGTCGAAGACGGGTTTACCCTGGGCGATGAAGGAGGCCAGATTGGGATGATCGCACCAACCCTGGTCGAAGCAATCCTCGGTCAGGGCCCAATCGAAATGATCACGCAGGCGCTTGGCCTGCTCGATATCGTTCTTGAGCCCGATCGCGAGCCCGCGTCCGTGCGCCTCATTGGCAAGCCAGGCATTGAACCGGAGCTGATCGCGCGCAGTCAGCGGGAAACCCGTGTCGTTCTGATAGCCGTCGACATTGTCCGGATCCACCCCGTCGAAACCCTTGGCGCGGCAGAGATCCAGACGCGCCCCCAGTAGCGGGGACAGCAGATTGATGCGTCGGATGTCCAACCAGCGCTCGCCCGGCCAGCCTTCATACTCCTTGCCCAAGACGGAGCTTGGATACCGGTCGGCGTCCGGTCGCCAATCCTCCCAGGAGCCCGCGCTCAGATAGCACATGACCCGCTTGCCCTGGGCATGAAGATCGGAGACCTGGCTCGCGTCTGTCTCGAAGAGATCCAGGTTGTAGATGTCCACGTCCTTGGTGAGATCGATCGCGCCCGTATACTGGATCTGCAGACGATTCCCGATCGCCGGCTTCCAGCGATTCAACCGAACCTCCCCGCTATCTGAGTCGACCTGCAGGCTGGAGACGTCGACGGCCTCGAAATCGCTTCCCTCGACAGCGTCCAGCAGATGAAGCATGTCGTTGTCCCAGCGTCGATCGGGTGCACCGCTGACGTACCAGTCCGACCCATTGTCGGCCAGGATGATCCCGTATCTCTGCATGGCTCGAAGGATCACCTGAAGCTCGGTCGGATAACCCGAGACATCGAAGGAGGCCTTCAAACGAAAGCGCGCTCCCATGGGCGGGATATCGGTCAAGACCCCGGGGGAACCACTGGTCAGGTGGCGTGCAGGCCAGATGTAGCTATTGGTCGCACTCGCGGTGAAGCGGATGGCGTGCCTGATCTCGCCCGCGAGGATCTCCTCGTACCGGACCAGGCCGGGGAGAATCGGAAGCCCGGCCGCGTCGGCCGAGGTCCAGCCATCGGGCCGCAAGTGGTTGGACGTCAGGTCCCAAATGGCGCCCGAGCCGGCGTGCCACTGCCCCGTCGCACGCTCGGCGTCATAGAGCTCATAGAGCATGCAGTTCTCTGCATCCAGCGCCAGAACATGGTGATCCGAACCCCACTCGCGCGCCGGACTCGGCGGAATCGGATAGGGTCCCGGGTCGGATTCACCGGCGTAATCGAACACGGGCCAATAGGTCTTGACCTTGGAGTACTCCACGACGTTGTAGGGAATACCGATTGGACCGCCGTTCCAGGTGCCGGAACCGAAATCCATATGCAATCCGGCATTGCGCCCGATCGAATCGATCCAGGCGTCGGAGCGAGCGTGGACCGGCAGCTTGTCCACCCGCGCATTCCAGATGTTGTTCGGCGGGAACAAGGCGCAGCCGGCCGGGAGTCGTGGCGATGTTGGAGCGACCAGGACGCGTAGCGCATCCAGAATGAGCCGTTCGCCTTTCCGATGCAGGATCTGCACCCGATGCCTCCCGTTCGATGGGGCCGTCACGCTCGTTCGTCTCCACTCCGGGACCGGACTGGAGGTGCTCAGGGTCTTCACCTGGTCGCCGTTCAGAAGAACGACCATCTCGCCGCAGTCGGGACAGGCCCTGTAGTAGATCCTGATGCCCTGGCCGGCGTAGGAGAACAAGGCGGACGCGCCGATGCGTTTCGAAATATGCACCGTCTTCTTGTAGGCACCCGGTGCCGAGCTGGTCTTCCACCGGCCCCGATAGCGCCACCCTGCGTGTCGATCGTCGTACATACCCCGCCCGACGGCGAGCACAGCCGCATCCTCGACCGGGCTGTCCGATTCTTGAAATCCGTCGTCGTCCGCATCCGCCCCAGGCACCCAAGACGCCAGGGCGAAAAGGAGCAGGACATTTCTGCACAGAGCCAGTCTGTTCATGGTTCGGTTCTCTGAGATTCGTCGCCCGGTGCACGTTTTCATCCGCCATCCCCCTCGCTATGATGCGGACCCGACACCTCATCACGGGATCACCATGAGCGCACAAATACTCGACGGCAAGACGATCGCCGCGGAGATCCGCGGGGACATCAAAGGCAGGGTCAAGGCCATTCTAGCAGCTGGAGGACGCCCACCCGGCTTGGCCGTCATCCTGGTCGGCGAGAACCCCGCGTCCCAGGTCTATGTTCGCAACAAAGGGCGGGCCTGCGATGAGGTAGGCTTCCATTCCGAGGTGCACGCGCTCCCCGCATCCACCAGCCGATCGGAGCTCCTGGACCTGATCGACCGGCTCAACGCCGCCCCCCGCATCGATGGCATCCTGGTCCAGCTTCCACTGCCCGATCATTTGGATGGAACGGTCGTCACCGAGCGCATCTTGCCGACGAAGGACGTCGACGGTTTTCATCCCTACAACGTCGGCCGCCTGGTCCTCCGCATGCCCCTGCTTCGACCTTGCACGCCGAAAGGCATCATGACGATGTTCAAGCGGACCAACCAGACGCTCGCCGGACTCGACGCGGTCGTTATCGGTCAATCGAACATCGTCGGACGACCCATGGCACTGGAGCTACTCGCGGCCCGCTGCACCGTCACCATCTGCCACAGCCGCACCAAGGACCTGGCCGACAAGGCAAGGGGAGCAGATCTCTTGGTCGCCGCCGTCGGGCGCCCGCGTTTCGTCCAGGCAGACTGGGTCAAGGAAGGTGCCACGCTCATCGACGTAGGCATGAATCGCGGAGCCGACGGGCGGCTGGTGGGGGACATGGATTTCGCCGCCTGCTCCGAGCGGGCCTCCTGGATCACACCCGTCCCCGGCGGGGTGGGACCCATGACGATCGCCACTCTGTTGGAGAACACCTTGCAGGCCGCGGAGCTGCATGCCGGGGAAGCAACCTAGCCCCAAGGCAAGGCCGGCGGCCTTCACGACGCATCGCGTTCAACGGCGAAGCATCGCTGCAGACTAGGGGGCATTTTGCTCCCGCACGGTGAAGACTGATTCATCGATTGTCACCTGGCACCTGGGGTCTTTCAGGTCGCCGACCCGGGAAGCAGTCAGTCGAGGGAAGATCTGACCAAGGGCTGGAGACACTCATGCTCGGTGAAATGATGGCCTGGATCCAGACCCATCAGGCACTCACCTTCTGGCTTGCGAGCCTGTCGTTCGCCATCTTCGTTGGCTCGATCATGCTGATGCCCTTGTTCGTGGCACTCATCCCCGAGGACTATTTCACGGATCCGAAGCGTCATGAGAACCGCCTCAGGCGCCATCATCCAATGGTGTATTTCGCCTTGCGCGGACTCAAGAATCTGCTGGGTTGGGCGCTGGTCCTCATCGGTCTCATCATGCTGGTACTCCCTGGGCAGGGACTGCTCACCATCCTCGTCGGACTACTACTGAGCGATTTCCCAGGCAAGTACGCACTCGAGCGGCGCCTAGCCAGCAACCCGAGGATACTCGGCGCCATCAACTGGCTCCGCAAGCGCGAGGGTCACCCCCCCCTGCAGGCGCCGACCAGCACACCGAGCGACGCTCATCGTTGAACGCTCGCCGAGCACAGAAGGCAGACGCCTCAACAACAGTCAACTCCGACGTGAAAAGATCATAATTCGCACGAAGGGTGAGTTGCGCGGGGCATCAATGAACTATAACGAAGGGCGTTGGTCATGAGTTGGGCCACTGCCGTGGGAGCGCCGCCCTCGGCGCGATGCGGCGCCTTGTCGCGGCGAGGGCGCCGCTCCCACCGAGAGAGC
>JANQGF010000222.1 GCA_028277465.1 Chromatiaceae bacterium
CCCAACGGAGGTTCAGTTCATGTCGCTGGCGACTGGATGGCGCAGATTGGCCGCCTTCGCGGCCTTGATCGCATTGATACCGGGAGGTGATTCGATGGCAATCGAGGAGCCCGCCTACGACATCGTCCAACAGGGACCGGTGTTCGAGCTGCGTCGCTATCGGCCGCACCTGGTGGCCGAGACCCAGGTCAGCGGCGGTTTCGACGAGGTCGGTGGTAAGGCCTTCCGGATTCTGGCCGACTATATCTTCGGTAACAATCGGACGAGCGAGAAGATCGCCATGACCGCGCCGGTTAGCCAACGCCCAGCCACCGACTCGGAAGGGGCGCAAGGAATGCGTATCGAGATGACCGCACCGGTCGCGCAGCGGGCCCTCGACCCGGAGCTCGGCACCTATGTGATCAGTTTCGTGATGCCGTCGCGCTTTCGCTTGGAGACACTCCCGCGGCCGAACGATTCCAGGGTGAAGCTTCGCGAAGAGCCGGCGCGGTTGATGGCTGCGTTGCGCTACTCCGGCGGTTGGGCGGAGGGTCGCTATCGGGAGCAGGAGACACGATTGCTCGCCGCGGTTCGGACCGCCGGGCTGACACCGATCGGAGAACCCATCTACGCTCGCTACAATCCGCCCTTTTCGCTGCCTTTCCTGCGGCGCAACGAGGTCTTGGTCGAGGTCGCCGAACCGAGTCCGCGATGAATCCGCCGTCGTCAGGCCCAGACACGGGTCCAAGCCCGAGGGGTTCATCCCGACCGAGGCGATCAGCGCAAGCGGCATCGAATCGTTCTTCTTCGCATCTCTCCTTCTCATGCATCATTCACCGCTCTCCCTGACCAGCGAGCCGCTGTATCGCAGCCTCAACGCGGAGCGTTTCGCCGACGAGGACCCGCTGCGCGAGCGGCTCATCGCTGAGCTCGCTTTGACCGCGGAGGAGCGCGGCGCGATCCTGGCGCGCGCGCGGGACTGGGTCGGCAGGCTGCGTCGCGTGCCAGGTGCAACCAGCCTGCTGGACGGCTTCCTCAATGAGTATGCCCTCACCAGTCGCGAGGGCGTCGCCTTGATGTGCCTCGCCGAGGCGGCACTGCGCATCCCGGACGAGGCGACGCTCGACGCCCTCATCCGCGACAAGATCGGGGGCCTCGACTGGCGTGGGCCGGAGCATCGAGGGCACCAGGGCGGCTCGCTGTTCGTCAACGCATCGACTTGGGCCCTGATGCTGACCGGCCGTCTCTTGGAGTGGCACGAGGATCCGGCCACGGACCTGCTCGGTGCGCTGCGCCGGCGCCTCGAGCAAGGGGGCGAGCCGCTGATCCGTCAGGCCCTGCGTCGCGCCATGTCGATTTTGGGTGAGCAGTTCGTGATGGGGCGCGACATCGAGTCGGCATTGGCCCGCGCCAGGTCGGGCCGCGAGGGGCAGGCTCGACACTCGTTCGATATGCTCGGCGAGGCGGCCCGTACCGCGGCGGACGCCGAGCGCTATTTCGATCGCTATCAGACGGCCATCGAGGCGGTCGGGCGCGCCGCACAGGGGGCTGGCCCGATCCATGGTCCCGGGATCTCGATCAAGCTCTCGGCCTTGCATCCGCGCTTTGAGCCTACGCAGGTGGACCGCGTCCGCGGGGAGCTTCTGCCGCGGCTCTTGAGGCTGGCCCAGCAGGCGGCCGCAGCGGACATCGGCTTGACCATGGATGCCGAGGAAGCGGCGCGGTTGGATCTGCAGTTGGAGCTGTTCGCGGCACTCTGTGCCGAGCCCTCGCTGGCGGGCTGGGAGGGGCTTGGGATCGCGGTCCAGGCCTACCTGCGCCGTGCGCTCGGCGTCTTGGATCTGCTCGGCACCTTGGCCGAGCGCCATGGCCGACACTTGATGGTCCGTCTGGTCAAGGGCGCCTATTGGGACACCGAGATCAAGCTCGCCCAACAACAGGGCCTGACCAGCTTCCCGGTCTTCACGCGCAAGGTCAATACGGACCTCTGCTGGCTCGCCTGCGCACGGCGCCTACTGGCCGATGGGGGTTATCTCTACCCGCAGTTCGCCACCCACAACGCCTACAGCATCGCCGCCGTACTCGAGATGGCCGGCGAGCGCCCGTTCGAGCTGCAGCGTCTGCACGGTATGGGCGAGGCCCTGCATGAGCTGGTCCGCGAGGACACGGGCGTGCCCTGCCGCGTCTATGATCCAGTCGGCAGTCATGAGGACCTGCTGCCCTATCTGGTGCGCCGACTCTTGGAGAACGGTGCCAACAGCTCCTTCGTCCACCGCATTGCCGACGCCGCCTCGCCCTTGGAGGAGGTCGTGGCCGATCCGATCGAGATCGCCGCGTCTCAGAAGCCAGGGGTGCATCCGCGCATCCCTGCCCCGCCGGACCTCTACCAGCCGCACCGACGCAACTCGGCCGGTGTGGACCTGTCGGACCCCTTTGCTGTGGCGGCACTCGCCCGGCGTGTCGAGCAGGCCTGGTCGACCAGCCCTGGGGGAATCTGGCAGGCCGCGCCGATCCTGGCCGACGGCGAGCAGGACGGCCAACCGCGACCCCTCCTGGATCCGTCCGACCACCGACGGCGGATCGGCAGCGTGCTGGACACGAGGCCGGCGCTCTTGGATCGTGCATTGGAGACGGCACGAGCGGCAGCCCCGCTCTGGGCGCGTACCCCGGTCGGCGAGCGGGCCAACTGTCTGGAGCGCGCCGCCGACCTCCTGGAGCAGCATCTCGGGGACTTGGTCGCCCTCTGTGGCCGCGAGGCCGGCAAGACCATCCCGGATGGGATCGCCGAGGTGCGCGAGGCAGCGGACTTCTGTCTCTGGTATGCCGCCTGCGCCCGCGAGCGCTTTGGTGAGGCCGCGGAGCTGATGGGCCCCGCCGGCGAGCGCAATCTGCTCTCGCTGCACGGGCGCGGTGTCTTCGTTTGCATCAGCCCCTGGAACTTCCCGCTGGCGATCTTCATCGGGCAGGTGAGCGCGGCCTTGGCCGCGGGCAATGCCGTTATCGCGAAGCCCGCGGAGCAGACGCCGCTGACGGCGGCACTGGGAACGCGAATGCTCCATGAAGCCGGCATCCCGCACGAGGTCCTGCAGCTGGTGCCAGGGGATGGACCAAGCGTCGGTGCCCCGCTGGTCGCCGATCCGCGGGTCGACGGCGTCGCCTTCACCGGGTCACTGGAGACGGCCAAGGCGATCCAGCGCGCACTGGCCGCCCGCACCGGGCCCATCCCGGTGTTGATCGCGGAGACCGGCGGTCAGAACGCCATGATCGTGGACTCCTCGGCACTAGCGGAGCAGGTCGTCGCCGACGTGATGGCATCCAGCTTTCAGAGCGCGGGTCAACGCTGCTCGGCGCTACGGGTGCTCTTTCTCCAGGACGCCATCGCCGATCGCGTCTTGAGCATGCTGGCGGGTGCCATGGACGAGCTTCGCATCGGCGACCCGCTCGAGCTCGCCACCGACCTGGGTCCCGTGATCGATGCGCAGGCCCGTGCCATGCTCGCCGACCATGTCGTCCGCATGGACCGCGAGGCCCGTTTGATCCACCGCTGCGCGCTTCCCGCTGGGACCGAGCATGGTCACTTCTTCGCCCCGCACCTCTATGAGATCGACGGGCTGGGCCGGCTGCGCGGCGAGGTGTTCGGCCCCATCCTGCACCTGATCCGCTGGCGTGCCTCCGAACTCGACCGCGTCGTGGATGCCATCAATGCCACCGGGTACGGACTGACCTTCGGCGTCCACAGCCGCATCGATCGTCACATCGAGCGCCTGACCAGCCGCATCCAGGCCGGCAATCTCTATGTGAACCGCAACATGATCGGTGCCGTCGTGGGTGTTCAGCCCTTCGGCGGCGAGGGCCTGTCTGGCACGGGCCCCAAGGCCGGCGGGCCGGACTATCTGCTGCGCTTTGCCGTCGAGCGCGCACTGAGCGTCAACACCTCGGCTATGGGCGGAAACGCCGCGCTCCTCTGTTTGGACGAGCGGTCGTGATCAGGCGCGCATCGCCGCGCGCAACATGCGAACGGCGCAGGAATCGTCGGCTCTATTTCAAGCGCGCGCAACGCCGCAGCTAGCCGCTTCTCGCCGCGCCCAGGGGGAGCAGGCGCCAATGCGGCGTGACCGCCCTTGGCAATAGAATGAGGATTCCCGGCGGACGGTGCCTAGCCTTGGCGCCTTTGGGGGGCTCTGAGCATGCAAAATAAGGTGAAACGGGGTACTAGGGGCCTGGCGCTGGCCGCGATACTGCTCGGTGCATGCAGCACCGAGCGTAGCCTGATGCCGACGCCGCTGCTCTACCAGGACCTGGATCCCCGGGTCTTCTTCCGCGAGATCCCCGCTGAGCGAAAACGGCCGGATCTGGAGCTCTTGTACATCACCGACCGTGCACCGCAGAAGGACCCAGACGCTGGTGTGCCCTATGGCCAGGAGCGCAGTCGCTCGCTGGCGTTCGGTTCGACCGTCGTCCGCATGGGCGAGGACCTGGATTGGAGCGAGCTGGAACAACAGAGCCAACTACCGCAGCGGACCGAGAAGATCAGGCTGCAGCTTGGAACGACCACGGAGCTGGGGCGTTTCCCGACCGAGCCCTACGGCGTCGTGGTCGACGGGCCACGGCTTCGTCGGTCGCCAGGGGTGATGCGCCAACATCAGGAGATGCAGGACCGGTTCTCTCGGGAGCTGGCCCGGCGCCTCGCGCAAGCGCCCAGCGGTGAGGTCCTGGTCTACGTCCATGGATTCAACGAGACCTTCGCGACCGCCGCTTACACGACTGCAGAGCTGTGTCATTTCCTGGGCCGAGAGGACGTCTGCACCTTCTTCACCTGGCCGGCATCTGCAACCGGAAACCCGCTGATCTCTTACACCAGTACGACCGAATCCGCGGCCTTCGCGGTCGCTCACCTCAAGAAGACCCTGCGCGCCATCGGTCGCATGCCGGGGGTCAAGGGCATCCATGTCCTCGCCCACAGCCGTGGTGCCGGGCTGACGATGGATGCCTTGAGCCAGCTCGGTGTCGAATCCCAGGCGCGCGGCACAAGCTTCTTCACCGCGATACCCTTGCGCAATGTCGTCCTCTTGTCGCCCGATCTCGACACGGATGTGGCGGCGCAACGGATCGGCGCCGGTGTCTCCGATCCGGATCTGGTGCCCGATTGGTCCGTCCACCGCGACGGCCAGGGCGACGGTTTCCGCATGACCACCTATGCATCACCGCGGGACCGTGCCTTGCTGATCTCGCGCCTGCTCTTCCGCAGCTATCGCCGGGTCGGCCGGGTCCGGCCAGAGGACATGCCACGAGAGATGCAGGATCTGTTGGCCAAATGGGGACGCTTCGATCTCATCGTCTACGAGGGCAAGAAGACCGACGCCTTCGGCCACTCCTTCTTCACCAGCAACCCGGTGGTCAGCTCCGATCTAGTGCAGCTGATCCGTTTCGGCAAGAGGCCCGGCCACCCGGATCGGCCCTTGCGGCAGGTCGGTCCGGTGACCTGGGTGTTCGATGAGCCTCGCTAGTGCAGCACCAATTTTGCTCTGGTGAACTGATCCATAGCAAACGCGCGCGGATTCAGTGGGTTACGTACGCCGCGATCCATCGATAGAAAATTGGTGCTGCACTAGCCGCTCGAGGCCGGGCAGGCGGTGGAGATCGAGGTTGCTTCACTGCCGATCTGCAAAGCCCGGTTGTTGCTTTATACTCTCCGCGTTTCTGAATGCGCTGGCGCTCGGATCCCCGAGGGTCTGACGGCGGCGCGCCTCATGATCCTCCGATACTTTTTCATTCGAGGGATGAAGCCCGGGGCATGAACCCTGAGCCCCTTGCTGCATCCCGGGTCGAACGCCATGTCTATACCGACGCCCCGTCTCGTTTATCAGTTGAAGATCCTTCTGAACGACTCCAAGCCACCCATTTGGAGGCGCCTGCTCGTGCCGAGCGATATCGGCTTGGCGGATTTACACTGGGTCTTTCAGGTTGCCATGGGCTGGACCAACAGCCATCTCCACCAGTTCGTATCCGGCCGAACTCTCTATGGCATGCAGGATGATGACCTGGGCATGGGTCTGGATCTCGATGTCGAAGACGAGAACGAATACAAGCTTTCCGAATTATTGAGGAAGGAAAAGGATTCTCTGAGATACGAGTACGATTTTGGAGACGGCTGGGATCACAAGGTGGTGCTAGAAAAGATCTTGCCAGACGATGGATCCATACGGTTGCCAAGCTGCGTCAAGGGCAAGCGGGCCTGTCCGCCGGAGGACTGCGGCGGCATCTGGGGCTACGAAGGATTGCTGGAGACCATAAAAGACCCCTCTCATCCGGAGTACGGCGAGACGCTCGAGTGGTTAGGTGATGACTTCGATCCTGAGCGATTCGACTTGGAAGAAGTCAACGGCATATTGGCCAAGGGACTGCCTTGTTAGACAGTCTCTAAACGAAGCTGATCGGCCTTGCGGTTGTCGAAGGCGCGAGGCTGCTACCGCGAAGCGCTTGTCAGGGCGGTGAATGTGCCGAGCCCGATGAAGGTCCCCCCGCTGAGATAGCGACCCAGCCGCCGGGCACCTCGGGTTCGTCCCAGAGTGGATCCGAGGCAGCCGGCGGACCATGCATAGAGGGTGTCCGTGACTGCGGCGATCGCGACGAACAGGGCTCCAAGCACGATGCTCTGCGCCATGCCGGCCGTTTCGGGTGTCATGAACTGTGGCAGGAAGGCGGCGAAGAAGAGCGCTGTCTTGGGATTGAGGAGCGCGACGAGAAATCCATCGCGAAAGACTCGACCGACGCGAGCGTTTCTCGGTGGCTTCGACTCTATGTGGTCCGATGTGGCACGTAGGGATTGAACACCCAAATGGATCAGGTAGAGAGCGCCGGCGAACTTGACCATCGTGAAGGCGGCCGACGAGAGGTCGAACAAGGCCGCGAGGCCGAGCGAAGCACCGATGGCGTTGCAGAGATTGCCGAGCGCGACGCCAGCGACCGAGGCGTACCCGCTGGTCCGACCCTGAGTGAGGCTGCGAGTGACGATGTACAGGACTCCGGGGCCGGGGGTGACTGCGAGAATCGCGCTTGCGACGACAAAGGTTGCCAGTAAGTGCAGGGAGGGCAATAAGTCATTCATTCAGTCGGCATCGACTTGGTCTTGAGGCGGCATCAAGAGCTTGGCTGCGCGGCTGGGGTGACTTGAAACAAGGCATTTCACTCTAGTAGCCCTAGTAGCCGAGCCGGGCGGAGATGGTCTTGCCCGCGGCGGTCAGGTCCTCGACCCACTCCAGACGTCGGCGCGCGATCGGCGCCGACACCGACAGGCCCGCGCTCACGTTGCCGGTGCTGTCGTGCACCAGGACGCCGATACAGCCGACGTCCAGTTCGGCCTCCTCGTCGTCCAATGCATAGCCGCGCTGCAGTGCCTCCCGGCATTCCCTCATGAGACGGGGTAGGGCGGTGATACTCTTGCGTGTATAGGCGGGCAGATTCGTGCGTTCTGCATAGGCCCGCATGGCGTCGTCACCGGCCGCGCCCAGCATCAGCTTGCCCACGGCGGTGACATGCAGGGGGGCTCGCGAGCCCACCAGTTGCTGGACATGCATCATGCGGTTGGGTGTCGCCTTCTCGATATAGACCACGGCGTCACCCTCGCGGATGGTCAGATTGATCGTCTCGCCCAGCTTGTCCCTCAGTGCCTCCATGGCGGGTCGGGCGATCGCGCGCAGGTCCAGGTTTCCGTGGAGTCGCACGCCCAGTTGTAGCAACCGCAGACCGAGCCGGTAGTGGCCGGCGGCATCCCGCTCCACGAACTGGTTGTGAGTCAATGAGGCCAGGATCCGATGTGCGGTCGAGGCATGCAGGCCGGTCTCGGCGGCGAGGATCTTGAGGCTGACCGGGTCTGGATAACGGGCAAGGGCGGCGAGCAAGGCCGCCGCCCGATCGATGACCTGAATACCTGAGGAAGACACGTTGCTCTGGGACATTGGGTCAAGTGAAAGCGTCTTTTCGTTATATGAAAAATCATTCTATAGATTCTCGGTCTAGGATATCCAAGTGCATTGGTCTTCTGGCGTCCTGATGCAAGGTGCTCGACCATATTTTCGTATCGTGAAATTGATTCTCTATTGCGGAATCAGGGTCCTGTGGCTAGAGTCTCCATCAAGCGGGCCGAGCTTGGACGGCCAGCCTCTTTGAAACCAACGATCAGGAGAGACGATCATGACTGAAGCCGCTTCCAAACCGGCCAATCCCGCGCCGGACTTCTGTCAGGGCATGCTGCATTTTGGTGGACTGCCCGCGGATTTCGCGACCCTGGGTGCCGAGCCGGCGATCCCGGAGGGGCGGGATCGCATCGATCAGATCGATGAGAAGGCCGTCTACCAGACCCAACTGGTGGCAGATGCGCTGCGCTATCTCACGCTTCAGCTCTGCGCCTCGAAGCAGTCCGGGCACCCCGGTGGGTTCGCCAGCTCCGCGGATGCCTATGCCGCTCTGGTGATGCTCGGTCACACGAATATCCTGACCGAGGTGGGCCATCATGCGCCCGGCTTCTATAGCGCCATGTTCCTCGACGGTTCTTTGGAGGCGATGGATATCCACAACATCCATCACTTGCACGACCGGTTCCGTGAGCGCGATGGTCTCCTTGGGCACCTCTCCGGCGCCATCCCGGGTCTGCTGGCCCCCGCTGGCCCGCTCGGTCAAGGGCAGCACTTCGCCATGGCCGGGGCCTTCCTGAACCGCGACAAGCTCTTCCCCTGCACCATCGGCGACGGGGGGCTGGGCGAGCCCTATATCCTGTCGGCGATGAAGCACTTCCATACCGCCTATCCGGAGGTGACCAATTTCCTGCCGGTGCTGGTGTGGAACGGCTTCAGTCAGGAGCATCACTCGATGGTCTCCCTGATGGACAATGCGGCGATGGAGGCCTACTGGAGGGCGCACGATTTCGAGCGCGTGATCCTGATCGACGCCAAGTCGTTCGACGACTCCGGACAGGAGGGCGCCTATGTGGACAGCACGCGCTTCGGCCCCGAGGCGCGACGAGACTTCACCCGCGCGGTGTTGGAGGGGATGCGCGAGGCCGCCGAGTCTGCGCTGCAGGGCACCCTCACCGTCTTCATCATCAAACAGCTCAAGGGGGCCGGCGTGCATGCGACCGGCGCCAAATCGCACAATCTCTATCCCGGTGACACGCCGGAGAAACCGAACATCGCCGCCGCCTTGCAGGGGGGTGCCTTGGCGCCGGAGACCTGGGAGCTGGTGCGGGCCAACATGCGCCGCGCCGGTGGCGGCCCGGCGGGCAAGACCGTGGTGACCGAGCTCGGGCGCGCGCCCATCGAGGTGGGGACCTTGCCCATGCAGGCCTTCACGCCAGGCGAAAAGGCGGTGCCCGCGAGCGCCATGGCCGAGATGGTGGCCGCGCTTGGCCAACGCGATCCGCATTTCGTGGTGACCAATGCCGACGGGAACGAGGCCTCGAACATGAAGGTCATCAACGAATCACTCAAGATCCGCCACCCGACCCCCGACCCGGTCTACAACCAGTCACCGGAAGGTCAGGTCTATGAGCCACTGAGCGAGGATGCCTGCGCGGGCCTGGCCGCCGGGTTGGCCCTCTTCGGCGGGCGCTCGCTCTGGCTCTCTTACGAGAGCTTCGCCATCAACGGCTGGCCGATCGTGCAAACGGTGTCGCAGGCGATGGCCGAGCTGCGGCGCCGGACACCGGCCCTGGTGTGCATGTTCACCGCCGGCGCGCTGGAGCAGGGGCGCAACGGCTGGACTCACCAGCGCCCCGAGATCGAGAACTATATCGGCGGACAGATGCGCAACGGCAACGCCTATCTGCTCTACCCGGCCGATGCCAACATGATTCAGGCCGCCTATGCCTGGTCGTTGGAGCAGTCCAACAAGTGCATCAGTATCCTCGCCTCCAAGTCGGCGCTACCCGTCTATAGCACCACCGAGCAGGCGCGCACGGCGATCGACGCGGGTGCGGTCTGCCTCTATGAGTCCGACTCGGGTGACAAGGGCACCCTGGTGTTCGCGGTGACCGGGGACATGGTGTATCTGCCCGTTTTCGCAGCCAAGGATCGGCTGGAGTCGGCGGGCTACCGGGTGAAGATCGTGGCCGTGGCCAACCCGCGCCGGCTCTATCGGCCGCACGAGGTGGCCTGGTCGCACAGCGCCGAGCCCGATGGTCGCTTCATGACCGAAGAGGACTTCCAGGCGCTCTTCCACGGCGACGCCTTGATCGGCGTCAGCGGGGGGGGAACGCTGGCGCTGGAGCCAGTCATGCTACGTAGCCGCGCGGCGACACGTGATCTCTTCGGCTGGCAGCGCGGCGAGACCACCGCGAGCCCCGCCGAGATCATGGCCTACAACGGGATCACCGCGGAGGCCCTGGAGCAACGGGCGCGCGATCTGATGGCGACGACCGCAGGGTCGGGCTCGGAGAGCCTGGCCTAGGCGTGCTCCTCCGGTCTCTTGCCGTTCCTCGAGCTCGGCCCCTTCCGCGCGAGAAGGCGGAAGGGGTCCGAGCTCGGTTTCGGGGGGCCATCGAGGCCCTCGACTCAGTCACCAGACGCATGCACCATGAGCCAGACACCCATCACCAAGATCATCGCGATCGACGACGATCCAACCGGCTCCCAGACGGTTCACTCCTGCCTCTTGCTGACGCGCTGGGATGCGGACACCTTGCGCGAGGCGCTGAGCGACGACTCGCCGCTCTTCTTCGTGCTCAGCAACACCCGGGGGATGAGCGCCGAGGATGCGGCGGCCGTCACCCGCGACATCTGTGTCAATCTGCGCGCGGCCTTGGCCCGATCGGCCGAGGCGGGGAGGCCCATTCAGCCGCTGGTCGTCAGCCGCTCGGACTCTACCCTGCGTGGTCACTATCCGATCGAGACGGATATCATCACCGCCGAGTTGGGTCCCTTCGATGCCCATTTTCTCGTGCCGGCCTTCTTCGAAGGGGGGCGCATCACCCGCGACGGCGTGCACTATCTACTGGTCGAGGGCGTGCCGGTCCCGGTCCACGAGACCGAGTTCGCGCGCGACTCGGTGTTCGGGTTCCACCATGCCTTTCTGCCGGACTATGTGGAAGAGAAGACCGGTGGACGCATTCGCTCGAATGAGGTCGAGCGCTTCGGTCTCGCCGATGTCCGTGGCGACATCGGCGAGCGTCTGCGGGGCCTGAGGGGCAATGTCTGCTGCGCCGTGGACGCCGAGCGTCAATCGGACCTGGATCGCTTCGCCCAACAGGTGCTGCAGGCGGTCGGCGAGGGCAAGCGGTTCCTGTTCCGCAGTGCGGCCAGCCTGCTGACCGCCTTTGCCGATCTGCCGCCCCAGCCGGTGGCACCCGCGGCCATGTCCGAATTCGTCCGCGGTGGCCGCCCCGGCGTTGTGCTGGTCGGCTCGCACGTCGCCAAGTCCACGCGCCAGCTGCGATCTCTGATCGAGCGCACGGACGTGCTGCCGATCGAGGTCGATCTCGACCGTCTCGTGGGCGACGAGGAGGGGCTCTTCAGAGAGCTCCTGGATCGGCTCCACGCCGCCCAGAGCGCGAACCGGGGTGCCGTGCTCTTCACCAGCCGGGGCGAGCGTCGGTTCCCGACCAAGTCCGAACGACTCGCGTTCGGTGACCGGGTGTCCGCCTTTCTGGTCAGGATGGTGCGGAATCTACCGCCGCAGATCGGCTTTCTGCTCAGCAAGGGCGGCATCACCTCCAACGACACGCTCAGCAAGGGGCTGGCGTTGCGCACCGCGCGGGTTCTGGGCCAAGTGCATGCCGGCTGCTCGGTGGTGCGCTGCCCGACGGATCATCCCCGCTTCCCTGAACTCCCGGTCGTGATCTTTCCCGGCAACGTGGGTGGCGACCATGCCCTGGCCGAGGTCTATGGAATCCTGACGCCTTCTCCTCGATGCGAGCCCAGCCAGACTCAATAGCGGTAGGCGGATTCGATCCGTCCTCGCGTCAGCACACCATAGACGTGGTGGATACCCGGGGCGATCGGGCGCTGCACATAGAGCGCGTCGGTACCACTTGCTCGCAGGATATCCAGTGCCTCTTGAAGGGTCGCCTGCAGATGCACGGGCGTGAGCTCGAGCCGGTCCGCCGGGATCTCGAGCAGGTCGATCTCTTGGTCATCTGGCGACTGCGACAGGTGACTGGCGACGGCGATCCCGGGCATGAGGTAGGCCGGTGCCCCGTCCTTGTCGACGATGATCCAGTCGGGACCCTCGCCGGCCAGGGCTTCGGCCTCTTCGCGGCTCAGGGTCCCCTCGATGCGCACGAATCGGGTATTCATGGCGCTTCCGACGGCGCTGCGGCGCAGGAGTTCGACCACGGGGTTGGCGCGGTAATCCAGTCCGTTCGCCCTGAGCACGCTGAGGAAGAGCGAGTCCTTGCCGAAGAGCTGGCTGCTGGTCAGTCCGGCGACGACGATGGTCAGCATGCCCGGCATGATGACCCCGGGGCTGTGCGTCAGCTCCACGATGGCGGTCAAGGCCGCCAATGGCGCTTGCAGGCTGGCGCCCATCATGGCGCCCATCCCGAGCAGCGCGTAGAAGCTGGCTTGGCCTTCCTCGATGCCGAGGAAGGCAGTGGCCAGGGCGCCCGTCAGGTTGCCGATCACCGCGCCCATGAAGAGCGCGGGACCGATGGTCCCGCCCGGGATACCCAGACCGACACTGGTCGAGGTCGCGGCCAGCTTGAAGACGAGGAGTACCACCAGGAAGGTCCAGGGAAGGGGGTGAGTGAGCAGGTCGCGCATGGAGTCATAACCGAGGCCCATGACCTCGGGGACCAGCGCCCCGAACCCACCGGCAGCGACCCCCGCAAGGCAGACACGCCAGAAGAAGTCCAAATGCTTGCCCATGCGGGCGATGCTCTGCAGCGACTGGATATAGGCCGCCGAGAGGGTGCCGGCGAACAGCCCCAGGAAGAAGATGGGTAGCATGTCTGAGAAGGAGTAGAGCAGCGAGGGTGGGACCGGCAAGGATGGGGCGCTGCCGAAGACCGCGACCGAGAGCGCATTGGCGCTCACCGCGGCCAGGATGATGGGGATGAAGCCGGTGATGCTGTATTCGAGCGCCAGGACCTCGAGTGCGAAGATGACGCCGGCGAGCGGGGTGTTGAAGGAGGCCGCGATCCCGGCTGCGGTCCCGCAGGCCGCCATGGTGCGGATGCTGTTGTTCGGCAGCGTGAACCACTGTCCGAGCAGGCTGCCGCTGGCCGCTCCGAGATAGACGTGGGGGCCTTCGCGTCCGACCGAGTGGCCGCTGACGATGGCGATCGCGGCACCCAAGAACTGGAGCAGAAAGCCGCGCACCGACAGATGTCCCTGGTGATACTCCATGCGTTCCATGACCCGAGCGACGCCGAGCACATAGATGCCCTGCGCGAAGCGCATGAAGAGCAGCCCGATGAGCAGGGCACCCAGGAGCGGCAGCAGCAGACGTAGCGGCAGGGGTAGGGCCTCGTAATTCTCTCCGTGGAGGGGAAGCATCGAGGTCTGGGAACCCTCGACGGCCAGGCGAAAGCCCACGATGACCAGCCCGGCGGCCACCCCGGTGAGCAGACCCAGGAGGGCGTGCCAGTAGAGTGCATCCGGATGCGAGAGACGGAGCCGAAGCGGCTCGAGCGATGGACGCGGCCGTCGGATGAGTGGTCTGCGACGCGGCATGCCGGCCCTCTCGCTTCAGCGGCCGCTCGGTGGGACGCTCACCAATCCGTCTGCCCTGAGTCCTGTGCCGCCGCGACGCCGCGTCCCCGGCTCTCGTCGACGCCGCGTGCGACCACCAGCGCTACGCCGAAGAGCAGGGCGCAGAAGAGGACGGCGGCATGCAGCCCGATGAGCGCCTGCAACACACCGACGGCCAGCAGGCCGAAGACCCCGGCCAGCTTCATGGAGAAGCCCCAGAAACCGAACAGCTCCGCGGAGCGCGACAGGGGGGCGAAGAGGCCCACCAGGGTGCGGGTCGTCGATTGACAGGCCCCCAGACTCAGGCCGGCCAGACAGCCCACGACCAGGAAGATGTACTGCGCCTGCCAGTTCAGACCCAGCCTATTCTGGGCGAGATCTGCAAGGATGGGGGTGAGATAGATGAGCGTGATGGCGAGGATCCACATGACCAGGGTGACGAGATAGGTGGAGAGGGCACCTAGCCGATCCTGGATCCAGCCGAAGCCGAAGGCGCCGGCCGCGGCGGTGATCTGAACCAGCACGAACATGAGGGTACGCACCGATTCGTCCCAACCGATCACCTGGGCCCCGTAGATGAAGGCGTAAGTGATAATGATATAGATCCCGCTCATCGAGAAGAAAACCGACAGTAGCAGGATTGCGAGATCCCGATGGGTGCGCAGGTGGCGGAGGGTCTGTCCGACCCGTGCCAGTCCAACGGCCAGATAGCCCTGGCCCGCCGGCAGGGGTCGCGGCCGCCCGCGCTCCCGCACCCAGAGGAAGGTCGGGAGGGCCGCGACCAGGAAGAAAAAGGCCGTCCAGGGACCGACCCAGCGGATCCGCTCGAAGTTCTCGGCACTGACCTCGCCGAGCACCAGCAGCACGAAGAGGGCCGAGACCATGCCGCCGATATAGCCGAGCGCCCAGCCGAAACCCGAGATCTTTCCGAGATCCTCCGGCGGGCCGAGATCGGGTAGAAAGCTGGCGATGAAGGACTCCCCGATGGAGAAGGCGAAGTTGGACAGGATCAACAAGAGGACACCCAAGAGGGCTGCACCGGGCGCCACCCAATAGAGGGCCGCAGTCGTGGCCACGGTGAGCAGATAGCTCGCGAACAGAAAGCGCTTCTTGCTCGCCCGATAGTCCATGATGGCGCCGACCACCGGCGAGCAGAGCAGAACGAGCAGGTAGCTGGCGGCGAGCGCGAGGCTCCAGAGTAGGTTGCCCAGCCGGTAGTCGGGCGCGTCGCCGACGATGACCCGGGTGAAGAGGTCGCCGAAAACGACGGTGATGATCAGCAGCGTATAGGCCGAGTTGGCGAAGTCGAACATCGCCCAGCTCAGGATCTCGCGTCTGGGTGCCCGAGAACGGGTGGTCATGAGGCGCGCTCGATGGTGGGTACCTCGTCCCGTGCGGCAGTGATCCACAAGAATCGTTCACCGCCGATCTCGCGCTCGCGTGCGCTCTCCAGCCGCAGCTCGGCGCCGGACACCTGATCCTGGAGCTCGGCCGGGGTGGTATGGCTGTAGAAGAGCGCTTGTCCCATGAACTGCTTGTGGCCCTCGAACCGCTCCTGCCCGCTGTAGTCCTGGGTCGCATAGGTGAAGAGCAGGCGGCCGCCCGGTTTGAGCCAATGGCGGATCCGGGCGAAGAGCTCAGGGTGGTCGGACCGGGGGACATGGAAGAGGCTATAGATCGCCGTCACGGCATCGAAGCTGCCGCCTGGGAATTTCACCTCGCGCATGTCGGCGCGGATGCGCTTCATCGCAGGGACATAGCGCTCGGCGAGGGCCAGCATCTGGGCGCTGAAGTCGACGCCTGTCACCTGCCAGCCCTGATCGAGAAAGGCCCGTGCGAATGGCTCGCCGGCCCCGCAGCCGAGATCGAGCAGATCGCCGCGGGCGGGGAGACGTGTCATGAAGTCGTCGAGAACGGCGCCCATGTCGAACTGGCCGCGGTTGGAGTCATAGGTGGCCGCCAAGGCGTCGTAGGCTTGTTGGAGTGCGAGGTCGGTGTTCTCGGTCAAGATGGAGCCCCTCGTGCCGCATCTGATTTCATGCTGATGGGTGGAAAATACTCCAATGCCGAGCCGAGGAGTACTCGGCTGTGGTCATCAAACCGGGTTCCCAGCCGGAGAGATCGTGCGAATATTCCACGGCCCGGGCGGAA
>JANQGF010000225.1 GCA_028277465.1 Chromatiaceae bacterium
CCTATCTCGTCGATCGCCAGTTGCTGGTTGTTGAGGGCCAGCAAGCGACTTGGGGATGCGAGCAAACGCTTGAGCGGATGCAAGTAGAGGATCGGATTGTCGATATTCTCTCCCGGATCGAGCGCCGCCTGCCGTTGCTCCTCCGCACTTCGGCCATGGCGGATGCGGATCGTCTCCATACGAAGATGGGACCACGCTCTCGAATAAGGTTCTCTTCAGGACTTCAGGACAGAGCGAAGCTCATTCTCCGTTGTCTTTGGGCAGGATGAGGCGGTTTGTTGGTCGGTATTCTATTAAATTATTTATTTCGTATTTGTATTAATTCCTTTGGGCGAAAATCGAAATCGAGGCGCTGTCAACCGAAATCCTATTCAGGGAAATGATCGAAGAATAGATCTAGGACAAATTCGACCCTGGCGAAAATCCGGTTTAATGCTAAAGTTACGTCACGCCCGAGGCTATGGCTGCTGCGATCGGGCAATATGAACACCGCGAAAGTATAAAGAAAACAAGAATCCCGGTGCGACCGCACCGTCGATCGATGCAGGTGTGGAGCATGCCCAATACCCTTCTGATATCCAGTGACCAGTTGCAGACCCTCATCGATGGGCTGCGGACCCAAGGTTATGAAACAATGGGACCCCGATTGGAGCGCGGCACCATTGTGTATGGACCGATCACTTCTGGTTCGGATCTCCCGGCCGGTTTTCGGGACGAACAGGAGGGCGGCCACTATCGCTTGGTGCCCTCGGATCCGTCCGGCCTCGAGGCCGAGTCATTCTTCCGCTATGTCGTGGGTCCCTATAGTTGGAAGCGTCTCCTCTTTCCACCGCGGCAACGCTTGTGGCGTGCCCGGCGCTCGGATGGCGGCTTCGCCCTGGAACCGGCCGAGACCCGGCCACACCCTTACGCTTTCATCGGTGTGAGGGCGTGCGAACTCGCTGCGCTGGCGGTCCAAGACCGCGTGTTCAGTCAGGGTGATTTCGCCGACAGCGGCTACCGCTCTCAACGGGAGCAGACATTCTTGATTGCGGTCAACTGCACCCGTGCCGGTGGTACCTGTTTCTGCGCGTCCATGCACACGGGTCCCCGTGCAAGAGGGGGCTTCGACCTGTGTTTGACCGAGTTGTTGGACGAGAGCGGGCATCGCTTTCTGGTGGAGGTCGGCAGTGAGCCTGGTCGCAAGCTGATGGAGCAGGTGTCCTACCGGCGCGCGCGACCGGACGAGATCGAGCAAGGTCGCCAAGCGGTGGAGGATGCCGTGGGCAGCATGGGCCGACAGATGCGCTCCGACGCGGGAGACATCCTGCGACGCAACCAGGAGCATCCTCGCTGGGTGGATGTCGCGAATCGCTGTCTGAGTTGTGCCAACTGCACCATGGTTTGTCCCACCTGTTTCTGCTCGACGGTGGAAGACGTCACCAGCCTGGACGGCGCGGAGTCAGAGCGCCGACGCCAATGGGATTCCTGCTTCAATTTGGAGTTCAGCTATGTCCATGGCGGTCCGGTTCGACGCGAGGCAGCTGCCCGCTATCGCCAATGGATTACCCACAAGCTGACCTATTGGCATGAGCAGTTCGGGACCTCCGGTTGTACCGGTTGCGGACGCTGCATCACCTGGTGCCCGGTGGGCATCGACATCACTGCAGAGGTAGCCGCCATCCGCGATTCGGAGAGGGCGGTCTTGGAAGGAGAGGTATGAGAGATGGCCACGATCGGAGGTCTGGACCGTTTGCTAGCGGAGCACCCCTTTTTCAACGATATGAGTGAGCGGGCGCGGGGCTTGATCGCCGGCTGCGCAGCCAATCGGGTCTTCCACGACGGCGAGTACCTGATGCGTGAGGGTGAACCGTCCGATACCTTCTTCCTGGTACGCCACGGCGCGGTCGCCGTCGAGGTGAATGCACCCGGCGGTAGCCCACTGGTGTTGGAGACCTTGGGTGACGGCGACGTCTTGGGCTGGTCCTGGCTGGTCCCACCATATCGGGTCCAGTTCGATTGCCGGGCGGTGGGTCTGGTGCGTGCCCTGAGCATCGATGGCAAGTGCTTGCGCGGCAAGTGCGAAGAGGACGCTAGCTTGGGTTACGAATTTCTCAGTCATTTCGTCAGGGTGATGGCCGAGCGTTTGACGGCGACTCGCCTGCAAATGCTGGATATCTATGGCCACCCTTCCGACTATGTCGAGGCGCAGAACCGTGTGGCTATCGAGACTGCGGCCATGGTCCCGGCTAAACCCAGCCCGAACGGCGATTGAGGGAGAAGGCGCAGATGCAGACCATCCCGCACACCTTGTCTTGGGGACATGACATCCCCGATCCCATGCGACCCGCGCGGTTCCGGGTGGAGTCGGTCCAGCACGAGTTGACCGGGGTCTTCACCGTGGGCCTCAAGCCCCTGGACGAGACACAAACCTTCGAGTTCGCCCCGGGCCAGTTCAACATGCTCTACCAGTTCGGTGTGGGCGAGGTGCCGATCAGTGTGAGCGGGGATCCGGCCCGCCCAACGACTCTTCTCCACACCATTCGTGCCGTGGGCAGTGTCACCAACGCCCTGCAGCGGGTCTCGCCAGGAACCATGCTCGGGGTACGCGGGCCCTTTGGCACCAGCTGGCCGGTGGCAGCGGCGGAGGGCTCGGACCTGGTCATCCTCGCAGGCGGTATCGGGCTGGCACCATTGCGTCCTCTGATCTATCAGGTGCTCGCTAACCGCAGCCGCTTTGGCGCCGTCTGCATCTTCTATGGTGCTCGCACGCCGGACGAAATCCTCTATCGCGATGAGCTGGAGCAGTGGCGCGGTCGCTTCGACCTGACCGTGGAAGTAACCGTGGACCGGGCCGGTTCGGATTGGCTGGGACGGGTGGGTGTCGTCACCAAGCTTCTGGCGTCCAAAGGTTTTTCTCCGCCAGACACGCTCGCTTGCCTGTGTGGTCCTGAGATCATGATGCGCTATGCCGTGCTGGCCTTGCACGATCAGGGCGTCGGCGATCAGCAGATCTACGTCTCTTTGGAACGCAATATGAAATGTGCCGTCGGTTTCTGCGGCCACTGTCAGTTTGGCGGCGCCTTCGTGTGCAAGGACGGTCCTGTGTTCCGCTTCGACACCATTGCCGAGCGCTTCGATACCCGGGAGATTTGACCATGGCGCCCAAGCGACCCAAGCTCGCGGTATGGAAGTTCTCGTCCTGTGACGGCTGCCAGCTAAGCCTGCTCGACTGTGAGGACGAATTGCTGGCAGTGGCCGACTCGGTGGAGATCGCCTACTTTCTTGAGGCGAGCCGGGCCGAGATCGCCGGCCCCTATGACATCTCGCTGGTGGAGGGCTCCATCACCACCCCCCACGAGGCCGAACGCATCCGCCGGGTGCGCGCCCAGTCCCGCCTTCTCATCACGATCGGCGCTTGCGCGACCACCGGCGGTATCCAGGCGCTTAAGAATCTGCGGCCACTCGAGGAGTTGGTCGGGTCAGTCTATGCGCATCCGGACTACATCAAGAGTCTAGCCACCTCGACGCCGGTGCTGGACCATGTTCGGGTGGACTTCGAGCTGCATGGCTGCCCCATCAACAAGCATCAATTATTGGAGGTGCTGAATGCCACTCTGAACGGGCGCAAGCCCAACGTGCCCGCCTACAGCCAGTGTGTCGAGTGCAAGCTCGCCGGCACGATCTGCGTCATGGTGACCGAGGGCAAGCCCTGTTTGGGGCCGGTGACCCAGGCCGGCTGCGGCAATGTCTGTCCGGCCTGCGATCGTGGTTGTTTCGCCTGCTTCGGGCCTGTGGAGGCCCCCAACACCACGGCCCTGAGCGTGCGCCTCAAGACGCTGGGCATGGACGAACGGTCGCTGCAGCACTATTACCGACTCTTCACCAACAATGCGCCCGCCTTCCGGGAAGCGAGCAAAGACCATGAATGATTTAGCCGAGAGCGACAAGCGGGTCATCCAGGTCAATGCGTTGGCCCGCGTCGAGGGCGAAGGTGCCCTCTACCTGAGGGTCAACCATGGGGTCATCGAGGACCTCAAGTTCCGTATCTACGAGCCACCCCGCTTCTTCGAGGCACTCTTGGTGGGGCGGGACTTCGGAGACGTCCCAGATATCACGGCGCGCATCTGCGGTATTTGTCCCATGGCTTATATCTTGAGCGCGTGTCAGGCCATGGAGGCGGCGGCAGGGGTCAGTGTGAACGGTCCTCTGCGCAACCTACGGCGCCTCGCCTACTGTGGCGAATGGATCGAAAGCCACGTGCTGCATGCCTTCTTGTTGCACGCCCCCGATTTTCTCGGTTACCAAGACGCGATCAGCCTGTCCAAGGATCACCCGGAGGTGGTCAACAAGGCACTGCAGATGAAGAAGTATGGTAACCAGATCCTGGAGGTGATCGGCGGTCGGGCGGTGCATCCGGTGAACTTCAAGGTCGGGGGATTCCACGGTTTGCCTTACCGCTCGGCCATCGAGGGGTTGACCGACAGCCTCCAGTGGGGCCTGGAGACGGCCCTGGAGCTGACCCGTTTCACCGGCGGACTGGATTTTCCGGACTTCGACGACGAGTATCTCAGTGTCTCTCTGCGTCACCCCGACGAGTATGCCATTCACGAAGGCCGAATCATCAGCAGTGATGGCCTGGACATCCCGGTGAGCGAGTTCGAAGAGTATTTCGACGAGGAACATCTCGAACATTCCAATGCGCTGCACGGGATACGCAAAGGCTCTGACCGCCCTTATGTGGTTGGTCCTGTTGCCCGCTATAACAACAACCAGGATCAGCTCAGCCCGCTCGCGCGGGACATCGCCGCGGAGATCGGACTGGGTCCTGTCGTCACCAACCCCTTCCGTTCCATCCAGGTGCGTATGGTGGAGACGGTCTATGCCTTCGAGGAGGCGCTTCGCCTGGTGCGGGATTATCAGGAGCCCGAGGGCCCTTACCTGGAGGTTAACCCGAGCTCGGCCAGTGGCACCGGCTGCACCGAGGCCCCGCGCGGCATCTGTTATCACCGTTATGACCTCGACCAGGATGGGCGTGTCCGTGTGGCCCGTATCGTGCCGCCCACGGCTCAGAATCAGCGTCAGATCGAGCGCGACCTCTGGGGGGTGGTGGAACGCCACATGGCGTTGCCGGATGATCAGCTGCAATGGGTCTGCGAGCAGGCGATTCGCAACTATGATCCTTGTATCTCCTGTGCGACTCACTTTCTGAAGCTGAGCGTTGAACGTGTTTGAGGGGCGGGATCTTCTGATCCAATGCATCGGCAACCGGTTGCGCCGCGACGATGGCGCCGCTCCCGCCGTGGGGGACCGTCTGCGTGCCCAGGGTCTCGGCGAATGTGTGCGTGACTACTGGGGCGAGGGGACCGAGTTGATGCAGGATTGGGAGGTCGCTCGTCACGTGTTCATGGTGGATGCCGCCCACTCGGGTGCCACGCCCGGCACCATCCACCGAATCGATGCGCGGGTGTTTCCGGTCCCGAAGAATTTCTGCTATTACAGCACCCACAGATTCGGGGTGGCGGAGGCGGTGGAGCTGGCCCGAGCGCTCGATCGACTCCCCCCTAGCTTGCGTCTCTTTGCCATCGAAGGCGGGTGTTTCGATGCGGGGGCGGGCTTGACCGCGTCCGTGGAGACAGCGGTCAATCAAGTTGCCGAGGAACTGCGGCGTCTCGTCTGAGAGCTCTGTGGGCAGGAGGGGGAGCCGGGGCGAGTATCGGCGGCGCGTCTCGACGTGTGCGTGACTCAACGTCCTGCATGGAGTTGGCGGGGCATCCTGCCCCGCGCCGGAAAACCTGACCAATCAGGTTTCCCCTCAGTCCTGCGATTCGCTCTTCTCGGCGGCATCCTCGGCGGTCTGGGTGACCTCTGAAACCTTGTCGGTGACGCCTCCGAGCCCCATGGCGCCCTTTGCTTGCTCCTTCGCCATGCCGGCGCCCGTGTCGACGGCAGTTTCGACGGCCTGCGTCTTCACGGTATCCATGGCTGCGCCCGTTGCTATGCCACTGATCCCCTCCACGGCTTGTGCGAGGCCCGCAAACAAGGTTAGCCCAGCGGAGAGCATCAAGGTCTTGACGCGAGTGGAAGATTGCATGGGTCGATCCTCTCAGACTTGATCGTGATCAGAATGACGCGGACGATGTGGATGGTCCGCAAGCGAATGCCGTGCCTCGTGTCGGCTCGGCCGAGTTCTATATGGAGGCATCGGCTTCGTAAATAACACGAATCGGCGAGTTTTTCGATCCAGCTGGCGC
>JANQGF010000246.1 GCA_028277465.1 Chromatiaceae bacterium
CCAGGAGCATCGCCGGGCGATGTGACTGGTGGCGCGACACCGAAGGCGGGCGTCAAGACAAGTCAGATGGTATGAACATTGACAGAAATCGCCTTAGTATCATGACGCCCGCAATCGACCTCGGAGGACGCCCGATTGTCATACCGACGCCCTGTTCGTGTCTTGGTGCACGCGTCGCTGCAGGGTCTCGCGGCCCTGTCGGCGCTCGCTCTAGTCTCGGTGCTCGCATTGCTGATCTGGGTTCGTGGGAGTTTGCCGCCGCTGGATGGGGTGGACAGACTCGATGGGCTCTACGCCGAGGTGCGACTCGAGCGGGATGCACGCGGGCGGCTCACGGTGCAGGCCTCGTCGCGCCAAGACCTGGCCTTCGGTCTGGGTTATGCGCATGGGCAGGACCGTTTCTTCCAGATGGACCTGCTGCGCCGCGCGGGGACGGGGACCCTGGCCGCACTGCTCGGGCCAGCGGCGGTGCGCGCGGACCAGGGTGCGCGCCGGCATGACCTGGCCGGAACGGCGCTCGCCGCGCTCGCCCGAACCGACCCCGACCAACGCGCCCTGCTCGAATCCTATGCCCGCGGAGTCAACGCCGGCCTGGCCAGCCTGCGTGCGCGCCCCTGGGAATACGGCCTGTTGAGCCAGACCCCGGAGCCCTGGCGAGCGCTCGACAGCTACCATGTCGCCCTTGCCATGTTTCGTGATCTGCAGGATGAGACCAACGCCCACGAGCGCGCGCTCGACCTGGCCTCGCGGGTGCTGGACCCGAGTGTCTTCGCCTTGCTCACCGCGCGACCCGGTCCCTGGGAGGCCCCGGTGGAGGGCGTGTCCGGGCCCTGGCCTCGGGCACAGATTCCCCCCAGCGGTCCCGGGCGCCCGTCGGGAGGGATCGCCACCGATGGTGTCATGGAGGATGCACCCCCGCTGCCCGAGCCACGCCTGACGGGAAGCAACTCGTTCGCCGTTGGCGGTGCCCATACAGCGGATGGGCGCGCCATCCTCGCCAACGACATGCACCTTCGGATCGGGCTTCCTCCGATCTGGTACGCGACCCGACTGCGGCGGACGGGCGACGAGCCCCTGGACGCGGTCGGGGTGACGCTGCCGGGTGCGCCTGGTTTGGTGGTCGGCAGCAATGGTCATATCGCCTGGGGATTCACCAACAGCGATGCCGATTGGCTCGACCATGTGGTGCTCGACCTGGATCCCCGTGACCCCTCGCGCTATCGCACCGCGGACGGTTGGCGTCGTCTGACTCGGCGCCTCGAGTCGATCGAAGTGGCGGGGGACGACCCGGTGGAGCTGGAGGTCACAGAGTCCATCTGGGGGCCAGTGGTGGGGAGGGACAGCGAGGGTCGCCCGCTGGCGCTGCGTTGGGTGGCACAGGACGCCGAGGCACTGAACCTTCACCTGATCGATCTGGTCGAGCTCAAGACGGTCGAGGAGGCGCTGGATCATGCGCCGCGCTGCGGGGTTCCAGGCCAGAACCTTCTGGTTGCCGGCAGGACCGGAGAGATCGGCTGGACCATCATGGGACGTGTCCCGCGCCGCGTGGGTCTCGATGGTCCGCGTCCCCGGATCTGGGCCGACGGACGGGCGGGCTGGTTCGGCTGGCTCGATGCGCACGAGGTCCCCCGGATCCAGCCCGGTCGAGAGGCGCGGCTCTGGACGGCCAATGCCCGCGTGGTCAGTCTCGACGAACAACGGCTGCTGGGTGACGGCGGCTACGACCTGGGGGCACGCGCCCGCCGGATCCGCGATCGTCTGTTCGAGCGTGAACGCTTCGACGAGACGGCCCTCTTTTCCATCCAGCTCGACACCCGGGCCGAGCTGCTCGAGCTCTGGTACCAAAGGTTGCATGAGCTGGTCACTGAGCAAACCGGGCTCCCCGAGCGCGAGCGGCTGCTCGACCTGCTCGAGGATTGGACCGGGGAGGCGAGCGTGGAGTCGGTCGCCTATCGGCTGGTGCGCGATTGGCGCACCCAAGTCGCTCGGGTCGTGCTGGGTGCACTGGGTGCCCCGCTGCGCCGTCTCGACGCCAAGAACCGGATCGCCGACATCCCGCGCGTCGAGATCGCCCTCTGGGCCATCCTGCGCGATCGCCCCGACTGGATCCCCGCCGGCTATCCGGATTGGGCGGCACTCGAGCGTGACTCTCTGTTGCGGGTGCTCGATCAGTGGGGTGATCCTGAGCAGTGGCAGGCCCGCACCTGGGGTGCTCGCAATACGACGTCCGTCACCCACCCCCTCTCGGCCGTTTTGCCCGAGTGGCTGCGGGCACGTCTCGACCTGCCGGCGCGCGCGGTCCCGGGTGATTCCAACCTGCCCCGGGTGGCGACGCCAACGGCCGGTGCCTCCGAGCGGCTGGTCGTGGCGCCGGGGGCCGAAGAGCGCGGCATCCTTCATCTGCCCGGCGGCGCGAACCCGCACCCTTTCTCCCAGTCGCGCAGCGGCGACTACGAGGAATGGGTCGCTGGCGAGCCCGTGCCACTCTGGCCTGGACCGACCCTGCACACTCGGGTGCTCGAACCGGCGGATGGAGGTTAGGCGATTTCTGTCAATTCTCAGACCTTGCGCAGCGCCACGAACAGCCCGTTCACCGCCGCCTCGTACTCCATCCGGAGATAGCCCTCGTCGAGCCGCACGACCTCCAGCCCCGCCGCGACCGCGACCTTGCGCACCTGCTGGGGTGTGTGGGTATAGCGGCCATTGTCGCTGAGCCGGAAGGGCGCGACCTCGCCACGTTCGAGCGTGAAGACGAAGAGACCGCCGGGTCTCAACAAGGGTGCGGCCGGAGTCACGACCAGGCTCAGATCGCCGATATAGATCAGCGAGTCGCTGGCCAGAATGAGATCGAAGGTCTCACGGCAACGACCGAGCCAAGCGCCGATCTCGGCCAGCTCGAGGGCGTCGTAGAGCGAACGCTCGCGGGCCAGCTGCAGCATCTGGGGCGAAAGATCGACACCCACCAGGCGGGCACAGCGGGGGCGCAGCCCGACCCCGGCGAGTCCGGACCCACAGCCGAGATCGAGCGCTGCAAGCCCCCTTCTTTCGGGCATCAATTCCGCTACCAGGGCGGCGATACGCTTGGGTGCCTGATAGTCGAGCTCGTCGAGCATGTTGGACTCGTAGAAGGAGGCGAAACGCGCATAGAGCTGCTCGACGGCCGCGTCGGGGGCGCGTGGCGGTGGTGCTTCATCGCGCAAGGCGACCAGCAGGTGCCGGACCTCCGCATCGTAGGGCATCAACTGCAGATAGCGTTCATAGGCGACCCGTGCCTCCTCGCGACGCCCGAGACCATGTGCGAGCTCACCGAGCGCCGCCCAGTGACGAGGATTGTCAGGTTCGCGCTCGGCGAGGTTGTACTGGCAGATATAGGCTGGCTCCAGCTGACCCTTGGCGCGCAGCCTCTCGACGAGCATGGCGGGATCGAGCGGGGGATGCGGCTCCGTCTCGCGACGCCCGGCCTCTTCGAAGAGCCCGGCGGCCAGGGCCCGCTCGACGCAACGCCTGACCTCGTCCCTCGAACCGTCCGGTAACAGGGGTGCGACCAGATCGTGGATCTCCTCGATCCCGCGCTGCCCGTCGCAGAGCTCCGCGACGAGCGAAGCGATGGGATTGAGACGATGAACCCTGTCGTTGGCGGCGTCATAGGCGAGATAACCCTCGCCGCCGGGACAGAAGAGCACCGAGGCACTGCGTCGTGGAATCGACACGCAAACCCCGCCTGGTGCATGGGCTCTGGATTCCCCTGCGGCCACACGCGTCACCAGTGACAGGGTTCAGGTGGCTTGGACCGAAAAAGAGATCCGAATCAGCGTCTGCCCTTGCCGGCCCCTCCGCCCTTGCCCACGTAGCCCGGGCCGCCGCCCTTGCCGGCGTAGCCGGGTCGTCCGCCGCCCTTACCGACATAGCCGGGGGCTCCGCCCTTGCCCAAATAACCCGCGCCGCCCTTGAAGACGCCCTTGCCGGGGGCCGGCGGCTGCGCGGCGACCTCGGACAGGATCAGAGGCATCGCCGCGACGGCAGCCCCGCCGAGTATCCGCTTCAAGAAGTCGCGCCGCTCGTCGGAGACGTGCTCCAACACCTTGTCCAACGCGTTCAGTGAATCGTCAGGTGTCATCGTTTCGAGCTCCTTTCAGGGTCGGCATGGATGCGAAACCGCCATGCACGGACTGCCAAACGACGGTCCATTATCGCACAGGGCCGCGGGCGGCCGAGAGGTCCAGCATCTTGCGTCACAGGAACGGTGTCGATTGGTGTGCTTCCAGCCACAGATTCATGGGATGATGGGTGGAACCGAGATCCGCCCGGAAGCGTCATCGGGCGAGTGTGACATCGGGTGGGCTCGGGCTCGACCCGGGACCTGCGTCGCCCCGACCGGCTGAGCTCAACCACCTAGAATCCCGAGGGTCTCTCAGATTGACGGGGCGATAGGCTTAAGGCTTACCGTGGAACAGCACCCCAGCCGCTCGATTTGGTGGGAGCGGCGCCTCGCCGCGACGAGCCTGCAAACTGCTGCGGCTCTTGTTCCATGCTCCGGG
>JANQGF010000260.1 GCA_028277465.1 Chromatiaceae bacterium
GCATCACGTGGGAGCGGCGCCCCGCCGCGAAGAGCGCGCGATCGCGGCGGGGCGCCGCTCCCACCAACTAGGTGCTTGGACCAACCGATGATCGAGGCCCTTGATCTCTTGGGCCGCGCCAGCTCCGACTCTACCGGGGACCGAGAGGATGCGGTCATTGCGCTCTCGGATGGCCTCCTGCGGCGGCTCGCCCCGTCGCCACACCGGCGCCCAGGCTGGCACGTCACAGGGCTTTGGTACTGACGGCACGGTCTGGATAGTCTGTGCAGCGAAGACGGATTCCTCAGCCTTTGCGGTGAAGGAATCCAAGACGGATCCGGAAGGCTCCGCCCGCGGGGCCGCCGGTTCTCTTTCACCCGATCGTCGGAGAACTTGGAGGGGCACCATCATGGCCGGCTTTGGCGACTTACTTGGAACCTTCTTGCAGAGCAACCTGGCCCAATCTGGCCAGACCCGCATGGGCAACGCGCTTCAGGACCTTCAAGCCAGTCTGGGGCAACCGGCGGGCGGAGAGGGCGGTGGCGTGCTGGGCGGCGTCCTCGAGATGGCTCGAGGAGGCCTGAGTCAAGCGAGTCAGAACCCGCTTCAGGCCGGGGGCTGGGGGCGGTGCTGGGGTCGGTCCTGGGTGGTGGTGGCGACTCGGTCAAGGGGGCCTTGGCGGGCGGTGCCCTGGCAATGCTGGCGGGTGTCGCCCTCAAGGCGCTCGGCGGGGCCGGGGAACAGAGCTCCCCGGTCGATCAGACGTTCGCGGGTCGAGTCCCGGGTGTCGAAGGAGCGCAAACGCAGCCAGGCCTCGAGCCTCAAGCCCTTCCATTAGGTCTCGAGCAACCTCAGACCGCTGCCGACCAGGAGGCACTGGAGACCAAGGCTCGCCTGATCGTCAAGGGCATGATCAATATCGCCAAGTCCGATGGCCAGGTCAGTCTCGACGAGATTCAGCGTATCGTCGGCCGGGCCGAAGCCGCTGGCATGGGCACGGAGGACCAGGCTTGGTTGATGGCGGAGCTGCGTGCGCCCTTGAGCCTGGACGCCTTCGTCGCCGAGATCCCCGACCGAGAGGTGGCCGCCGAGATCTATGCGGCCTCTCTACTGGCGGTGGAGGTCGACACGCAAGAGGAACGGCACTACTTGCGCGAATTCGCCGAGAAGACGGGGCTCCATCCGGTCGTCGTCCAGCACATCCACCAGTCCTTTGGGGTCGCGTTGTGAGCTTCTTCTGATCCGCGAGGTGTTTAGACCTCAGATGATTCGTGTTCAGGTGGACGATCGGGAGCCTCAGTGCGCCGTCCTGGCTGCGATCAGGCAAGAGGTTGGGGTTGAGGTCCTGGTCGAGCGTTTGCCGATTGGCGATTATTTGATCGACGATTCACTCCTGTTCGAGCGCAAGACGCTGATGGACCTCACCCGTTCGATCAAGGACGGGCGTCTGTTTGCACAGGGGCTCCGGCTTGCCGGTTCGCCACGCCGATGTGCCCTCATCCTGGAGGGGAGGTCCAAGGATCTGGCCGGCAGCCAGATGCGGCGGGAGGCGATTCAGGGTGCCTTGGTCACCCTTACCCTCTTCCTGGGTATCCCTCTCTTGCGCTCTATGGAACCCGCCGAGACCGCCCGCCTGATGCTCTTTGCGGCTCGCCAAGGCCGGCGATTCGCAAACTGTGCCTATCCACGCAAGGGGCGTCGCCCCCGCGGCAAGGCTCGGCTTCAGGGTCACATCCTGCAGGGACTACCCGGCATCGGGCCCACAAGGGCGAAACGCTTGCTGGAGTATTTCGGCAGCGTTGAAGCGGTGGTGACAGCGGATCCAGGCGAGTTGGCCGAGGTCCCCGGCGTGGGTCGAGCGACCGTGGAGTCGATCCGCTGGGCGGTCCGGGAGCCCTCCGGGCCAGTTAGGCCCGACGAAGACCTCTGGTTCCCGATCTGAGCCGCGTTCGGGGTGACATGCGTCGTTTCGAGTGACACCAGCTGCGCGGTGAACACCGGCCGTTGGCGGGACGCGGTTCAGATGACTTCTTCATGTGGTATCCGCCCCGTCGTTCGTCTTGGATGCGACGGTGCTTCGTCTCTTCAGGGGTGTGTGCCCAGCCTCGGTGCCCTGGTGGCTCGAGGGTTGGCGTCGTTTGCCGATGTTCTTGCGATTGCGCAACCGATTCTTGGTCTTGGGGGTGTCACCCTTGCTTACCTTGCATCCCTCCGGTGTCGGTTTGCTGGATCTCTTGCGCTTGGTGATTCCCTTGAAGGCCGCCTTCAGGCCTTGTATGGAACGCCGTTCGAGGTCGAGATCGAGATAGCGGGCGATGCCTTCCATACGATTCCATTCGGCGGGTCCGACCAAGGAGATTGCAACCCCCGGCTCGCCTGCCCGACCGGTCCGGCCCGTGCGGTGCAGATAGTCGTCACCACTGCGTGGCAGGTCGAAGTTGACCACCAGCTGCACCCCCGGCAGATCCAGCCCACGTGCCGCCAGATCAGTCGCGACCAGGGCGCCGACGCGTCCGCCGTGCACCAGTCCCATGACCCGATTGCGCTCGCGCTGGCTCAGCTCGCCGTGGAGCACAGCAACCCTGAGCTCATGGGCGACCAGGAAGTCGCCCAGCGCGACCGCGCCGTCGCGCCTATTGGTGAAGACCAGGGTCTGCTCGAAGGGCTCGTGCTTCAACAGCCAGAGCAGTTGCTGCTGCTTGTGGGCCAATCCGTCGCTTAGCAGTAACTGATGAGCGATTTCTGGATGCGGCTCGCGTATCGGATCGATCACCAATACCTGGGGCTCGCGCAGCAGCGAGTCGAGAATCCGGTTCAATCCCAGGTGATGCAGGGTCGCCGAGAAGAGCAGGGACTGGCGCGCGGGATTGCTCCGGCCAATGATTCCGAGCACCTCCTCGGCGAAACCCATGTCCAGCATCCGGTCTGCCTCGTCCAGGACCAGGATCTCCAGGTCGGCCAAGTCCGCTTGCCCGTGCTCCAGGAGCTCCAGAAGCCGGCCCGGCGTGGCCACCAGGATCTCAGGATTCTTCCTCAGGGTAGCGATCTGGTGGGCCCTGGACTCGCCGCCCGTGATGACTCCGGCCGTCAGCCTTGTGAAACGTCCCAAGCGGATGAAATGAACATAGATCTGTCGCGCCAGCTCTCGGGTGGGCACCAGGATGAGTGCGCGGGTGCCGGTGTCCTCGACTGGCAGGTCGAGGAAGCGTTGCATCATCGGCAACAGGAAGGCGGCCGTCTTGCCCGATCCGGTCGCCGCCGACACCGCCAGGTCCAGACCGTCCATCGCCAATGGAATCACCTGAGCCTGGACAGTCGTCGGGACCTGGAGGCCTTCTCGGTCGAGACCGCGCATGAGGGAATCAGGGAAGAGGAAATCGGAGAAACGTGCGTTCATGGAGTGAAACATACAGCAAAGCGGCCCGCGGGGCGGGACCGGAATCGCGAGCTGGAAAGGGTCTTTCCGCAGGTCGAGCGGCTGGTGGTCCCTGCTGCACTCTCCTATAATCCCGAACTCCTGCCACCTCACGCATGAATGTGTTTCTGGATCAATCGCTTATGACAGAAGAGCCCCCCAGGAAAGACATCCCGGCGCGCGAGCGTCTCATTCTTGCGCTGGATGTCCCGGACGCGACGGCGGCCAGGGCATTGGTGCGACAGCTCGGTGAGTCAGTCTGTTTCTACAAGCTCGGACTCGAGCTCTTCATGTCCGGGGGCTATTTCGAGCTGATCGAATGGCTTCAGGGCCAAGACAAGCGGATCTTCTGCGACCTCAAGTTCTTCGACGTACCCGAGACGGTCGCCCGCGCGGTGAGACAGCTCAAGGACCGGGGCATCGATTTCGCGACGGTTCATGGGAATGATGGCATGCTGGAGGCCGCTGCCCGCGAGAAGGGCGGACTCAAGATCCTGGCCGTCACCCTCTTGACGAGTCTGGATCGAGGGGACCTGGATGATCTCGGTTTCCAATGTGCCCCCGAGGCGCTGGTGCTGTCTCGAGCGCGCCGTGCGTTGAAGCTGGGTTGCGACGGTGTGATTTCCTCTGGCTTGGAGGCTGCGGCGCTGCGGTATGAGCTGGGTAGTCGGTTTCTCGTTGTCGTTCCCGGGATCCGCCCGGTTGAGAATCGCCCGGAAGACGACCAGAAGCGGGTCGTGACCGTCGCCGAGGCGTTCCGCAATGGTGCGGACCATATCGTGGTCGGGCGTCCCATTCACCGGGCCGCGGATCCCCGAGGCGCCGCGGAGCTGATCCAGTCCGAGATCGCGCGTCTGTTTCCCGGTTGACGAGGTTTGCTCGATCGGGGATTCCCTTATCTTCCGTCGGGAGACCTTGGGATATGATCAGCGATTCGTGGGTGAGCAACCGAGGAGAGGGTTCATGTCCCCGACTGGGCTGCAGCCGGGTCTGATTCTCGCCGCTGCGCTGATGTCGACCGGCGCGGCGCAGGCCGACAGGCTCTATAAGTGCACCAACGCGGATGGCAGGACGACCTATTCGCAGATCCGTTGTGGTCAGGACGGCGACAAGATCGAGATTGCCGTCGATCGGCCAACCGAGTCCCAGGTCAGACAGGCGCAACGAAATGGGGCCGAGGCCATCGCAATCGTCGAGGAGATCGACCGGCAGCGTTCCATCCAGCGGGCCCTCGAGTGGGAGGAGATGCAGCGCGCCGCGGTCGAGCGGGAGGAACGAGCGAAGGCCGCCAGTGCGGCGCGGTCCGAGCGTGCCGGTCGCGGGCGCAACGACCGGGTGGTCGTCGTTCCCTCTGGGGGTGCACCGCCGCCTCATCCGCCGAAACACCCCAGCGGGCGCCGGGGCGAGTCGAATGTGCCGCCTCCACCGCCGCCGCCTCCCCGGCCATGATCGGCGTGCATCCATCATGGCGCATCTCCACGGTGGCGCCAACGCGCTTCCAAGTTGTGAACCGGTTCACGTTTTCGGCAACTCGGCCGTAGTAGTCTGCACCCATCGAGACCATTCCCGGGTTGTCCACGAAATGGCGCAGCCCTGTTCTTGGCTGGGGTCGTGTTCGTGGGTCCCTGTTGTCTTGACAGTACCCATCTGGCAGCCTATTTCTAATGGGGTAATACACGGCGCCCCACCATCACCGACATAGAGGACGCGGCATCATGGCACTTGTGACTGGAACCAGTGGAAACGATACCCTCGAAGGGCCCAAGCTCAAGAAAGCTGACACCATGATCGGTCTCGGTGGGGACGATACTTACATCGTCGACCACAAGGACGATGTCTGCGTCGAGGAGAAAGACGAGGGCACCGATCTCGTCGAGAGTATCGTCAGCTACACCCTGGCCGAGTTCGTCGAGAACCTGACGCTAAAAGCTAACAAGAAGTCGCTCAACGGGACAGGGAACGACCGCGCCAATATCCTGACCGGCAACGAAGGAAAGAACGTGCTCGACGGTGGTGGCGGGGCAGACACCCTGAATGGTGGCGGGGGCCATGACACCCTGTTGGGAGGTCGCGGGAACGATACGTTGAACGGTGGTGCCGGCAACGACCGGCTCGATGGCGGGCTCGGCAACGACACCATGTCGGGCGGCACTGGTGACGACACCTATGTCGTGAATGGGACCGGCGACAGCGTTAACGAGAATGAGGATGAGGGCACGGATACCATCGAGAGCTCGGTAACACTCAGTCTCGTCGACTTCAACCATGTCGAGAACCTGACCCTGACCGGGATGGACGACCTGGATGCGACCGGCGACGATGAGGACAATGTCCTCACGGGCAACGTCGGTGACAACATTCTGACAGGCGCGGGCGGCAACGATACCCTGAAGGGCGGTGCCGGCGAGGATGAACTCATTGGTGGCGCTGGCAACGACATCCTGGATGGCGGCTGGGGTGCCGACACCATGACGGGTGGTACCGGTGACGACATCTACTATGTCAACAACATCGACGATGTGGTGAACGAGGATCCGGACGAAGGGACCGACGAGGTCCGCAGCTCGACCTCCTATTCACTTAAGACCGACGCGACCAACGTCGAGAAGCTCACCCTGATCGGGACGGCCTACCGGGGAACGGGCAATGGCGCCGACAACATCATCACCGGGAACGACGGTTACAACAAACTCATTGGTCTGGGCGGGAACGATACCCTGGATGGTGGCAAGGGTGTCGACGAACTGATCGGTGGTAACGGAAACGATACCTATATCGTCGATAGCACGGACGACACCATCACCGAGGAATCCGGCGGTGGTGATGAAGATGAGGTCCAGAGCTCGGTGACCTACACCCTCGGGGCCAATCTAGAGAACTTGACCCTGACCGGGAGGAAGGCGATCAACGGGACGGGCAACGACGGCGACAATGTCATCAAAGGAAACGGTGGCAAGAACAGGCTGGAAGGCGGTGACGGTATCGATACCCTGATCGGCGGCAAGGGCAACGATACCTATGTCGTGGATAGCACCACGGATACCATCACGGAAAAGGCGAAGGGCGGGACCGACACCGTCGAGAGCTCAGTGGACTATGATTTGAGCGACCAGACGGAGCAGGAGCTCGAGAACCTGGTCTTGACCGGAAGCGCGGCCAAGGGTACGGGTAACGACCTCAAGAACACCCTGACTGGCAATGCCGAAGACAACACCCTGGACGGTGGCGCCGGCGCCGACAAGATGATCGGTGGTGACGGCGACGACACCTATGTCGTGGACAACAAGGGCGACAAGGTCACCGAGAAGGCCGGTGAGGGCACGGATACGGTGCAGGCGTCGTTGAGCTATACGCTTGCGTCCAACATCGAGAACCTGGAGCTGCTGGGCGGCACGGCGGATGATAACTTCGACGGCACGGGCAACAGCGACGTCAACAAAATCACCGGAAACGACGGCAATAACCGTCTGGACGGCAAGGGTGGGGTCGACACCCTGATCGGCGGTCTAGGCGACGACACCTATGTCGTGGACGAATCTGGCGAGGTCGTAACCGAAGGGTTGGATGAGGGCACGGACACGGTCGAGAGCTCGGTGACCTACACCCTCGGGGCCAATCTAGAGAACTTGACCTTGACCGGGAAGGCTGACATCGACGGCACCGGCAATGGTCTGGACAACCGCATCGAGGGTAATTCCGGTACCAACACCCTGACGGGTGGGGACGGCGACGACACCTATGTCGTGGGTGCCGGAGATACGGTGGTCGAAGCTTCGGACGAGGGAACAGACACGGTCGAGAGCTCGGTCGATTTCAACCTTGGGACCGATGGGGCCAATGTCGAGAACCTGACCCTGACGGGCAAGAGCCACATCGACGGCACCGGCAATGGTCTCGACAACGTCATCAAGGGCAATGGCGGCAAGAACACGCTGGATGGCGGTGCCGGGAACGATACATTGGAGGGCGGCAAGGGTAACGACATCTATATCCTGGATAGCGTCGACGACAAGGTCGTCGAGAAGAAGGGCGGCGGGACCGACGAAATCCGGATCGGGGCGACCTTCAGCCTCGTTGACCCGGACGACCCGGACTCGTCGGACCTGGATCACGTCGAGAATCTGACCTTGACCGGATCGGGCGACTTCAATGGCACCGGCAATGATGCCAACAATACCCTGACCGGTAACTCCGGCAACAACAAGCTGGATGGTGGCGCCGGGTCGGACAAGATGATCGGCG